>NZ_AEVS01000049.1 GCF_000189255.1 Vibrio brasiliensis LMG 20546 | reverse complement strand
GGCGGAAGAAGGCATGGTCTACAGCTTTATCCACGAAGCCGGAAAACATACTCTGGTCTTCAGCGATTCCAGTGCTCTACTACCTTCGTTGGCTGAACCTGTCCCTTACAATGCCTTGTCAGGCGGCGTGTATGAAACCCCATACATTAGCCACTTTCGCTACCAATCTGAAGCCCGTGTCGCCGAGGTTGAACTTAAAGATTACAGCTTTAAAAAGCCTGCCTACTCATTTAGCCAGTCGGCTCAGGGCGCTGAGCTGGATTACCAGCAGCCGACCTACTCACACTTTGATGCTCCGGGGCGTTATAAGGACGACCAAAATGGCACCGCGTTCACACGCACCCGATTAAGTTATTTGCGCCGCGACGCTCAGCTAGCGGACGGTAAGAGCAACGAGTTCTTAATTCGTGCAGGCTACAAATTTACCCTCAGTGACCACCTCAATCGGACCTTTAATCGCGATTGGTTGCTGGTTCGCGTCAGTCATCACGGTGAGCAGCCTCAGGCACTGGAAGAAGAGAGTGGTCACGGCGCGACGACCTACAAAAATGAGTGGCAAGCCATTCCAGGTCATATCAACTGGCAAGCGACACCAGAAACCAAGCCAACCGTTGACGGCCCGATGATCGCAACGGTCGTTGGCCCAGAGGGTGAAGAGATCTTCTGTGATGAGCATGGTCGGGTGAAAGTTTACTTCCACTGGGATCGTTATGAGAATACTCCAGAGCATCGTTCTTGCTGGGTACGCGTCTCGCAAGGCTGGGCGGGCAATCAGTACGGGATGATGGCCATTCCGCGTATCGGTCACGAAGTGATCGTATCGTTTTTAAATGGCGACCCGGATCAGCCAATCATTACTGGCCGAACCTATCATGCGACTAATACGCCACCTTACTCTCTACCAGAGAATAAAACCAAAACTGTCCTGCGCAGTGAAACTCACCAAGGGGAAGGCTTTAACGAGTTAAGCTTTGAAGATCAGGCAGACAAGGAGCAAATCTACCTGCATGCGCAGAAGGATTTTGACTCCTTAGTGCTCAATGATATGACCACTCATGTCAAACACGATCAACACACTACGGTTGATAACGACCAGTTCACTCAGATAAAGAATAACCACCACTTAACCGTTGACGGCGAGAGTCGCACTCTGGTCAAACAAGATGCCACCTCGATTGTTGAAGGTAGCCTGCATCAAAAGGTCGGTGCGCTCCACGCAATTCAATCAGGTGATGAAATTCATATCAAGGTTGGCAATAAAGTGGTGATAGACGCTGGCTCTGAAACAACCCTCAACGCTGGCGGCAGCTTTGTAAAAATAGACGCGTCTGGCGTTAGCCTTGTTGGGCCAAAAATCAATCTGAACTCGGGCGGTAGTCCGGGCAGCGGAAGTGGGTATAGAGGCCAGCAAGCAGCGCTACCGAATGGGTTAGAGCTGCAGCAAGCGCCGGAAGAGATGGAACCTATTGTGATAGAGTCATCACTTGTCACAGAGCAACAACGAAATACGATTCTTGAGGCTGCAAGAAAGGGCAGTCCAATTTGCCGCGCTTGTGAGGATGCTCAGTCATGATAACCTTTGTTTCCTCCACCAAGCTTCCGACGGAAACACGCTTACCCCGTTGGATGATTCTCGATGGTGCGCTGCTGCCAAAGCTTGAATATAACATTGCTACATTAGGCAAAGAGCTAACTAGTCATCTAGAGTACCGCCCTTTATTACTCGGCAGCCGTTGGGAAAAAGTCTCTGACCTTGGTCCATACCTTGTCACATGGTCAAAAGAGATCGAAGATTGGGCTCATGACACTGCGCCTTACCGTTATGGGGTTATTTTCGAATCCGACGCTTCTATAGGTGATCTAGAAACACACTGGAAGAAACTCATTCTGTGTCAACATAGCGGGTTAGAAAACAATCTGGCTCGCTTATACGACCCAATAATTTTCTTGTACTTACTCAAATCAACACAACAAACACGCTTTGAATCTTGGATGGGGCCAATGACCCATTTGTGGCTACCAAACGTTTTTAACCAACAATACTGGCAAGCGGAATCTACTTCGGCGACACCTCAGGTGTTAAAGGAAGCGTTGTTTAACGATGAAGAATGGCAAAGCGTCAGTGACGCGAGTACAGCCTATACAGCGTGGCGGCTTATCGAGCACATAGAAGCGTATTTTCCTGACAGACTTCAGGCATCCAAGCAACAAACGCACGCGTTTGTTTTGCAGCAACTGGCTGACTTACAACAGCTTGGTCAAGTCAACGAACAATTAGCCACATATTACCTCAATATCGTTTGCCGACTTGGCGATGTGCTAGGGAAAAGCTCACTTTATCCTGAAGTAACGGCTAGTCTATACGACGTTAAGACTCCCTTAGAACAACGCTTAAAACAAGCCAATCAATTATCTGTCTCACTTGCTCAAAATCCACGAGACTCAGTGGAGAACTATCCATGAACTATACAATTCAATCAGGAGATACCTTATCCGGTATCGCCCGTGCAAACGGCATAACCTTAAAATCTATACAGAACGCAAATCCTAACATTTCTGATCCGAATCAGATTCGTGCTGGTGATGTCATTAATATCCCAGAGGATGCGGTACTTGTTTCTGGTACTTCAGATCCTGCGACCAATGCGGCAATCGTTGCCGGTTCAAAGCCGATAGACAACGTCGTCGAGGAGTGCCCACTAAGAGATGAATGGTTCACAGTAAAACCAATGCGTTATGCGGTGGCAGATAAGGATAGCTCGGCAAAACTCCCTGAGACCTTATCAGTCGGTGTCGACTTGCCCAATATGCAAGAACATCATTATATTGCTCGAGAGCTCATCGATCATACTGTCTACTATTATAACGAGGACGATCAATATCTTATCGAAGTGCTTTATCAAGAGGGTATAGCACAAGATGCTCGTTGTGTGTTTGGTGAGATGCCTAAGGAAGTGGAGTCTGCTTTACCGATTCTAAAACAAAAACAGCAGGCAAAAGCCACTATGTGGCTGAGCATAACGCCACTATCAGAGTTAAGATTATCAAACTTACAAGCCAACCCTGATACCATCCTCAAACTTGGTCAGCGTATCGACTTTGCAAAAGCTGCAGCAGGTAATGCGCCAGATACCAGACCGCTTTATGATATAGAGAACTTGTTAGCCAATACGCAAGTGGTAGAGAGTTTTCTAAAATGGACATTTCCTGCATTAGAGCCTGTCTCTGATATCAATGGGATACGAGTGCCATACGAAGCACAAACGCCTAAAAATAACTACGCGGTCTGCTTGGTTGATGCGATTGGTATCTCCACCGATCTGTGCCGGGAGTTTTCTATTGCTTACGAACTCACCATGTCGAGTCTGAGCACGTCGCAACATCCTCTCCAGATGGCAAAGTTAACCAAACACATCATCGACAACGAGATGACACAGGCCGCATCGAAAGTCTCACAATATCAACCAACTGGTCATTACGGCGCGGCACTCTCTGTCCGTAAGCGCAGTGATCAAGAAATGGATCAACTCCAAGCGGCAGCAGGTTCCTCCAGGAAGCAAGAGTTAGAAGAGTGCTTGCACGTTGATGAGATGGAAGGCTACCTAAAGGACTACCAGGATGCCATGCCCAAACTCAAGCAGCAGCTTGAAACCCTGTCTGAAGATTGGTTGACTTGGTTAGAGCATGAACAGCTAGATATCGCGCTTGCCTGGTTAGATGACAGTGACAAAGAACAAATCGCGCTAAAAGAAAGCGTCTTGTTCGCGATGACCAACAATCTTGAGGCAACCGATCAAGGCCTCGCACTGGCTCAACGCTGGAGTAAAACCTTGCTTGCTGTGGTCTCAGAGCAACCGAAACAGGAAAAAGGGGCAGGAGGGCACTTCTTAGCTGCGTTAGGCTTTGCCAAACCATTGGTGTTAGAAGGTTCTAAATGGCTAAAAGAGCTTAACGGCACGACCAACAGTAATTCCAGTATTGAAGCGATTGCCAGTGTTAGAAGCGGACTGATCGAATCGGGTGATATGCCTTCAACTGTGGCCACTGATGGACTGATACAGTCTATCGCCACCCCTTTGGTTCAATTAAGTCTTGAAGGCAATACGGCTGCACTTTGGCAGGAAACCTATAGCCTGTTCACATACCGCTATAACTATCAATTCCCATTGGTAACAAGTAATCTGGGCGATGTGATGTTTGATATTGAGGCTTCGTATGCCGTGATGGTCTATGCGGCAACCGGGCATATCACCAACGCTCCACAGCAACAAGCCAATACTCAAACGCTCAACCTGTATGCGGTCAACCAGACGTCAGCCCCGGGAAAAAAAATCACTACTGTAGAAAAACACGCTAAATATTGGCTTAAGCAGGTTAACGGCAACGACTTCTTAAGTGAAAAAACTGCCTTGATGAAGCTGTATCGCAAAACAGAACAAGTATTTACCCCCAATGTGCAAAGCAGCGCCGTTGGGCTGTTCTTTTTAGTTCAGGTTTACAACACCACACAGATGAACAGCACGGCTGAAAAAGACGGCACCTTAAAAGTTTTTCTTGAGCAGACAAATGGCTATTTAGGACTAATAACCAGTTCTTTTGCCGCTCTTGATCAATTTGCCGGGGCACGCTTTGGTCAAGTCGGTGGTAAACAAGTATTTACCAAGTATATGGAAAAAGATGGTGCTAAGTTGCTTGGGAAGTCAATCTCTAGTAAGTTGGCATCACAGTTGAAACGATCGAACCTCTCTTCTACAAAAACAGTGGCTTTTGTTGAGAGTGTATCTGGGATAGTAAGTGAGACCACTAGAATAACATTTAGATGGCTACCTATTGTAGGTGCCACCGCTGCCGTATTAGGCAGTGGATATCAGTTTGGTAATGACGCTTTTAGTAATCAAAATGCCTTAGCCACGGCGGTGTCAGGGGTCACACTGTTAGTCAATGGTATGGCGGCGTATTGTGCTTGGGTGGCACTGGTGCCCGCTGCGGCGCCGGTTATGGCGGTGGCGGCGGTTGTGCTGGGTGTTACAGCGCTGACGCTAGAGATAATCCGGACCTCCTTAATGGACGATAAGACCCAACTGTTTTTAAAGGGCTCTTTCTGGGGCCGCGGCGATTATGCTTACGGTAAGTCCAATCTAAACACCTTGGAACAACGGCTGAAGCTTTTTGATCAGGACCCCCAGCTAGAGGATGCGATTAAAGTAATGCAACAAGAGTTGACCGCATTTGGCGACTATTTATTTAAACCCATCCCACAGTTAATCAATGTCAGTCAAGCCGATGGTCTGAGCCGTTTTACACTGCATATCTTACTGCCGGGTTTTGTGCCATTAACCAGCGATGTCAGTGTTTATCTTCAGGGCTATGCGGACAAGGACACTAAGGATCTACTGGTCAGTCACAATCGAGAAAACCGCTGGAAAACCAATCAGCTTAACGGCAAGATAAGTTTGCTCAATGAAAATACAGCTGCATTGAGCTTTGAGGTAGATGAAGCCGAACTGGAAACAGACTATCGTTTTTATCAACTGGCGCTCGCTTACCATAATCCCGCTGGTTATCCTGTCTCATTAAAGTACCCGAAAATTACCATAAGTGATGAACAACAGTGGTTTGAGTTCTGGCGCAGCAGTACTGAGTTGGAATCTTTTGAAGTAGAGAAAAACAAATCATGAGTGAGATTAGACAAGTCGGCCCCAATCATTGGGTCGGGCCAGAAGACTGTGGTTTTACCCCCAACTTCCATATTACCCAACACGGCGTGGATCACTACCCTAATGGCCATTTAATGCAACAAGAGCCGCTTCATCCAGGGAATAAGAAAATAACCTTGGTGCACCACACTGTAGCTAAAGAGAAAACCGAAGATTTAGGCGAGTTTTTCGAAGCATTTTCTGCAGGGGGGCATGAAGGGTTTATTGATATGCGAGTTCAGTCCGTCCATGGTAGAGGCGGAAATGTGTATGCGGTGGTTTTCTTTACCTTGCTCTGGCTGGTTATTAAAACCTCGATGGTCTACACCGCTGGAGATACATGGTCACCCAGTTACGTCGATATGACCGTTATGGCAATCCTCACCATTTGTATGGGCTTAAGTTTATTTAAGCCCATCGCCATGCCGGTACGCTTTCATAAGAAAAACCAGGAAGTCTATGTATGGCACAACAAAGTGCTCTATCGCATTCCGTGGCAAGAATGTGAAATATCGGTCATTGTGGCGAAAACCCATATGGGTTATGGCCGATTAAAAGATGGCTATGAATTAATGCTCTGGCTTAACCCTCAACACGCGGTCAACGCCGATTTAACTGGTCAACGCCATCAATATCTCAGCTTGCTGCACAATATGGGGACTCACGTTCCCATATATGGCTACTGGGAGTATGTTCGTCGTTATATGGCTGATGAACAACCGCTATGGTATGAAATCAACAATAAGCCAAGGCAGATGCGAGTTAATTTTGAACTCGCTCAAGAGGAAGGTCGGAGTAAGCTCTTTGCAATAGCAACCTTTATTCTTGTTTTGCCACTTAGTTTTCTGCTCAGACCCGCTGATTTCTCGCTCTGGTGTAACCCTCTAAAACATAAATGGCCGGAACAAGTCCATGAGTGGACAGGTAAACGATGCAATTGGCATTAGACGCTTTTTACGACAGTTTATCCGAATTGCAGCTAAATCGAGCGGTCTTCGAGTTGTCGTAAACGGGCGAGGGAATAGAAGAGAGGAGCTCCATTACATCGTAATCACGCCTGTCTATTCGGTAAAAGCGCCTCCGGCGCGACAATCACCCAATGAGTGTTGCAGGTGGTGTGTGTTTGGGGCGTTTAGTGATGGTAAACACTTGTTACGTTTGGCAGAAATTGTTGATTGCGGTGGTCTACCGCGAGAAGGTATATGCCCCAAAATGTGTCTTCAACAAAGCAAACCTTCATAAGAGTAATCTGGTCAACAGGCAGTTGACTGAATACCATTATCCAATCTCGTTTAAGACAATGTAGACTGAAGCTTTATTGAAGATGTTAAATAGGAATTTTGCTTCATGCGCAAATCAGACAAAAAGGTCGAGAATCTAATTAGAAGCGTATTGACCGAAGTTTGTGAAGATACGTTAAAAGGCTACGATGGCTTTCTTTGGGTGACTCATACGGTCAACTACTCTTCGTTTCCTCAAAGCTTAGAAATAGTCTGCGTATTCGAAACGAATCAAGATAGAGCAAGCTTTTTAGTGGGGGAAGGCCAACAGCATGTCTCAACAGCTATCCAAAAGGCGTTTAATAAGGGAGGGGTGCAGCTAAAGAACGTAGGTAAGCAAATCAGGTACGAAACACAGCAAAACCGAGTTCATCAAAGAAAGTGAACTAGGTTACTAAAAGTATACTGATTGTATTCAATCTCTCGGTAACTAAAATATACCCTAAGACACTCTCAATTAGGTGCTCACTCGTACACCTACTCGATGTGTTTGTTCAATAACTATGAGCGACGTTTTTATTATCAATGCTGATAAATTACGTTATTTAGCTTCTCAAAGTGACATGAGGCTGTATGAAAGCAAAAGTTGAAGTTGATTCGAAAGGGCGTAAGAGCGTTGTTGGTGCCTGTATCGAGCCTTGTGCGATAGAAAAAGGTATGAGGATTTTGGGTTCAAAATGGAAGGGCTCAATTATCTACCACCTGAAAGATGGTCCAGTGAGATTCAATGACCTTTCAAGAATGTTGGGCGGTGCAAGCAAGAAGATGGTCGACCAGCGTCTAAAAGAACTAGAAAGTGAAAACATGGTAATACGTCGTGTGCTCAATGAAAAACCACTGGCAGTCAGTTACGAACTCACCGAGTTTGGACGCAGTGCGTTAACGATTCTCGATGAGTTGAGAAAATGGTCTGAAAGCAACAATGTGCAGCTAAAATAGCGTGAGCAACATTCATCTATCTCCCTCTTTAACGTAACAAGGCAACCAATATGGTTGCCTTGTTGCCTTTCGATCTGGAGGCTCAATAGTCTAGCGTGCCACGGATAGGGTAGTGGTTCTCTGGGTTACGAATCCATGCCAAACCTCGGGTCAGCGCACCGAGTTCTGGTCTTACAAACGGGTTATTGGACAGGTCAACAACGTGTAAGTTGCCGTGTTCATTGACGACAAACAACCCTGGCTCTGCAAAGTTATGGTCGGTTTCTGCTTCGGAACGTGGTAGCGATATATAAAGCCCCAGAGTCTTCATTTGTTGCTCAGAAAGACCATAAGCGACTGGAAAACTGATATCGAGCTTTTCTAGGTGTTGCTCCAATTGTTGCTTCGAGTCACCAGAGACAGCCAGAATATCAACGCCTGAGTCACTAAATGCTTGTTTATAGGTCTCGATTTCATTTAGATATTTAGTACAGAGTGGACAATGCTTACCACGATAGACAAACACTGCTTGCCATGTTGCATCACCTTGAGGTTGACCTAGCTTGACTTTGGTTCCATCAAGCTTTGTTGCCTCTAATGTAGGAAAAGCGTCACCCGCTTTGAGTTTTTGTGAGTATGCCATCTGGGCTCCTGAGATTGAGGTCACAACAAGTTAGAAAAAAGATAAGGCACTAAGAAACAAGTTGCAACCGGTATACTTTTAGTAACCTAGTGCTGATTCGCCTGAGCCATTAACTCAGCTAAGATCTGTTTGTAACCTTCCACTGGATGTGCACCAGAAACACCATGTTCTCTGTTAAAAATCACCGTTGGCACACTCGATACGCCCATTTTTTGCCATTGTTTCTCTGAACTACGGATTGAGTTGCGTCGCTGCACATCATTTAACCAGCGCATTCCTTCCTCAGGGTCAAGACCTACAGAGATTAGCTCTTGCTTGAGAATTTCACGATCCGAGACGTCTTTCTGTTCACTGAAAAATGCGGTAAATAAACGTATTTTTAGTTCAGTCTGTTTGCCCAAGCTCTTGGCGAAATCAAGCAAAAGGTGTGCGTCAAATGTGTTCACCATCTTCATGTCATCAAAGTAGTTAAACTTGAAGTCATGCTCCGCGCCAATGCTGGCGATACGAATACGCGCGTTGTTGCTTTCTTCTACGGTACTGCCATATTTACGAGCAACGTGATCTCGAAGGTTCTCACCTTCAGCAGGCATATCAGGGTTCAATTCAAAAGGCTGCCACTCAATCTCGATGCGATCTTCAATTCCAAGCTGTTCGATCGCTGCTTTTAAATGGTTGTATCCGATGATGCACCACGGGCAGACAACATCGCTAATAATGTCGAGCTTAATTGTATTATTCATATGAGTTTCCTACTCAAAGCACTGTGCTCACGTGGCAAACAGTGCTTTAAGTTGTGTTTGCTTGTTCTTGACTGAGTTTAGCGCTCGCTAGGATGCGTCCACGCAAACTTCTGGAATGGCGCATCGGTTTCAGTATGTGCCAGTGCATTAGTGAAGTTTGAGATAAGCTTAGCAGACAACCCCGTCAGCACTTCCAGCGCTTGACGTTTGGTAAAGCCAGCGTCGAGGAATACTTGCAGTTTCTCATCACCGATATGGCCACGGTTATCAAGCAGTGCTTTGGTAAAATCATGCAGTACTTGCAGCTTCGCATCAGGGATGGCGGTACCTTCACGCAATGCTTCAATCACTTCATCTGGCATTTTGCCCGCCTTCATCATCCATGTATGACCAGGAACACAGTAGTGACAGTTGTTTTCAAAGTTTGCAGTCATAAAGACCACTTGCTGCTCCAGTGGGCTGAACGTTGTGCTTTTCATAAACAGGTCGAAGGCAGTATTGTATGCTTCGTAGGTTGCCGGGGCTTCAGCGAGAACAGCGTGCAGGTTTGGCAACATACCGAAGCCTTTTATTGACTGCGCTACAAGCTCTTCAGACTCCTCAGGAGCTGTTTCTGTAGTGTAGTAAGTAAATTCAGTACTCATAACAATCTCCTCAAAAGTGCGCGTCTAGGTGCGCTTCAAAGCGAGCAAAGTCGTTCTCAATGTCCGCGTTTTTCATAACGTCGTAACAAGCAAAGGTTGGCAGTGCAGACATGCCAAAGAAGCGGAAGTTGGCGTGCATGTGGAACATCAAGTCATCAACACTGCGACCTTGGAATAGGTATTCGCTCTCATCATTAAATGACTCTTCTGGCGCATTGAATGTGAAAGAAAGCATGTATTTCGTGTTGGTACGAGTACCGCCTGTTCCATAGTTTTTCTTTGGTTCTTCTGGCGTTCTACCATCAAAGGCACACAGCGCACCCCCCATCCCCGCCGTGAAGACATCATCCATGTACTTTTTGAAAGACCACGGAATCGTCATCCAGTTGACAGGCGATTGAAGTATTACTCGGTCTGCCCACTCAAAGTTCGCCAATTGCTCGTCAACTACGATGTCATCTTGCATTGTGACAACGTGAACTTCGTGACCCTTTGATTCTAACTGGGTGCGAGCTTTCTCTACTAAAGCCGCATTGAGTTTGCCTTCAGAAAATGGAGATGGCTCGTGTGCGTTAATGATTAGAACGTTACTCATGATATTAACCCTTCAATATTTGGATGTTTACAGAGCGAATAATGATTTCGCTGTCTTGCGGTTTATTATGGTTACCTACATTTCTAGTGCAATTAGTTAACTTTTAGTAACCACCATGAAGTTCGATTGAATTGTGATTAAGTCTATGTTTAATAAAGCTTTAATTTTTTAGATTGGAGTGGAGATATGAGTGGGTAGGCGGTCAAAGGTTACCAAAAGTATACTAATTGAAATTATTGGTGGGGTTACCATACTGAACAGACATGCGGCTTAGCGTAGTGATTTTGTAAAGGACGTAACTATATGGATCTGGCCAAGAAACACCCATTGTGGCGTAAACCAAAACATCATCTTGATGCAGATAGCAGCAATGATCATGTGCATTGGATTGAGCTTTTTTACGATTTAGCCCATGTGGTATCGATTTTTGTTCTTGGGAACTTCTTAAGTCATCATCTTGGCTTTGGTGGTTTTGCCATTTTTGCTGCACTGTTTACCGTGATCTGGGTTGCCTGGTTTGACTTAAGCCTTTTTAACTCCATTTATGTCAGCACCGATGTCCAGCACCGCTACATTATGGCGGCGCAGATTATCACCATTATGATCATGTCATCAGCGATAGTGCATATTGATGGTGCTGGTTGGGCTTACTTTGCTATAGGTTACGCGATAAACCGAGCGATTATGTCACTGCTCTTTTTCAGGGCTAAAACGGTCGAAGATAGTGAGGCTTGTCTACCAAGTCGCATGTCACGAAACTTTGCCATTGGCTCAGTCATCTTCTTTATTAGTGCGTTTCTTCCTGCACCATATAGCTACATGGTCTTTGCTGCCGGGATGGGGGTTTTAGCTGCGTTGTATGTCGCGCCAAAAGTTGGTGTATTTTACAGCAAGCGATTCTTACCGCGCTTTGGCCACATGGCGGAACGTTTTGCACTGCTACTACTTATCGTTGCTGGTGAGGGCTTTTTTAAGCTTGTCATTACTCTTGCAGAAAAGGGCATCGATGATGTGGTTGGCGATGTGTTTGTTAATTACACGTTTGGTGGTCTCTCTATTTTCGTTTTATGTTGGATCTATTTTGATTTTGTTGGTAATGGCAAGCCGCGTGATAATGAGCCGAAAACATTCATCAAGTGGACGGTTGCTCACCTGTTCTTGATGCTTTCTGCTGTCATGATAGGTGTTGCGCTGTCAGCGGAAGTGAAGATTAGCTTTATGGATCAATACCCATTCAAATATGCGTTGATTGGTTGTTTAGGCTTGGCGACATACCTGTACTACTTGCTTCAGATTCAAAACGTTATTGAACTTCGCACTGCTCACCGTTTTGCAACAGCGAAAGTTCGTTATATCGGTATTGCACTTTGCTTCTTGACGCTTGCTATTGTGTCGTTTGTTCCTTCCATTGTAGCCAATGTCGTATGGGGAGCCGCACTGTTCTCTCAGATCCTCATTCCTGTGAGAACCGCATTTAAAAAACTGACTCAAGAAGCTAAGCAAGAAGCCGGGCAATAGCTCGATTAAGCCCTTTTGCTTGAACCGCATGGCAGCCTACTTTGCGGTTCACTGGATTGCCATTATGTATCGACCAAAAGTACCGGAACAAATCACAAGCTTTCAATTGGCAGTCTTACTACTGTCTTTGTTTGTTGTGGTCTCATTAACCGTTGAACTTATCTTTAAGTTACCGCCTGAAATTCTTCAGATATTGATTTACGTAGATACCTTTATCTGCGTGATCTTCTTTATCGACTTTGTGCAGCAGTATCGTGCAGCGTCGTCAAAGCTTGAATATATGAAATGGGGCTGGCTTGACCTTATCTCTTGTATTCCGTTAATGGAGATGAACCAGTTTGCTCGTTTGATTCGTGTATTTCGCCTAATCCGTGCAATCAAATCTATCTCTATGATTTCTCATGCAATCAATGAGAACAAAGCGTCGACGTCACTGCATTTTATGGTGGTCACTTCATTGATGATGATGGTGTTTGGTTCGATTTATATTCTCTATCTTGAGAAGGACATGCCGGGTGCCAATATTCACACCGCTGGTGATGCGTTTTGGTGGACATTCGTCACCATCACGACGGTTGGATACGGTGACTTTTTCCCTGTGACTCTAGAAGGGCGCATTGTTGCCATTGTTTTAATCACGACTGGCGTTGGTATGTTTGGTAGCTTTACCGCGGTTCTCGCCTCGTGGATCATGGACACTTCTAACGAGCGTAAGATGGAGGTTCAGATCTTAGAAGAGGTGCATGAGCTCAAAGCAGAGGTTCGGGAATTGAAATCAATACTAATAAAGCAAACTGAAAGAAATGAGTAGTCTGCTATTTTGCGGCTAGACTTACCATACTTGTAGTTATTCATGAGTTGTTAATATTCAATTTTTCGTAACTCATTTTTGTACAGTAATGAGTCAAACGAAGCCTCTCTCATAGATAATGGGGTGAGCCAAACACCCCAATCTCCAGTCCGAGCTTTTCGCCCACTTCATCAGCGCGTCTGCTGTGAGTGAGAATAAATCATCGTAGGTTTAAAAGAGCGAGCAAAGCGAACAACAGCGCCAAGCCTAGGCAGGTGTAGTTAATCCACTTGGCAATATTGGGCTTTTGAAGGGCGGCCAGGGATGGTAGCGTGGCAAAGTCACTGCCTCCCCAATTTCGGTTTTTGAAATCAAAACAGAGACTCAAAAACAAGAAATGGCTGGCGGTGACAATGCGAGCGTGGAAGAAATCCTCTGCCTGCAGCGCAATGGTCAGCGAGGCCAAATGAGCCAGCAGTATGGTCACTTTAGGCAAAATATAACGATACTCGACCAACAATAATTGCAGTAACCAAAGGGTGTAAATCGCCTTTAATTGCCACGGCACCGCTGTACCAAACAACTGCAATTGCCCAGAGTCGAGCACTTGGGTTTGCTCCCCTTGGCTGATCCATACCAAGATGACAATAGACAAACACAAAGAGACAGAGAAAGATAACCACGCTTTCTTGCGCCTCTGGACCAATAAAAATCCACCTGCCTGTAAAGCAAAAAACACCATAAACGCTTTATCCATCTGCTCTAAAGGAAGCAGATGAAGTAGGGCGACGACACAAAGCAGATTGAAGCCACTTTCTAAAAGCAGTATCCGAGTGATTTCTGCTTGGTTATCAACCGGTTTGACTAAGGGCCAAAATAACACAGGTAGTAACAGCGTTAAGATCACCGCGGAAATCGCCGATGACTGTACTGCTTGGTAGAAGCCGCTGAAATAGATCAAAGCCAACAGGAAAAACAAAAGCGCAGAAAGGTGATTACGCATCGTCATGGTAAGGCTCCTCTTTGCGATGGACGGCAATGCGTTTTTCTAGTGATTCCACCGACAGTTTGGCGGTTTCTACACATCGTTCCATAGTTACTGGAACTCGCCAGGTTTGGCGCGGATCAGTCAGATATTCTCCCGCTAACAAGACGTTTTGGTAGCCTTCGAGCTCAATAGGAATTTGGCAGTTAGCGTCGGGATGGGTTAGCGCGTGATCGGCAACCCAATAGTGCGCCACTCCGTTTTCGCTGATGACAGTAGGACCGCTGAATCGACTCGACGTTGCCTCATCGGCGTGTTTTTCCTTCCAATATAAGCCAGGCCCGACATGAAAACCCTGATATCCAGACGCGCTGAGTAACGCGCTATTACCAAAAATCTGAGTAACGATCTCTTGTTCAATCTGTTGTGGTGTGCAGGCGAGCAACGGCTTGTTAAATGCAGGGCCCACAGCGATATTGAGGTCGGTGGCTGTGACGGAGAGGCAGTACAGTCCGTTTGGCTCTGGTTGCGTCAGATGATAACTTAAGCCCCACGGTGAATCGATGACAATACCGACGGTTTTATCGCGCAATCTATCGGGCAAAGTGGTGAAGTGAAACTGAAAACCGTGGCTAAGAACGTATCGGTAACTGAACTGCACTGAGGTAGCGGAAAGCAGCGATTGGGTGACATGAATCGGCAGCGCCAAGATAAAATAGTCAGCCTCAATCACTTCATCTTGGCTGGAAAGCGCATAGGAAACCTTATCTTGTCCAGTATCTTTTATCAGTCGCTCTATCTCACAGTCGAACCTAAACTGAACCGACTGTTGGCGTAAATGTTCGGTTAATGGATTTATCACTGATTCTGAGATCGGGCGTCGATAGCCCAAGCTGTAAGCATTGGGTGCATCGGAGTGAAATGGCCCCTCTTTGTTGTTGAGCAAATCCAAAACAGAGAGGGCAGGGCTGTTGTCCGTTGCGCCGATCCAACCAAGCAGGACAGGGCGTAAAAATGCAGCTAATTTTGGTCTTTGCTTGAACTCGAAATAGCGCTCAAGCGGTGTTTTGAGTAACTCAGTATCGTCGGGTAAATTCTGCAAACGTGTTTTGAACCAATAAATATCACTTAGTGGAACCCCTGCGTAGTGCATGGCATAGGCAGATTTCATGTCGTCGATAAGCTTGTCTATCTGTGAAAAATAGCCGCGTTTAAACTGCATTGTTTTATCAGATTGGCCCCAGTGAAACTGTACTTTTTGTTGGGGGTAGACGAAGTCAAAGCAAGTGCCATTTTCTGTCGGTATTTCTTGTAGGAACGACAGGAGATGGACGTTTTTGGCGAAGAGCTGTCGATGTGTAAGCTCATGCACCTTGCCGTGATGGACCGTGCCAATGCACTTTCCTCCGGTAGAGGGCATTTTATCGTAAACCGTGACGCGATAACCTTTCTTAATACATTCGTGTGCAGCCGCTAAACCTGAAATTCCGGCCCCTAATATCGCAATGTGTGGGGGAGTGTTTGATTTGTTATTCATTGTAATCTCGGTGATGTGTGTTGCGCTGTTCATCCCTGTCTGTAGTGGCGGTGAAGTGGCATATAATTCCAAGCTTTATATGAAATGGATCAGTCACTCGCTCATTTGGTTTCTCTCAATCTAAGCCTGGAGCGATGGCTAAAGACTTACGCTGGATCGGAGACTCTATGCAAATCGCCAGATCCGAAGATCTGGCGGTTGATTGGTAGGTGTTAGTGTGATGGTTAGAAGCTACGCTGCATATTTACACGGTTCGCTACCTCCAAATATTGAAAGATATGCGTTGGAGTGCTTTGTAAAAATGCGCTTAGGTCAACTTCCATAGGCTCGGTAAAGCCTGCGCGACATGGGAATGGGTCGGTGTTACCGACGATAAGCAGCTTCGGCGTTTTTCCTTCCCAAATAAGTTTTGCTTCATATTCAGGATTATCGACTTCAACAACACATGTGTTTACTTCTGAACGGAAAATCCCATCTTTAATGGTATAGCCATTGTAAAAAGTGATTGGTGTTTTTGAAGACGTTGGGAAAGTTATTGGTGTGTTTGACACCGACTCATCTTCCCCGGGAAAAGTAATGACTGTGTTTGCAGAGGCAACAGATGATGCAATAAGTGTCAGTAGGCCAAGCAATTTTATCGTTTTCATGATACTTCCTATTCTTTTAATTTGGGAACATTCCCAAATCGGAATGTATATCAGCCATAAATGAGAATGAATATCATGTTTATTTATTTTGGCAGAGTGTCACATATTATTTATTAAGCGTATGGTTGCTTATTAAAAAGATATGGTGCAGTGATGTTTTACCGTACTCGGCTTGGTTGTTTTTGTATTCTTCTTCCTTGTGTTATTGAGCAGAACTCTCGCTTTGTATAGTGCGCACTGGATGGAGCGGTCAGTGAGTATTCTGTGTTTAACGTGAGCTTTGGGGCTCTCTCATGCAGGGTGTTGATCTGAATCCGAATAGAAATAGAAGGGACCAAAAATAGAAGGAATAGTAGGGACAGACACCATTACATTCCCCCAGACTTGAACAAGTAAACTAAGGTGTGTGTCCTTTAATCTGACAATTTTTGCCTATAACTAGCTATTCAATACTGATTAGCTGACTATGCAGCCAACTCAGTGCTGGATCGTTCAGGCTTGCCTGATTCCAAACCAGGCTGTAGGCGACTTTGCCATACTCGAATGGTAGAGGTTTGCTTACCAAGCTTTGCGCCTGGAGGGCATTTTCTGCCCACATCTTAGAACATGTCAGTAAGTAATCTGTGTGATGGCACAGAACCGCCGCTGCGCCAAAATCTGCAACTGAGACTGCAATCTTTCGCGAACCGTGTTGTTGAGTCAGATTCTGCTCAAAATAGGGTTCGGATAAGTCTTTATCTAAGATACCAATATGCTGATAGGCGAGGTAGCCATCGATGGAAAGAGGTCTATCAGCCAGTGGGTGGTCAGCGCTCATCAGACAGATCATTTCATCGGCCGCGATTTGCTGCCAGACCAAGTCTCTACTGCGGGTTGGCGGTTGGCTGATATCGTGCGGCAAGATCATGAAATCGACCTGGCCCCGATTTAAGGCATCAAAACTGAGTTGCTCTTTGGCAAAGATATTGATGCTTCGCGCATTCGCCAGTTGACCAGAGATCGCCGCAATCTTAGCCGCAAACAGTTCAAACGTGCTTTCACGCATTGAGAGCGATATGGTTCCCTCAAACTGCTGCGGATGGAACTCCCCTTGATGGAGAATGCCATTCATACTGGAAAGAATTTTATGAATTTCAACAGCGATACTCAAAGCGAAAGGCGTCGGTACCAGTTGACCGCTATCTCGGTAAAACAGTTCGTCATTAAGCTGCGACCTGAGTTGACTTAACGTTTTACTCACACTCGATGGCGTCACGCACAACACATTAGCTGCGCTGGTAACACTATGTGTGCTGAGTAAGACATGCAGAACGGTAAGGTGTTTTAAGCTAATTCGGGAGAGAGCGATGTAGTCCATTTTGATCCCAGTGGTGACGCGAGTGGCTATTTATAACGCTTAACGTGTTCAATTGATAGCAGCCAGTGAAAATCACGCAGAAAAGTCTGCGTAAACTAAAATAGTATCAGGGGACGCGGTAGGAGAAGACGATATGTTTAAGGGACTGGCATGGGCTGCGGTGCTGTTGGCACTGCTTAGTTTTAATATTTACGCTGAAGAAGAGGAAGAAGTTGGTGACGATGATAATCGAACCAAAACTCCTCCGGAGCTGAGTGTCATTGATACCGATGGTGATGGCCAAATATCTCTTGAAGAGTTCAATGCGTATAGAGGCACCACGGAAGATGATGAAGAAGAGGAAGAGGAATCTGATGAGGGCGGACTGAGTGCCTTCGCGTCATTTGATAAAGATAGAGATGGATTTGTAACTGAAGAAGAGCTTAATGCTCATGCTAAGTATTCAAATCCGGGCAATGGCACTGGTGAGCTTCTGAATCGTGAAGACGACGTAGAAGGAGTGGCTGCATCGCGTGGCAAAGGTAATAGCAACAGCAATAAAGGCAGCAGCAGTAGCGGTAACAGCGGTAATAGTAACAAAGGTGGCGGCAATCGTGGCGGCGGTAACAGTAATAAAGGTGGTAAGGGTAAAGATAAGTAGCACCTGAAATCTAAGAGACAAAAGCCCCGGCGAGTATTCACTGGCCGGGGCTTAATCGTTCTGTCTAGATTAATCGATTAGCCCGTAGTCACGAGACAGAATATCGATAATTTCCTGTTTCGGATTCTCGCTCAGCTTGATCTCTTGGCCAGTAATTTTTGCCGCGATGTTCAGGTAAGTGTTAGAGATATCCAGCAGTGCATCCAGCGGCAATTCATTATCGCGTGCTAGTGCTTCACGTTCATCCATGCGCTCTTTGTTGAGCAAAATGTCTGGATCAGGGAAGTGGTTGAGTAGGAACTGACGGAAACCTTCTTTCGAATTTTCAACAATTCTTCCTTGGTTGTACTCTTCTTCATCCCAAATACGTGATGAATCTGGTGTACCCACTTCATCCATGTAGATAAGTTTTTCGTTGCCTGCAGCGTCTTCTACGTAACCAAATTCAAACTTGGTATCGACAAAAATCTGGTCCACTTCAGCCAGAGCATTGCTGATAACCACGAACCCTTCACGCAGTAGTTTTTCATAAAGCTCAATGTCACCAGCTTTAGAGAAGTTAAATGCAGAGAAGTTGTCTTCGATATTTTTACGCGTGATGTTGACGTCATCCGCTTCTGGTACCCCCGGGATTCCTTTAAGAATGCCTTTGGTTGACGGTGTCATGAGCAATTCAGGAAGAGGCTTGTCTTTTTCAAGGCCTTCAGGCATTTGAATACCACAGAACTCACGTTCACCTTTTTCGTAGGCACGCCACATAGAACCGGTGATGTATTGACGGCAGATCGCCTCAATCATAATTGGTTTGGCTTTTTGAACGATCCAGACGAATGGGTGCGGAATATCAAGGATATGACTATCTGCAAGACCATTCTCTTTAAATAATTTAAACCAGTGGTTTGAAATCGCGTTAAGGGCAGCGCCTTTACCAGGTACGCCTTTAAGCCCACCTTCAGCATGCCAGATACAGTCAAATGCAGAGATGCGATCGCTAATTACCATGATGGCAAGAGGGGCATCAGGGGCAACATCGTAACCTTTTTCTTTGATTAGGCGTTTACTGTCTTCTTCTGTCAGCCAGTAGACTGAACGGACTTTGCCACTGTGAACGGGTTTATCAGTACGAATTGGAAGATCATCGTTTACGGCAAGAACTTGATCAGCGAGACTCATTTCGACATTCCTATCTTAAGCAAGGTGGGCGACTGCCTGCATTGGCAGCCGATTTCCAACGCATCATACCAGAACTATTTTACGCTGCCAGAGAAAAAGCAAACGTTTGCTTAATTTTTTATTGAGAAGTACTAAATGTGCTAGGCAGATAAAAAAGAACCCCTCTAAAAGAGGGGCAATTGACAGTGTATTCGTTGAGCTTGTTAGTGATACTGGTTAACTCTGCCCTCAACGAAAAAGACTTCACACTGATACTGAAGAGCGTGGTCACGAAGCAAACTTTGCTCTACAGGAGAAATATTGTTGGATGCAACGACAGCACTGGCATTGCCTGATTGAATTGCTTTAATGACAATCTCAAATTCTGATTGAGTTTGCGAAGGTTTCATCTGGATAATCTTTTTGCAGCTAACCTGACCAGAAGCGAACTGATCATAATTCGGGCGAGGGCACTCAGCAGTAAACAGTATCCACTGCTTCTGATTAGAAAGACCAGCGAGGCGACTTAATGTCGTGTTATCGATGTTCATTGGCTGCGTAGGTTGAGCAAGAACATTGTATTTTGAAAACGCCTGAGTGTGTGCCTGAATCATAATTACTGTTCCTTTATACATGCTGTATGGTTATACAGTAGTTTTTATCGTTCGGATAAGCAAGCTTTTTTGTGGGAAATTTAAACGATTTAAATGGCTTAGATTTATGGTTGTGAGTTTAAGTTATTGATTGTGTTGGTTATATTTGATTTGAGCTGGGTGCCGTGGTCGTGAGGGATTAGATAAAAAATGTGAGCAGGCGCACTACTGGATAGAGGGTTATCCAGTAGTGAACAGTATTACTGTACAGGTATGGCTAGTCTGCGAGAGTTAGAAATCGCTGTGGATAGTCGCTAAAAATACCATCCAGATCGGGTAGGTGACGAAGATCGTTTGGGTTATTAATTGTGTAACTCCAAACCTGATAACCTTGCTGATGTAACTGAGTTATCCTGGTTTGACTAAGCCATTTGTAGTTAGCGTTGCAGCTAAATGCCGACACTTCCTTAAGTAAATTCTCAATTTTGCTTGTTACTCTTTCACACAGAACTGCAAGCCTGAATTGAGGCATCAGGTGATTAACGTTGCGGATCACCTGAGGGCTAAAACTAGAAATGATGATGTCGTCACTATTGGTACCACTCTGTTTAAGCTGCTCGTCGAGTAACTGAACGACAGCCATTGGATCGTGATGACGGTCCACTTTCACTTCGAGGTTTAATTTAAGTTGGTTATCCTCTGCAAGGGAGAGCAATTCACTCAAGGTCATTATTGATTGGTTGGCGTATTTAGCATCGAATTTAGCGCCAAAGTCGAACTGCTTGAGTTGGTCTAAGGTGTAGTGATCAATACGACCTTTGCCGTTACTACACCGGTTGATAGTGTGGTCGTGACAAACAACCAAGTGATTATCTTTGGTTGGCTGAATATCAACTTCAACCCACTCCAAACCCAATTCAATCGCCGCTTCAACACTGCAGCGAGTGTTTTCAGGGAAATTTCCTGCAACGCCGCGATGGCCAACAATGATCATAGTTAATATTCCTCAATGACATCAGAGCGATAGAATATACCCAAATAACCTCTAGATGCTAGGTTCAGCGAGAATGGCTTGGTTTGCAGGCGAGGCAACAATTTGAAGATCTAGTGGTTCTACATCAAAAATTGTTAACAAAGCTTGCGAGCCAAGGCAGCTCGCCCTTTGGGAGCGTGTCACTGAAGCAATTTCATCGTCAAACAACTTGGAAAGAGCTTACTCTTACGCGGCGTTGTTTTCCTTGAACTTGAATCAGTGACAACGCTCTGAATCCTACATCTTGAGGTCACTTGGGTATATGACTAACTTGGTTATATGAATCGATAATTGATAGCTTCTGATTAACAAATCTGCCAGTATCGGACGAAAAATAATGACAAAGAGAATCTCAATTTGAATGCTGAACACAAAGCTGGCTGGATATTATTTGCAACCACTGCACTGGCCGGTCTGGGCTGGATTTTTTCTAAAGAGACCATTCAGGGTCTACCGCCATTTGGCTTCGTCGGCTTACGCTTTCTAGTCGCTTCTATTTGTCTGCTGCCGCTATGTATAAAGCGTTTCCGTGAGCTGACTGTGGCGTTATTAGGTCAGGCAATGGGCGGCGGGGTTATTTTATCCCTTGCACTGCTTAGCTGGGTTTATGCTATCTCGATAAGTGAAACCCTCGGTGAGGGGGCGTTTATCGTTAGTTTGTCGATGATAATTGTGCCGATTATCGCCTGGATTTTATATCAGGACCGACCTAAACGAGCTTTCTGGTTTTCTATGCCTATCGCTGTAGCGGGATTGGCTATGCTATCGTTAACCAATGGCTGGAACAGTTCAGCCGGGCAGCTATGGTTTCTGGCTAACGCTTGTCTGCTCGCTTTGCATTTTAATGTTAACAGTAAGCTGGCGCGCAAAGTGCCCGTGTTGCTATTAACCTGCATTCAACTGTTTGTAACAGGTGTAATTGCCCTGATCGCGTCTGCACTGTTTGAAACCTTTCCGACCAGTGTTGATGCCTCGATATGGGGGTGGTTCGCGCTAAGCGCATTACTGGCGACCAGTTTAAGGTACGTAATGCAAACCTTAGGTCAAAAGGGGTGCAACCCGGCAAATGCGGCTTTAATTATGTTGTTTGAGCCGATTTGGACTGTGGTGCTGAGCATCGTTTGGTATGGAGAACAGTTATCCGGCAATAAGCTGATCGGTTGTGGTCTGATTCTCACCGCCCTGATTTTCTACCGCACCGATGGACGACTGTTAAAGCGTCGTCACTAAATAACGCGGGGAAACTAGATAGATACTCCGATATTTATTTTGAAGGCAAAATTAAATTAGCCTTGTTGATGAAAATGTTAGTACAATCCACAGTTATAGGATGAATCTAACAAGGAAAGATAAATGAAAATCGGTGTGATTGGTGCAGGTTCTGTCGGAGTAGGGGTATGCAACTACCTTCTGACGCTGGGAAGTGTCAGTGAACTTGTACTGCTTGATAAAGACTTACAGCGCGCAGAAGGCGAGGTCTTTGATTTTAGGCACACGGCCGCTTTAACATTTTCAAAAAACACTCACCTGGTACCAACCGATGACTACTTATCTCTGATCGGTGCAGATATTGTTGTTATCACTGCAGGTGCTCAGATCAAGCAGGGACAGACCCGTATTGATCTGGCTGAAATCAATAGCCGTATCGGGGTTCAAATTGCAAAAGAGGTTGAGCGTGTCGCGCCTAACGCAACCCTGATTGTAGTGAGCAATCCTTGTGATGTGGTGGCTCATTTTATCGCGACAAATACTAACTACCCTCGCTCACGAGTGATTAGCAGTGGTTGTGTCATTGATACGGCTCGTTTAATGAGTATTGTCGCCAACCGAGTCAACCTCGACCCTAAGAATGTGTTTGGTTATGTTCTGGGCGAACATGGTAGCCACTGCTTTACGCCTAAAAGCCTGATTTCTATCGCTGGCCAGCCAGCTGACTATTACTGTGACACTCACCATATCGAACGAATCTGTGCTGATGAATTATTAGATTCAGTTAAGCAGGCGGGTTACGAGATCTTTAGACGTAAACAAAACACGACTCATGGCATCTCTGCCAGTGTGTTTCGTATCATTCAGGCAATCATGATCGACGAGCGTTCTGTTCTGCCAGTCGCGACTTTGCTTCGTGGTGAGTATGGCCTTAAGGATGTGGTACTCAGTTTACCGACAGTGGTGGGCAAAAATGGTGCTGAAGCGATTCTTCAACATCCATTTAGTGAAGAAGAGACAGCAACTTTGCAGATGATTGCTCAGCAAGTGAATACGGTAGTAGAGCAGGTGGCTGATATTACAGGCTTGGCAATGAATAAGGTGTAGTTTGACTCTGTCTGACTCAACTTGCATCGACATCAAGCGCGGCCATACGGTCGCGCTTTTGTTTTTATAGCCTGATACTTGCAGAGATTGTTACTTCACAGATTAGAGTGAATACTCTTTAAAATGACTCAAAGCCTGTTAAGTTAAATGTAAATTAATTGTTAATTTACATTCGGTGTTATGAAAATCCACGCGCTTGACGGCTATATCCAGAAAATCTATCTCGCAGAATATAACCAAAAGCTGATGTTACTTGACGGTGCATCGAGAGCTGATATCTCTTATCTGAGGCATTACATTACTCACGAGCTACAGCGCCCTTTTAGTGATTTGGCCGCTGTGGTGGTTACCCATATGCACCCAGACCATGCTGGCGCCGCGCATAAGTTACGTACTCTTACTGGCTGCAAGATAGTGTCAGCTAAGCGGGACAGTCACTGGTATGGCGGCGCGAGTGGTTTCATTATGCATTTAAGCGATATTGCTCTGGCTCGCTGGGTAGCAAACCGCAAAAACAAACCGCGTCGTAATTTGTGGTATTCGCGTAAACTGAACGCCGATATTGAATTGTCAGATGGTGAGGCGATCCCGGGCTTTGAAGACTGGAAAGTGCTGGAAACTCCTGGTCACACGGACAGGGATCTCTCGTTGCATCACGAAGAGCAGGGCATCTTATATGTCGCAGACCTTATGGTAGAGGTAAAAAAGCACTTAATTTCTCCCTTTCCGGTTTTTCATCCCAACAAGTACAAAGCGTCAATCAAGCGTGTTTACAATCTTCAGCCTAAAGTGTTGCTGGTGGCTCATGGCGGGCAGGTTGAGCTCACCGAGCCGGTGTTTCATCACTTACTGAGTACAGCGCCGAGAACGCCAACGACTCACTGGCGCACGACTAAGGTTAAGCTTAGAAGCCTTGTCACCACTATGTTCAAATATCGTTAAATTTGTCATTAGCGTGATTTAAATAGCTTGCTAGCGAGTGAGTTTGATTGTCATCATTCAGGGGTTAGTTTAGAATGCGAACCCTTTTCAATTGTAATGTCATTCTCATGTCGCGAATTTTAGTGGTCGATGATGATATCGAACTGTGTCACCTGTTGTTAGATGTACTTGAAGCCGAGGGGTATCTGGTCGAGTGCGTTCACTGTGGTGAAAGTGCACTTAAATATCTGGAAAAGAAAACCGTTGATTTGGTGCTACTGGATGTGATGTTACCTAAGCTGAATGGCATGCAGGTAGCACGTAAAATCTGTCAACGTTTTGCCACGCCAATCCTTATGCTTACCGCATTAAACGATGAAGAGTCGATTCTGGATGGTTATCAGTCTGGTGCTGACCAATACATTGCTAAACCGTTTAAGGTTCCGGAACTACTCACACGTATTAAAGCGATCTTTCGCCGTGTCGGTTTAGAAAAACAACGTCAGGCTAATTGCCGTGTCTCGCAAGATAATAATACATTTGACTCTTCTCACTTACCTTTGACTGGTACGGAATCGGACCTACTGGGTTACCTAATCAAAAACGAAGGGGTAGTGGTATCGAAAGCCGAGCTACAAATTCAGGTGCTTAAAAAAGAGCTGAGTCCATTTGATCGCAATCTGGATATGCACATCAGCAACCTAAGACGTAAGTTTGTTGAAGCAGGGCTGTCAAAACAACACATCAAAACGGTGAGAGGCAAGGGATATAGCTTCGTCGCAAACACAGGCTGAGCGCAATGTTAAACTTTACCTGGCCCAGAAGCATCGCTAAACGTAAAGACAGTCTGGTATTTCAACTGTTTAGTCATATGACGGCAGTTATTGTTTCAATACTGCTTCTACAGGCTGTTGCTGAGCAGGCATTAGTAAAAGCACTGCTTAAGGTCCCACCTCAGATAAAGCAACACATTCAGTCGCTGGCTGATCAGGCAAATGTGTTGATTGAAGAGGGCGATATGGATGAGCTTGCCGATTGGGGCAACGCGCAACCTTACTACTTATTTGTCCTCAATCGCGAAAACAAACCATTATCCCACCGACAGATGCACCCACACTTTGAGTTCAAGTTGCGTTTTCTTCGTGAACTAGACGGGCCGCTTAATGACAGGGTTAGCAAGCCGCTTATTGGTGTGCGCCTGATTGAGGGCAATACGCTAGTGGTGCAACTGCCGAGCGAAGTCCATCCAGCACATAGATTCATCGTCTATTTTGCGATTAGTAAAGTACTGATAGTGATAGCCATGCTGGCACTGTTTTCTCTGATTTTGGCGAGAAAGCTACAAAGACCACTTGATCGCCTGAGAGAGTCGAGTCGCAGACTGGCATCGGGGGATTTTAATGTCAGTGTTGTGACTGAGCTGAAGTCAAACACCCGAGAGTTCAATGACCTCGCCCGTGACTTTGATGATATGACCAAAGAGATACACTCTCTGGCGCAACGTCAACGTAGCCTGATTCGTGATGTCTCTCATGAGCTACGAACACCATTGGCGAGACAGAATCTTGCGCTGCATTTACTTCGCTCCAAATCAGAACAATCGCAATTGCCTTTGATTGAACGACTGGAGAGAGAAGTAGACGAGATGGACTCGCTGGTCGGTGAAATTCTTGAATATAGCCGACTAGAAAACTCCCGTTATGAAGCTAGCTATAAGCCTGTCTGTCTTGAAAGTTTGTTATCAAGCCAGATTGAACAAAGCCGCCTTCAGTTACGTCATCAGCAAAACATTGAGGTTGAGTATCAAAAAGACTTACCTATGGTGGTGACAGACCAACGATTGGTGCTGCGCTGCCTGAATAATCTGCTTACCAATAGCATCAAATATGCAGGGGAATGTGCTGAGATTCGTCTGTCTGTAAGCCATACGTCAGCTAATCTTGACTATGTCGTGATTGAAGTCAGTGATAATGGCCCGGGAATCGCGCAAAAGCATATAGAGGAGATCTTCAGACCATTTACCCGCCTGGAGTCTTCTCGGGACAAGCAGCAGGGTGGATATGGGTTAGGCCTGGCGATCGTCAAAGAGGCGATGAGTTTGCTTAATGGCAAGGTTATCGCGTCTAACCAAACCAGTGGAGGGCTTTGTGTCCAACTGGTTCTGCCGATAAATCGATGAGTTGACTGACAACAAAAATCATAAAGCGAGTGTCTGATGGCACTCGCTTTTTGCGTTTTAAAGTCCCTGATTGGTTACTGATTAAACTCTCAATGCAAAGATTGTAAATTTAATGCAAATGATATTGGTTATCACTTATATTCCGCTTCGTTAAAAATGACTAAGCAGAACTGGATAGTTCTGATCAAAACTTGCGGAGAAAAACATGTTCACAAAAAGTCGCTTGGCACTTGTTATCGGTGCGACATTAACGGCACCGGCGCTATACGCTCAAAGTGTAGATACCGATGAACACATGGTTGTAGAGGGTCGTGATTACGGCTATCAGGCAGAGACTAACTCAACAGCCATGCGAATGGAGGTTAGCCAGTTAGAGACAGCAGGACAGGTTGCCGTTATCGGTGAGCAACTTATTGAAGAACAAAGGGCAAGTAGCCTTGGTGAAGTACTAAAGAACGATGCAAGTGTTAGTGCTGGCGGAACAGGTCGTAACCGAGAACGTTTTTCACTGCGCGGTTTTGAAGTTGAAAGCTCATCTGGTTTCCTGCGTGATGGTAATCAACATTGGTCTCACTACCGTCAGCCTGTTGAACTATTAGAGCGAGTTGAAGTTGTTAAAGGTCCTTCTGGTCTGCTATACGGTGTTTCTGCACCGGGTGGTCTGGTTAATATGGTGACCAAGAAGCCAACATTTGATACTCAGGTAAATGTCAGTCAGGATTTGGGCTCAAACGATCATTCGCGCACAACGGTTGATGTCAGCGGCGCACTTAATGATGACCAGACACTGCGCGCTCGTACTATCGTTGCTAAAGAGAGTACAAGCTCGTGGAGAACCTATTCAGATGGTTCAAAACCGCAGACTGAACGTCTTGTTGCGGGTCTGTTTGTCGACTACGACATCAACGAAGACGTGACCCTGTCAATGCATTACGATAAAACCAATGACAAAGGCAGTGTTGATTCTGGTGCGCTCTACACACTAGATGGTCAGGCTGTTCGCGGTAAAGAGCACATCTGGGATGCTCAATGGTCACAAATCGAGAACGATGTAGAAAACGTTGGCTTCAATGTTAATGCTCACCTTACCGACGTTTGGTCTTTAAATGCCGGCTTTAACTATCAGGATTTCGAACGTGTTGATATCGAAAGCTACCCGGATTTTGACAACCTTGATAGCAACGGCACTGTGGCCCACGGCGGCAACAACCGCCATGACAAGTGGCGCTTCAGAACGGGTCATGTTGATCTGGTCGGCAACCTGGAACTGGCAGGCATGACACACCAGTTATTGCTTGGTTCAAACTGGCTGGGTTACAGCTATGACCGCAATCAGAAAGGATTCAACAGTCAGGACGTGGCTCCGGGTGAAAGTGTTGGTGTGCCAAGCTACAGTGGTAGTGACAAAGTCAGCCACTCTAGTTATGACACATGGGGTTTCTACGCTCAGGACCTGATGACACTCAATGAACAGTGGCAACTACTAGCGGGTCTGCGCTTTGACCGTAAAGTCGCCAACGGTGTGGCAGAAGAGAATGTCGCTCCTAAACTCGGTGTGATTTTCCACCCAGCCGATAATGGCAGCATTTACGCTTCTTACTCAGAAAGCTTTGAGCCTCAGGGTGTGGTTTCAAGCGGTAAACGTACTTACACCAATGATGGCGAGCTACTTGATGCTGCAACGGGTGTCTCATATGAAGTAGGTACTAAGTGGGAGCTGTTTGATCAGGCGCTGTTTGTGTCAGGTGCATTGTTTGATATTACCCAACAGAACGTTGCTATGGACGTTGAAGATGCAAACAACTCCGGCAACTACATCAAGAGTCAGGAAGGCGAACAGCAGCACCGTGGTGCAGAGTTGACTGCACAAGGCTCTGTGACAGAGAAATTGTCGCTGTCAGGTTCTGCTATGTACCTGGATGCGGAAATTACTCAGCACGAGACCTATGCAGGTAACAGACCAGTAGACGTTCCTGAGTTTGCAGCGAGCGTGTGGTCAAGTTATGCAGCGACAAACGAAATTGATGTTAATCTGGGTGTAATCTATCAGGGCTCTCGTTACGGCGATGAAGCCAACACTTTCAAGAAAGAAGGTTATACTCGTGTCGATATGGGACTAGCATATACCTACAAGTATGACGCTAACCTTGATATGGTTGCTCGTCTAAGCGTAGAGAACCTGTTCGATACTGATTATCTGGCAGGTGGTGGCTCTACGTCATCAGGCAATAACTATGCAGAAGGTGTTGTCGTTGGTGAAGGCCGTAACTATATGGCAACGCTACAAATTAAGTACTAATCGCGTTTGATTACTACTTTGTTATAGAGACTAGGGAAGGGTGCGCCTTTCCCTGTTTTTGTATCGGTGCAACAGTAATTGCAATTTTGCTTATTCAGGTTACTATGTGCATCTACAAATGAGATTGCTTCTCAATTATATTAATGGCATCAGTGAAAAACAGACGTTATGAATTCAGTTACCACAAGCTTGGCGCTTAGCCTTGCTATCGCCTCTACCAGCAGTATGGCCGTTGGCCTGGATGCTGCCCAATCCATTCAAAGCAAAACCAATGCGGCTTCTGCTTCAAGTCAGAAGCGAATAGACGCTAGCGCTGAAAAAACTTTGACCCTTAAAGCGGAAATTGAGCAACTTCAGGAAGAGGTGAATAACCTTCAGGTTTATCGCCAGCACCTTACTTCTCTGGTTAATAGCCAGCAGCAGGAAGTGATTAGTTTAGAACGTCAAATTGATGAGATTAAATCTACTCGTCAGGGCATAGTTCCACTGATGTACCAGATGATTGATGGCTTAAAACAGATTACCGCTGAGGATGTGCCAATCAAACTTGAGCAACGTAACCAACGTATTGCCAAGCTAGAAAAAATGATGGTTAGAGCAGACGTCAGCGATGCGGAAAAGTATCGTCGTATTCTCGAAGCGTATCAGATTGAACTGGACTACGGGACTAAGCTGGGGTTGTATCAGGGGCAACTGTCTATTGATGGCGAGAGTCGTCAGGCGGATGTACTTTATCTTGGTCGACTCTCTCTGGTTGCACGCAGTTTAAATGGCAATAGCTTCTGGGCATGGGATCAAAATGCAAAGCAATGGTCTGAAGTGGATCCATCGATGAAGTCGGAGCTTGATAAAGCATTTAGTATGGCAGCAAAACAGGTTGCACCAAGCTTGATTACTTTGCCTGTGTCGCTACAAGTAGCGGAGGTGAACTAATGAAAGCTTCAACACTATTTACTCTGTTTGCTGCTAGCGCACTTTCGTTTCAGGTGTCAGCTTCGGATCTTGTATCGTCAGCGAAAGCAGAAGCCAAAACACAACAACAACACAATGTGGTTCGAGAAGCAGGGTTTAAGCAGACTGAACAGCAGTTAGCCCAATTGAAAAAACAGCTTTCGCAGCAAAAACAAACACTCCAGGCGCAAAATGACAAATTGGCGGCTGAGTTTAGTCACAATGAAGAGCAGCTATCGCGTCTCGAAGAGAAGCTTCGTCTGGAAACTGGTAGCTTAGGCGAAGTGTTTGGTGTAGTTAGGCAAAACGCGAAAGAGCTCCAATCCGAACTGTCTCACTCAGTGACAGGTGCCGGTGCGCAGAGTCATACTCAGCAAGTGGATGAGATCGTAGCGGCAATGAAACTACCGTCACTACCGCAACTTACCGGTTTATGGGCAGCATTAACGGAGCAGATCACGGCCAGTCGTGAAATTGAGCAAACAACAGTTACTTTTGTCGATGGTGAAGGCAAACTTCATCAGGCCGATGCGGTTCGTTTGGGGGCATTTGCTCTGGTTGGCGAACAGGGTTATCTCAACTGGAACGGCACAAAGCAGGATGCGGTAGCCTACATCAAGCAGCCGGAGAATGGACCGACTCTCGAGTCGTTATCGGGTCTGCTTAATGGTCAGCCTGAATCACTTGTTGTCGACCCTTCACGTGGTGTGATGTTAGAGCAGCTAGCGTTGACACCGAGCATGATGGACCGACTGCAGGCTGGTGGCGCGGTAGGTAAAGTGATTCTTGGCTTACTGGCTGTCGGTCTGTTAATTGCGTTGGTACGTGGCATTAGCTTGTCTGTGGCGCGCCAGAAGATCCGCCAGCAACTTAAGACCCCTCAGGTTCCAACGAATAATCCACTTGGCCGTGTACTGTCTGTATACAGTAAGGGTAAGAACCAAACCGTTGAGGCTCTTGAACTGCGTCTGCTTGAAGCGGTCGTTGATGAGCAAGCCAGCCTTGAAAAAGGACTATCAATGCTCAAGCTTCTGGCTGCACTTGCTCCTATGTTAGGTCTGCTAGGTACCGTAACGGGCATGATCGAAACCTTCCAGGTCATTACTCAGTTTGGCAATGGAGATCCAAAAGTAATGGCTGGTGGTATCTCAATGGCACTGGTTACGACTGTGCTTGGCCTTATTGCCGCGATGCCACTGCTGCTTGCGCACAATATTCTCAGTGCACAGGCTGAGTCGATTCGCAATATTCTTGAAAAGCAGGGCATTGCTCTGGTCGCTGAACAAGCCGAGAAAGAGAGCACGGTTACTAATGACCAATTAGGGAATGCAGCGTAATGGACGCGCTATTTGCTCTGTTGTCAGAATTGATCAGTGCTAACTCCTGGTTAAGTGCCCTGCAACAGTTTATGCAGCAGGGCGGACAGGTACTTTGGTGGCTGGCTGCCGTGGTATTGCTTAGCTGGGTAATACTGATAGAGCGCATCGTGTTCCTCTGGTTCCACTTTCCTAAGCTGAGAAAGCAATGGGTTGCAGCTTGGCATCAGCGTAGTGACCACGATTCATGGTATGCCCGTTCAATTCGCGATGGCTGGTTGTCCGAAGCGCACGCCGTGCTTTATCAAAACCTCAATATCATCAAAGTACTAGTGGCAATCTGTCCCATGCTCGGTTTGCTAGGAACCGTTACCGGTATGATCTCGGTTTTCGATGTCATGGCTAATCAGGGCAGCAGTAACCCTAAGTTAATGGCATCAGGTATATCCCTGGCAACGTTGCCGACTATGGCAGGTATGGTCGCTGCATTAACGGGTATGTTTAGCTATGCGCGACTGGTTAAAGCATGCCAGATGAAAGAAATTAAATTAGAGAAATCATTAAGGAGCCAGCGATGAGACTCGGTCGACGTCATCACAAGCAAGAAGAGGCGCAAGTCGACCTCACTTCGATGCTGGATATCGTATTTATTATGTTGATCTTCTTCATCGTCACTAGCTCGTTCGTGCGCGAGTCGGGAGTTGAAGTCAATCGTCCTACTGCGTCAAACGTCGTTAGCCAAAAAGAGGCGGGTATCTTTGTCGCAATCACATCTGCTAACGACATCTATATCGATAAGCGTATCGTTGATGTTGAAAGGGTGCAGGCGACGATTGAACATCTGATTCTGGATAAACCAGATGCTTCTCTTGTTATTCAGGCCGACGAACACGCTTACAGTGGTACGGTAGTGAAGGTTATGGATGCCGCCAAAGGTGCTGGTGTACGCAATATTGCCTTAGCAGCGGAGAAGATTTAGTGATTCGTTTGCTATTAGCGACTCCAGTAGCTCTCGCATGCGTAGTGGCAATATTTAGCGTCATGGCGTTGATGGTCGACAGTGGTCATCGACGCGCTCCTGAAGCAGGACAGTCGCTCAGTTTCAACATGGTGATGTTTGAAGATGAGCAGGATGTCCAGAGACGTCAACGCTCGGTACCTGAGCAGCCTAAAGCGCCGCAAGTACCACAGCAGATGCCGACTTCGCAGGCCAATGTTGAGCAGACTCAGTTATCTCCTGTGTCGCAACCTTCACTGGGTTTAAACACTGCGATTGAAGGTCTGGCGATCAGTGCACCGACATTTGGTGACTTTGGTGTCAACCAACAGGCGATGCCTTTGTATCGTGCAGAGCCTCGTTACCCGAGTAAGGCATCAAAACGTGGTATTGAAGGTTACGTTGTCATTAAGTTCACTATTGATCCGACAGGCCGACCTACCGATCTACAGGTTTTGGAGGCGAAACCTAAGCGTATGTTTGAACGGGAAGCGATGATCGCCCTTAAAAAGTGGAAGTATCAACCTAAAGTTGTGGATGGCAAAGCTATTGCGCAATTTGGTCAAACTGCCAGAGTGGAGTTTAAACTAGCCCAATGATCAGACAAACAATAGCCCTAATGCTGATGCTAGTTTCGACGGCTAGCTTTAGTCAGGAGTTAAGTCAGTATAGTGCGGTTCGGGTACAGAAAGCCCATCAACTTGCCCAAGATGAAAAGCTCAAGCAAGCGATTAGTGAGCTTAAACAGATCGACACTTCGCGAGCGTACGATCAAGCGTTTATCGCACGTATGTTAGGTGTCTATCTGTGGCAAGATGATCAACCTCAAGCGGCAATCAAGCAGTTAAATCAAGCAGTGAGTAGTGGGTTGCTGCAGGATGAGCAGGCTTGGATTACCGAGCGTATGCTGGCGGACTTATATCTCAATCAGCAGAACTTTGAACAGGCGATCAAGCACTATTACCAGCTAATTAAAACGGCTCCGGAAACGCAATCTGCGGACGATATATGGCTGCGGATTGCTCAGGCTCACTACCAAATCGAACAGTGGAGCAAAGTCATACCTGCTACTGATCGCTATCTTAAGTTAGTCAACAAAGAGCCACTGCAGCCGCTATCGCTTAAGTTAGGTGCTCAGCTGCAACTGAAACAATGGTCTAAGGCGATTCCGACTCTTAAACAGCTTATTGCGTTACAACCTGACAAGGTTAACTGGTGGCGACAACTGGCTGGGTTACAGATTAGAGTAGGGCGCGACAAAGACGCACTTGATACTCTGTCACTGGCCAAGATAAACAAGTTGGATCTGACACAAAATGATCGCCGTATGTTAGCTCAGCTCTATGCCAAACGTGGCGTCCCTGAGCGTGCCGCGTTAGAGATTAGCCAGCTAGACGGGGCGGAGAGTAATGTTCAGCTGTTATCGGAGCAGGCTATTTACTGGCAATCTGCCAAAGAGTGGGACAAAGCGATTGAAATATGGCAGCGCACTGCTCAACTTGATAAAAAGTATCGCTGGAATCTGGCCCAGTTACTGGTTCAGCAGGGAGAGTACAGTTCGGCTTTGCCAGTGTTGAACAAGGTTGAGGGACGTGGCGAACAAGTGGCATTGGCCAAAACTCGGGTGCTGTTCAAACTGAATCGTATCGAAGAGGCGTTGATTGAAGCCAAACGCGCTGATCAAATCAACTCATCAGGTCAAGCGCAAAGTTGGATTCGTTACTTAACTCAGATTCGGAAAATGGACGATACTTCGTCTGGTTAAACAAAAAAAAGGGAAGCGGTAAGCTTCCCTTTTTCAAACCAGCAGCATTATTTATTATCTGAGCAAACGAACTCTGCTCGCCACAACAAGCGCTTGGTTTGCTTCATATTGGTCAACAGTTCCTGACCTGACATTTGCGGAAATGCATGCATAACAGTGACATCCTCGCTTTGGTCAGACTTTTGATAAGCCCTAACATGAGTAAACGTACTCGACAGGTTGTTTGACAGCATACTTTTAGATAGACAAATGCCGAAAATATCCCTTTTCATCGTCTTTTCCTCTGACATACCAGCAGCCAAATTATTGTTGTGTTTTTGTGAAAGTTGACTGTCCGAACTAACGTTGTTTAACACTAATTGTGCTCAATAATTATACGAAACTTCTGACTGGTTCGTATGAAAATGACCATAATTATTCATGATCCAGATCAATTATTAGACTGATTTCTATATTTGTACAAACGGCTTCTAATCACTACGCAAACGTTTTCTTTATGTCCGCTGCTGCCTTTATAACCACTGAGAATATTTTAACTTCGTAAGCTTCACAGATTACTCACTGTCCCATCGTTGCAGTGTTATACGGGTGTTATCCTGCAAGTGTAAAAAGGAGTATTTATGAAATGGAGTAGCATCAGTTTTCGCAAGCGAATGCTGATTATCATGACGCTATCTGGGTTGATCGAGTTGTTGTTACTCGTTGCAGCCGGCTTTGTCTATATAAAGCATTCCCAGGAAGATGAAATGGGCCAGAAAGCGTTAGGCATCGCTTCATTTTTAGCTAAATCTCCTTATGTCATCGAAATGATTGAGAATGGCCCTGATGAACGGAGTCAGGAGCGTTATCGTACTTTAACTACCCTCATCGGTGCTGCATTTATCGTGGTTGGGGATAGTCAGGGCATCCGGCTGGTTCACCCACTCGATGAGCGAATTGGCAAACCAATGAAAGGCGGAGATAACAATCGTGCATTGGTTGATGGCGAATCGTATGTTTCAACGGCAAAGGGGTCACTCGGTTACTCCGTTCGTGGTAAGTCGGCGGTCTTCAACGCACAGGGTGAAATTATCGGCGTGGTATCCGTGGGTTACCTGCTTGATAGACTGCAAGACCGCATAGAACCCTTTCTTGTTTATTTGATCCTGATGGCGTTTGCTGTTGTTGCTGCTAATGCGGTAATTTCCAGCTATGCCTCGCGCCGTTTCCAGCGCGCTATCTTAGGTTTCGAACCTGAAGAAATTGGTCGTTTATATGTAGAACTTGACGTGACACTGGAGACCTTGAAAGAAGGTATCATCACCATAGATGACACCGGTAAGCTTCGTTCGATTAACCGTAGTGCCTGTCAGATACTGGATCTCAATAAAGAGCAGTCAATTAATCGACCTCTGAGTGAAGTTCTGCCTGATAGTGATTTACAAACTGTGCTGCAAACGGCCAGAACGGACCATGACATCAACCTATACCTTAACAAACAGCGATTGATTGCTAACCGAAGTCCAATCATAGTCGATGGTAAGGTAGTGGGGGCAGTCTCGAGTTTCCGTTTGCGAGATGATTTGACTGAACTGACCGAGCAACTGGCAAAGACTAAAGAGTACGCTGAGATGTTGCGTTCGCAAACGCATGAACATCGCAATAAGCTCAATACCATCAGCGGTATGGTACAAATGGGTGAACTTGAAGCGGTACAGTACTTAATCGGTCAGGAGACAGAGCACTATCAAGCGTTGATTGAGTTTCTCCGTGAAACGGTTAAAGAACCACTGATAGCCGGTATGTTGCTGGGGAAAACAGAGCGCGCGCGTGAACTTGGTTTACGTTTGGTGGTGGAAGAGGGCTCACGCTTACAGCCGTTACCGAAACGAATTAACCCAGAAGACCTGGTGACCATTCTCGGCAATCTGATTGATAACGCCTTCGATGCAACGCGAGAAGCCATCACACAAGAGTCTCTATTTGCACCTCATCGACGTACAATAGAGGTCTCTATCAGTGACTTTGGTAACGAAGTGATTTTAGAGGTAATCGACCAGGGATGTGGGTTGCCAGAAAATATGAGTGTAGAATCATTGGTGAGGAGAGGAGTCTCAAGCAAGGATAAAGCCACCCGGGGCGTTGGCTTACATCTCATCAATGAATTAGCAATTCGCTACCATGGTGAATTGGAGATGGTTAATAATAAACAGCACGGAGCAAGGATGACGGTGTACCTACCTAAGGAAGAACAGATATGACCTCAGTAACGCGAGTAATGATCATTGAAGATGATCTCGCAATAGCGCAGCTACATCAGCGTTACTTAGAGCAGATCGGTGGCTATGAAGTGATAGGTATTGCGACAACCAAGCTGGAAGCGGGCCTGCAACTTGAAGTGCTGGCTCCGGACTTACTACTATTGGATGTTTATCTGCCAGATGGAACAGGGTTAGATATTCTCCATGAACTGCGTAGCAACAACCTCAGTTGTGACGTTATCCTTATTACCGCTGCTCGGGATGTGGAAACATTACAACAGGCAATGCGAGGTGGTGTGGTGGATTACTTGCTCAAACCCGTTATATTTCCGCGTCTTGAAGCCGCGTTGAAAAAGTACACATCGCAAAAACATCAGCTTAATCATGCCAGCGATCTGGACCAGAATATCGTCGACAAAATGCTTCAGTCGAGCTCAGCCAGTGAGTCGCCAAAAAATCGCCTACCTAAAGGAATAGACGGCGTTACGCTTGATAAAATCAAGGCACTATTTGTAGACAACATTAACCTTACTGCTGACGAAGCTGGTGAACAAATTGGTGCAAGTCGTACAACGGCAAGGCGATATTTAGAGTATTTAATTAGTACCGGAGAGCTAGAAGCCGATCTGAACTATGGCTCAGTAGGCCGGCCAGAGCGAACTTATAAAAAAGCCAATTAAAGTCCTTGTCACTGCTGGATGTTGCTAGACGAAAGCGTGATCGACCTCTACATTAATTAGTAGACTGTAATTAATTGGTAGGGGTCGTCTATGCGACTTTTAACACTTATTTCGATTAGCTTTTCCTTTTTCGCAGGTGCGGTGAGTAGTAGTGAGCTCAACCAATTAAACTACCTCACTGAGCAGTATCCTCCATATAATTATCAGCAAGAAGATGGTGTCATTCAGGGCATCGCAGTAGATGTTCTGACTGCGGCCAGTGAGCATGTTGATAGTCCGGTAAGCCTGGATATGATCAAGGTTCAGCCGTGGCCGAGAGCCTATCGAAGTGCGTTGATAAAACCAGACACAGTGCTGTTTTCAACCACTCGTACTCAACTGCGAGAACATATTTTTCAATGGGCGGGCCCTATCAGCTCAACCAGAATTGTTGTGTTGGCCAAACGGGAAAGAAATATCACCATCAACCAAACTATTTCATTAGCCCAATACCGAATCGGCGTTATTCGTGACGATGTTGGTGAGCAGTTGTTGCTTGAGCTTGGAGTACCACGTGATTCGATGATAGAAAGTTCGGTACCAGATACGTTAGCCAGTCAACTGGTCAAAGACCGTATTGACCTATGGGCTTATGAAGAGAACGTAGCCAAATGGTGGCTGAAAAAAGGCGGCTACAATACTGATGAGTATGAAGTGGTGTACGTTCTTCGTGAGGGAGAGCTCTATTTTGCTTTCAATTTAGAGGTCGATCAACAAATGGTTTCTCAGTTGCAAAAAGGTTTAGATGCGATTAAAAAAACGAACCAACAAGGTGGTGTCAGTCGCTATCAGCAAATTTTGGATAAGTATCGATAAGGTAACCTAATGAAGTTATTTACTGTTCTCTTGTGTGCTTTTTCTAGTCTGGCAATGGCAAAAGATAGCATTACACTGACGCTGGCTTCGCAAATGGATGGGGGACATCGCTATTACCACGAGCTCATCTATGAGGCTCTAACGGAAGCCGGTTATGATGTTCGTATTGAGGTCCCAAGCGAACATATTCCGCAAAAACGAGTGTTGAAAATGGTTGAGGCCAACCAGCTAAGCATGACTTGGCTGATTGCTACCAAAGAAAGAGACAAGCGTTACGTTTCGATCGACGTTCCGCTGACTAATGGCTTGATCGGTAAACGAGTACTCCTGATACCACCAAAGTTACAACCTGTGTTCGACAAGGTGACAGATCTGGATGACCTTAGAGCGACGCAAAAAGTGGCGGGCTTGGGAGTTAACTGGTTTGATGTTGATGTCTGGCGAGCAAATAGGCTGAAAATCTATCGGCAGGATGGAGAGTGGCGCAACCTGTATGATCGACTGACATTAAATGGTGCCGTGAACTATTTTCCTCGTGGTTTGAATGAAGTGGGAAGTGAAGCCGAACAGCATCCTAACCTTGCTATCGAGCAACGACTTCTATTGGTCTATGAAAGGGATTTCAAATTCTACTTATCGCCTGATATGGCTCCTTACCGTACTAAAATAGAGCAAGCACTCATCCAGGCAAAGAGTAGTGGATTGATTGACCGTCTGGTTAAAAAACACTGGGGCGCGAGCATCGAACAATTAAAACCAGCACAAAGAGTGGTCATAAAGTTAGAGCTACCTGCCTCTGTCTCTCAAAAACGCTAACCACCTGTTGCTGTCTGCGTATAAAATCGAATAATCAAGATATTGAGTTCATATAGGATTAGCTAGAGCCAGATGGAAAGTGTTTTTATTGTCGTTGGCATATTGGTGATTTTCTTTGTAGTGGTGCAGAAACGCTACCTCAAGCAAGATGAGTTGAAAGACTGTGCCTATAAAAAGAAAGGGCCACTATTATCGGGGCAAGAGTCAGCATTCTATAATGCTCTTATCGCTGCAGTAGGCCAGCATGGCGTAGTGATGAGTAAAGTTAATTTATCCAATGTCATTACACCTATGGCGACTGACAAAAAGCAGTGGTTTATCGCCAATAACCGTATCGCAAAAAGCTATTTTGATTATGTAGTCTGTGACCCTCGTACCCTTGAAGTACGTGTCGCAATTGAACTGGATAATGGTAAAGAGTTAGACAAAGGTAAGGTTGACCGTCAGAAGTTATTGATTCACGTTTGTAAATCGGCGGGTATTCCTCTAATTGGCGCTAACATCAAACATAGTTATCAGGTGAGTAGACTGCGCCGATTACTGGCAGCGCATATTGATCTCATCGAGCCTGATAAAGAAGTTCGTTTTTGTAAGCGCTGTGGTAGCCCAATGATTATTAAGATTGCTAGTCAGGGTGAGCACAAAGGTCGACGTTTCTTCACTTGTAGCCGCCAACCACACTGTACTTACACTGAAAACTACAATGTGGTTTTTGAAGAAGACCAGCAAGGCTAAGGTTGCAAATAGCTGAGTTTTGAAGGAGAAAGGTTGCAAACTTTAACTTGGTTGCGACCATTCTGCTTAGCATGATAGAGCTCTTTATCCGCTTCTCTGAGAACAGACTCTAGGTTTGCATATTGATTACACAAATAGACACCGATACTGGCTGTAAGCGCAATCGGCTCTTCCGGCGAGTTAAAGCAGTATTGTTCGATCGAATTACGTATTTGTTCCGCCTTCAACTTAGCGGCATCTAAACCAGTATCATGTAACGCAACACAAAACTCTTCTCCTCCGATACGATAAACCAAATGTTCGTCGCTCAAAGAATCAAGTAATGCAGCGGTCTGACTAAGTACGGTATCACCAACATCATGACCATAGCGGTCATTAACAGACTTGAAGAAATCTAAGTCCAATATCAACAGTGACATGGCCAGCTTGCTACTTTCCTGACGGTAACGCTCAAAATTGTGTGAAAGTGCGTGTCGGTTGTACACCCCAGTCAGGGCATCACGTGAAGCGAGTTGTCCCAGAGAGGCTTCAGAGACTCTGCGTTTGACCTCAAGAACATGGGCAGTTACCCAAATCGTCATAAAAACAAGAGAAAAATTAATAACCAAGTGAAGACTACTACCAAGATCTTCGCTAATCATCCGGATTAACACAATCGCAAGCTGCAAAACAAAGCCAACGCACGTGGCTATGAAGCCGTGACGGCGACCTAAGATAAAGTAGAACACGACTGGAAATAAATATGCCCACAGAAACAAACCATAGTTTAGCGGGTAGTAATAGGCTGCGATGCAGGTAGAGGCGATCAGGCAGTACACATAAGCACTGACAATCGGTTTCGAGGTGTATTTACGGTAGGTAAAATAACCAACAGCCAGGGAGAGCAAACCAAAGGCGGCTTCATTATAGTGATGGAAATCAAAGGTGCCGGAAACGATATTAACGACAGTTAGGATCGCAGACATAAAAGCTAACAGCATACTGAGCCAGAATAGTACGGCTCGGCGCAACTGCCGCGAAGGGTTGAATATGTCGAGCTCCATGCGATCCGCCTTATTCAATGAGTAAATATATGCCCAGTAGTGAATATCAAGTCATAATATTCTTTTCACGGTCATAATCAAGGTTTGAAACAAACCCACTTCACACTAATCCAAGACGCTACAAAATTGACGATAAAAATGTTTTTCAATGCACCAAAAGTGGGCGTAATAAGCCCTATAACAAATAGAATAATCGCCTCTCTTATCTGGTTGAGCTAAAGAGAGGCGAGAATGTGCCAGTTCGCTATTTAGCCTGGAACTGGATCATCAGGCGCTGCAATCCCTCAATCTTATCAACTAACAAACTTGTGCGCTCAATGGATGACTGAGAGGTACGCAATGTCTCATCAGAGAGGTTTTTGATATTAACAACATTGCTGTTAATTTCCTGCGTCACGCTCGCTTGTTGCTCAACGGCCGCTGCAATCTGCACGCTACTATCAGTAACCGAATTGAGCTTGTCTGAGATTGTGTCGAGCACTCCGCCCGTTTGATCGGCGCGTTCTTTACAGCGTGAGGAGAGGTCAATACCTTGTTCCATCGCGACTACAGCGCTATCTGCCGTTTCCTGAAGATGACGAATCATTGAGTGAATCTCATTGGCTGAAGTGCCCGTTTTAGAAGCTAAGTTTCGAACTTCGTCGGCGACAACGGCAAATCCTCGTCCAGCTTCGCCCGCTCTGGCGGCTTCAATTGTTGCGTTAAGGGCTAACAGATTGGTTTGTTCAGAAATGGTGGTGATAACTTCAAGAATACTATCGATCTTTTGGCTGTCTTGGGCCAGAACGTTGATGATATCTTGGGCTCGGCTGAGTTCATTCGACAGAGTGGTCACCTCAGTCATGGTCTGCTGAATACTTTCTAAGCCACGCTTAGACTCCTGATCTGCTTCTTCTGCTAGCATTGACGCAGCTGAAGCAGCATTGGCGACTTCATTAATTGAGTGGGTTAACTGTTCGACAGCGGCTGCCACTTGCTCTGTTTCATTGCACTGTTGATCCAAACTCTGGCCAATTGACTGAATTGTGCCGAACTCATCTTCCGCTGACACAAGGATCTGACCAGATGTTTCGCTGGCGCGTGCAGATACCGCTCGTAGTTCGGCGCTTTTCATCATCAACGCCAGTTCTACAGCGGAGTAATCATCAAAGTGATTCGTATACGGTTTTTCCATCAGCGGGTTGGAATACGCTTTGCTGGCAAGTTTTGTTAAGGTGTTAACGCGACGGCGTTGATAGAAAAGCGCACCAGTAATTGACGCGGTCAACAACACTAATAAAAATGCCAGTGCGCCAGGAGTTACGATTGCCGCTAACAAGGCAATCAGCGTCGTAATACCCGCTAAGGAGAAACATCCCGCTGTTAAGGGGAGGCGCAGCAGTTTGGGAGCGTTACCGTTACTCAGCTTTTTGTAAAGTTGTTCAGCGCGCTCAGTCTGTTGTTTAGTCGGCTTAGAACGGACAGATTGAAACTCGATGATCTCGCCACTTTCAGATTTGATGGGCGTTACAAAGGCAGATACCCAGTAGTGCTTGTCATCTTTACACTGGTTTTTAACCAGACCCATCCAGCTTTTACCCTGGTTTAGATATTCCCACATCTGTTTGAACGCCTGCTTTGGCATATCAGCATGACGAACCATGTTATGTGGGTTGCCGATCAGCTCCGACTCCGAATAACCAGCAACATGACAAAAATCTTCGTTGGCATGGGTTATATGGCTCGATGAATTGGTCGTCGATATGAGGTTGGCTGAAGCGCAATAATCCTTGTTGAGCGGTGATCCATCCATTTTTAGATTCATTCCCTTGTTTTTGATATTGCTATATTTAAGCAGCGAATTGTTTAATTGTTATTTTTTAGTAACTTAAAGCGGGGCATGATAACCATCACTGGTTTGATTAATATTTGATATGAATCAATTTGAGGAACTAATACGAAATGGGTTTGTTGAAATATGATAGCTCGCAAAAAACTGTTGCAAAAGTGAGCTAATTACATTTTGTTTCGTGCTGTTCGTGAGGTTGCTCCAAGAAAATAAGGGTTCGTCTTGCTATGGAGTGGATTGCATAGCTAAGCGAGAGTTGTGAGCAGAAGTTTCAAACTGTTTAAATAAAATTGGATGGTTTTTATTAATTCTGAGTTAAATACTCGTTATAGTAATTTAGTTACGACTTTTAGCTGGTTAAATCCTGTTCCTACCCCTTTAGGGTAGTTTAATTCTGTAATTGATTTACATCATGTATTAATTTTCTTTCATAATTAACAATCAGCTCAGATAAGAACCTAACCCTTAGGAAGTATTATGAGCAAGTTGAAGCTGGTCGTTATCGGTAACGGTATGGTAGGACACCGTTATATCGAAGACCTCGTTGAGAAGACGGACGCTTCTCAATATGAAATCACTGTCTTCTGTGAAGAACCACGCGTTGCATACGATCGTGTCCACCTCTCTTCTTACTTTTCCCACCACACTGCAGATGAACTATCACTTGTAAAAGAAGGCTTTTACGACAAGCATGGCATTAACATGTTGCTTGGTGAGCGAGCGATCAACGTTAACCGTGAAAAACGTATCGTACATTCGAGCTCAGGTCGTGAAATCCAATACGACAAACTGATCATGGCGACGGGTTCATTCCCATTTGTGCCTCCAATTAAAGGTCGCGAAAGTAAAGACTGTTTCGTATACCGCACCATCGAAGATTTGAAAGCGATTGAGGCTTGTGCCAAGAAGAGCAAAGTCGGCGTTGTTATCGGTGGTGGTCTACTTGGTCTTGAAGCTGCTGGTGCGCTTAAGGCTCTGGGTGTTCAGACTCACGTGGTTGAATTTGCTCCGAAACTGATGGCAGAACAGCTTGATCAGGCGGGTGGTAATCAGCTTCGTCAGAAAATCGAAAGCATGGGTGTGACGGTTCACACTAGCAAAAATACGCTTGAAATTGCACCTGAGGGTAAAGAAGCGCGTAACGTAATGCGTTTTGCTGATGGCACAGAGCTAGAAACTGACTTCATTGTATTCTCCGCTGGTATTCGTCCACAGGATAAACTGGCTCGCCAAATGGGCTTAGGTATCGCGCCTCGCGGTGGTATCGAAATCGACGACCACTGTCAGACGACAGACAAGAACGTTTACGCTATCGGTGAATGTGCTTCTTGGAACAATACTTTTTACGGCTTGGTTGCTCCGGGCTACAAGATGGCGACTGTTGCGGTTGATCACCTTGTGGGTAACGAGAGTAAGTTTGAAGGTGCAGACATGTCTGCAAAACTTAAGCTGCTTGGTGTGAAAGTAGGTTCAATTGGCGATGCAAACGGTCGCACTCCAGGCTGTAAGAGCTATGTTTACCAAAACGAAGAGCAAGAAGTCTATAAGCGTCTGATTGTTTCACAAGACAATAAGACGTTGCTTGGCGCAGTCATGGTCGGTGATACGTCAGATTACGGCGACTTGCTGCAACTCATGCTTAATGAAATTGAGCTACCGGAACATCCGGATACTCTGATTCTTCCTGCTCATGCCGGTGCTGAAAAACCGACTCTGGGTGCAGACTCTCTTCCGGAGTCGGCGGTTATCTGTTCATGTTTTGACGTAACCAAAGGCAAAATTGCTCAGGCCGTCGCGGAAGGTCACCACACTATTGGTGATATCAAAGCAGTGACTGGCGCGGGTACAGGTTGTGGTGGCTGTATTCCATTAGTGACATCTGTACTTAATGCTGAGCTTGCGAAAGCGGGCGTTGAAGTAAAGAACGATGTTTGTGAACACTTTGCTTATTCACGCCAGGAGCTGTTCCACCTTATTCGCATCGAAGAGATCAAATCATTCGAAGAGCTACTAGAGAAGTACGGTAAAGGCTACGGTTGTGAAGTGTGTAAACCACTGGCTGGTTCAATTCTCGCTTCATGCTGGGGTGAGCATATTCTTAAACCTGAACTGGTTAAGTTGCATGATACCAATGACAACTTCCTCGGTAACATGCAAAAAGACGGCACTTACTCAGTGATCCCTCGTATGGCGGGTGGTGAAGTGACTCCGCAAGCCCTGAAAGTGCTGGCTGAAGTGGCTGCTGAATATAACCTTTATACCAAGGTGACCGGTGCTCAACGTATTGGTCTGTTTGGTGCGCAGAAAGATGACCTTCCTGCTATCTGGAACAAACTGATTGCCGCAGGCTATGAAACAGGTCAGGCGTACGCCAAAGCGCTACGTATGGCGAAAACCTGTGTTGGTTCTACCTGGTGTCGTTACGGTGTTCAGGACTCAGTTGGCCTGGGTGTAATGATTGAGAATCGCTACAAAGGCATTCGTACTCCGCACAAAATGAAATTTGGTGTCTCTGGCTGTACACGTGAGTGTGCTGAAGCACAAGGCAAAGACCTTGGCATTATCGCCACAGACGCAGGTTGGAACATGTATGTATGTGGTAACGGTGGTATGAAGCCACGTCACGCCGACCTGCTAGCCAGTGACCTTGACCAAGAGACACTGATCAAATACATCGACCGTTTCATGATGTTCTACATCCGCACAGCAGCACCGCTGCAACGTACCTCGGTATGGATGGAAAATCTCGAAGGTGGCGTTGATTACCTGCGTGAAGTGATTGTTGACAACAAACTAGGCATCAATGATCAGCTTGAAGCTGATGTGGCTAAGTTGGTTGAAGAGTTCCGCTGCGAATGGACTGACACAGTTAATGATCCAGCACAGCTAAAACGTTTTGCTCATTTCATCAACTCAGATCAGCGTGACGACAATGTTGTTTTCGTTCAAGAGCGTGCACAGCATCGTCCGGCAACATTTACTGAAAAACATCCTGAAGCGAAGGGCGATATCCTTCACGTGGAATTGGTCTAAGTGGGAGACGATATCATGGCATTTACCAAAGTATGTAACATCGAAGACATCATCCCGGGAACTGGAGTGTGTGCGCTGGTTGAAGGAGAGCAAGTTGCAATCTTTCGTCCGACTCAGGCTGAAGAAGTATTCGCAATTAGCAATATGGACCCGTTCTACCAATCAAACGTGTTGTCACGTGGCCTGATTGTTGAACATAGCGATGAGCTATGGGTAGCAAGCCCATTAAAGAAGCAGCGCTTCAATCTGGCAACAGGCATTTGTATGGAAGATCAACAGTTCAATATCAAAGCGTACAAAGCACGCGTTGTTAAAGGGTACGTAGAGATCACTGCTTAACTAGGCGTTAAGAGAGATTTAATAGCTTAAAGGCTTGCTGTTTCTCAGTTGGGGAACAGAGAAACAGCGAGTCTTTCACTATTCAATTTCAACTTTTAACTTTCACTTTGAATAAGGACACATTCATGTCTACTGATTTTAAACCTGCTGAATTTGTACAAACCATGATTAACGTGGGTGAAGCAAAAACCAAAACCAGCACTCGTGATTTGCTTCTTCGCGGCACGATGGCAGGTATCATCCTTTCTCTTGCAGTTGTTGTTGCTATTACGACGATTGTACAGACAGGTATGGGTGTTGTTGGTGCGCTTGTCTTCCCGGTTGGCTTCGTCATTCTTAGCGTCATGGGTTACGACCTTGTGACCGGTGTTTTTGGTCTTGCTCCTTTAGCTAAGTTTGAAAACCGTCCTGGTATTACATGGAGTAGAGTATTCCGCTGCTGGGGTCTGGTTGGTCTTGGTAACCTTATCGGTTCACTGATTGTTGCTGTTCTTGTTGCAGTCTCTCTAACAGGCAACTTTTCACTAGAGCCAAATGCAGTGGCACAAAAATTCATTGCGGTATCAACAGCACGCAGTCTGGGCTTTGAAAACATGGGTATGGACGGTTGGATTACCTGTTTTGTGCGCGGTATCTTCTGTAACCTGATGGTGTGTCTGGGTGTCATTGGTAACATGACAGGCCGCACACTAGCAGGTCGCATTGCGATGATGTGGTTCCCAATCTTTATCTTCTTTGCGCTAGTATTCGAACACACAGTAGTAAACATGTTCCTGTTCCCACTAGGTATGATTCTGGGTGCCGACTTTGGTATTGCGACTTGGTTGAACTTCAACCTAATCCCTACAATCCTGGGTAACATTGTTGGCGGCCTGCTAATGACGTGTATTCCTCTTTACCTGACTCATGCGAAAACAGCACCAGCGCTTTCTGAACAAGAAGAAGTAAACGCTAAGCCTGTACTAGCTAAATAATCTTTATCAAGCCCCATGTGAAAGCGTGGGGCTTGAGTCCTATTTGCATTTGACTATAAAAAGTAGCCACTTTGTTCAACGGCAGTGAGTGATACTCTTTATATTCAAATTTACTCAAAAGGCGTGACTATGACTGCTTCTGACATCTCATTACTCAATAGCGGCTTTGTTTCTTTAGTGGGCGCTGGCCCTGGTGACCCGGACCTACTGACTGTAAAAGGATATCGAGTTATCCAGCAAGCAGAAGTGGTTGTCTACGATCGCTTAGTCTCTCCGGAAATACTGGCTTTAGCTAACACCAATGCTGAAATGATCTACGTTGGCAAAAAGCTTGATTATCATTGCGTCCCGCAGCAGCAAATCAATCAGCTTCTGGTTGAGAAAGCGCAGCAAGGCAAGAAAGTCGTTCGATTAAAAGGCGGAGACTCGTTTATTTTTGGTCGCGGTGGTGAAGAGTTAGAAGAGCTTGCTGAACATGGAATTCAGTTCGAAGTGGTACCGGGTATCACAGCGGCGGCTGGTGCTACAGCGTATGCTGGTATTCCGCTCACTCATCGTGACCACGCGCAGAGTGTTCAGTTTATTACAGGTCATGTGCAAAAAGACGGTCGAGAAATTGAGTGGCACTCTCTGGCTCAGTCGAACAACACGCTGGTGTTCTATATGGGGCTCAAGCAGAGTGGTTATATTACTGAAAAGCTACTAGAAAACGGGCTTGATAAAGAGATCTCTTGCGCGATCATCGAGAACGGAACGCGTCGTGAACAACGCGTGTTTACTGGCCCATTAAAAGATCTGGCGACGATGGCGCAACAGGCGGTAAGTCCTGCTCTTATCGTGGTAGGTAGCGTCACTTCGTTACATGACAAACTGAAGTGGTTCAACTAACAAAAGACATAATGCTTTACAGTCATTTAGTTATGGGTGTTCGTGACAATGCTGCGCTGCTAAGCCGATTCTGATAGAGTCGGGGACACAATTCACAGCTGAAGAGCACCCATGGAAAAAGTGGCTATATTTGTTGATGTTCAAAACATCTATTACACCACGCGAGATAAATATCGCGCCAACTTCGATTATAACCAGTTTTGGTATATCGCCACTGAAGGCAGAGAAGTCGTCTCTGCTAATGCCTATGCTATTGCCTCTCATGATCCTAAGCAGCGCCAGTTTCATCATATTCTGAGAGGAATTGGATTTAACGTCCAACTTAAGCCATTTATCCAGCGCAATGATGGCAGTGCAAAAGGGGATTGGGACGTAGGTTTAGCCCTTGATGTGTTTGAAACCGCCTCTCAAGTTGACCGCGTGATCTTACTATCTGGTGATGGTGACTTCGATGTGCTGGTGGACAGAATTCAATCCCGATTCGGCACTAAGGTTGATGTCTTTGGTGTGCCTGGTTTGACCGCTCAGTCACTCATTGATGTGGCGAATAACTATATTCCAATCGACGAAAACCTACTCATCACACGAAACTGACATTAAAGCGCTAAAACTTTGACACAATGATGAATGTTTAATCGACACCACAGTAAGCAGTGCTGGCTGTTCAATAAATCCCCTGTATGTGTTAAGGTTACCTGACCAGATAAGGTGGCTTATTCGTTGTTTTAGTTAGGTTTTGTTGTATGTTAAATCGTGCTGATCAGGTCAAAATCAGCGTTTCAGAACAGAAGATCGAAACGCTGGATTCATTGCTGAAGACTATCGATACTGATATGGCCGTATCTATGTCATTTGTTCGACGGGCGCAAGGAATGTCGTTTCGTGATTTAGAGCAGCGCACTACGGGCATCAATGCTTCCACCCTGAAACGCTACATGCAGCAAAGCTATCATTCGATAAGACCAATACATGTCGTCGCTGCCATGTCATGGGTTATGATGGTACCCATGACCAGTTTCTATTTTGCGCTCAAAATGAGAGAGCATTATCGCGGAATGGATGAGAAGGCGATTGAAGCCTTATATTGCATTGGGCGTCTGCCTAGTGAACAGTTTGAACTCTACCTTGATCTTGTCAGTAATATGATGAGCGAAGAGGGGCGTGCACACTTCCAGACTTTTCGCGCCGAAATAGAATCACAAGTTGACCCAGCAATTGTTTATAACGAACTCCTACCCCCACCAGTACTAGATATCAATGCGTTTGCTATTGATTACTATCGTTCCGTAGCGATAACAGTAAAACGCTTTCGCACTGAGCATCAAATCCCAATCGATGTTATCGCGCGTGTTTTGGGGCTTTCCGAATATCAATATCAGCAGCTTGAAGACGTAAACAAGGTGAGAGACTTCTCGGTAGCGATAGGCTTCCGGGTTAAACTCGGTTTTGAACTTAACTCGCATGTTAATTTCACCAGTGAGATGCGCATGTTCCCGCAGTTCCATCAACTACGTCAAATCCAACACCTCCGAGATGCACTCATTGTCGAAGCGTTACGCCATTTGAATGGTGAATGTAAGGTACGCGCGGTCGAAATACTGACGACTCTATCAAAGATCTACATAAAAAATGTGATCTGATATGTTCAAGTGGAAATAATCAACTCAAATTGCGCAGAGCCTTGAGTTGATTATATCTAGCGAAGAAATGACAATATTAGTTACTTATTTAGGTTAGCGCTAATAGAGTGTCGTTAAGCGTCATTGCTGCATTAGCTTGAGCTAACATGATAGCGGCAACCTTGTCGGGATATTGCAAATGCACCAAATGGTCGGCATTTTTTATCACCACAAGGCGTCCGTTTTTCAGCTGACTAGCAAAAATTTGAGCAGTTTCCTTAGTGACATACGGGTCAAACTCACCGACACAGACAGTGCAGGGTACTGAAATGTTAGAGATGTTTGATGGCGTATGAACCAGTAATCTGACCGAGTTTTCAAAGAACACGTCGATGCGTTGCTGAGACATATTGGTGATATTGCGTACCGTCGCTTTGATGATGGCTCTATTGCGCGGAATATCACTGTTGTTCACGGTAAGCGACTCTGTAAATGATTTGGCAAAGCTGCTTGGGCTATCCATGGCCGCGGCGATCATCTTTTTGGTTGCCAGGCGCCCCGAAGAAGGGATGCCAGGGACGCCACCACAAATAGACATAGACAGCACATGTGGCCAAATATCGCACAGTTCGACAGCGACCGCTGTAGCATAAGAAAAGCCAATAATATGAGCATTTCTTACACCTAAATACTCGATAAAATCGCGCAACATAATCGCTTGAGAACGTATGCTCACAGTCGACTCAAGATTTTCTGTATGGCCTGTCCCGGGGACTTCGATGGTAATACAGTTCAATTTAGTCGCAAAATAGGTAGAAAAGCTATGGACACTTTCAATGTCCTGCAATGCTCCCAGTAAAAAAATAGCGTACTGATCTGAGCCTTCACAGTGGTGAAAGGAATAGCGGTAGTGATTGCCATTTAAGATCGTTTTTATAGTTTCCATTGTAATGTCCTCTGTTGAATAAGGACTTAACTATAAACGATTGATTGATAACGTTATGGCTAGGAATTTGATGAACAATCACACACTTGAACAACATTTGGCTGACGCAGAGCAACCAGTTAAAGATTTTATGGCTGAGCTGTTGGAAACCTTAGGTAAAAAAGTCACCGAGAACCAAGATCCTAAGCTAGCTTTGCGCTACTTTGGAGCTCAACTGGAGATCAAACTGGTCTCTTTTGATGGCAGCTATGACCAAAAGCAGTGATAACTTATGCCAACAAGTAAAAAAGCCAGTCAGGAGTACCTGACTGGCTTTTTCTTATCTGGAAGTTAGTCTTGCGATTGTTGTTCGCTTGCCGCAGATTCTTGCTCTGGTAGCGACTCTTCACTGGTAGTGCTTGCCTCTTCGGCATCGAGTTTAGCGCGCTCCGCTTTTGAGATATAGCGAGGCTTATTACTCTTATGCAGCTTGGCATTTTTCTTTTTCAGCTTAGCTTTTAAGATACTATTGATCTTCTTTTTACGGTTCATGGTATCGCTCAGTACTAAATTAGCCGCAAATCCTATCAAAAAATAGCACTCAAAGCACCAACATCAGCTAATGGATTGGTAACCATTAGCCTTCATGCTTGTCTTGTGAACCGATGTAATGACTCAAAGGGTAAACTGAAGTCCTACCGTAAATGCTGTTTCTGACTTGTTTCTCTTTGCGTACTCTAGTCCAGCAGTAAAGCCAAACACAGAACCAAATTGGAACACGTTGTTCAGACGATAAGTGTCTTTAGCAACATCGAGAAAAGCGTGTTGATAAGAAGCATCTATAAGCCAATGTTTTGCAATTTGTGCTCTTGCGCCGCCTTTACAGTACAAGGCTTTCTCTGAATAAGAAGGCGAGTAATCGCTATCTGCACGATAGTTGATGGCACCACACGACAAAGGCAGTGCGACTAAAGGTGAGACAGGAACGTTGAATCCACCGCCGGCTTGCCATGTGTCGATTTCAGAGCTAAAGCGAGTGACAAAGCTTGCATTCCCTTCTAGGAATAGTGACTCGGTCAAGCTCAGGCCGAGGTCTACATACAGACCGCCATAGGTCTTATCCACGTCGTTACTGTACTTACCGTTTAAGTAAGGTTCTGTTGCTCCAGCATCTAAACTGGCATGTCTGTAGCCGAAACCAATGTGTGACATTTCATAGACGATATTGCTATCGGCGAAGGCTTTGATTGACGCTAATGAGAGAAGAGGGAGTAGATAAAGGGATTTCTTGAACATAGCGAACTTCTTATATCGATTGTAAACAGAGCAACTTTAAACGCATAGGTGGGGGGAATCGATGGAAGTTTTGTAAGCCTGCGTAAGATCGAGTAATGGTTTAAGGACTAGAATCATAGGAGACGACTGCCAAGGAGGGAATATGTTACGCGTATTCATGGCGATAGCTTTACTATTGATGTCAATCAGTGTGCTTGCTTCGGTAAATGAACAGCAACTGTATGAAATTATTTTGGAAATTATAGCGTGCGCTGTTTACATATTTATTGTTTTTAGAGCGAGTGAGTTTCTGGCTAAATCAGCATGGCTGATGGTTGGTATTTTACTCCTGATTCTATCAAGTTTGCTTGGCGTCGCATTAGAGTTAAACAAGACGACAGCTTTTATTGGTATTGGCACATCAGACTTTATGGTGATCATAGATTCTATGTATATTCTGGGCCTGTGTTCAGCCACGTTCGGTCTTCATAAAATTATTAATCACTACATGGAGCACAGTTATTACGACGAACTTACTGGATTGAGCAATCGCCGACGTTTAAAACAATTTGAATCGATTAGTGATGATACTAGCTTGATCTATATTGACCTTGATGGTTTGAAAAAAGTGAACGACATTGAGGGGCATCATGCGGGAGACGAACTGATCGTCACTTTTGCGAATATCCTAAAAGCACTACCTGACACTATCGAACGTTTTCGAGTAGGCGGTGATGAGTTTATTCTACTGTGTAATAGACACTCGTCCACTAGCATACTGAAGCAGCTGAATATTTTAGCCAAAGACAAAGCACTGCGCTTCTCATACGGTGAGGCGACCCTAAGCTCTGGGTTAGATGATGCAATATCCAGTGCGGACGACCGTATGTACCAAATGAAAAATCGAAATAAACGAGAAGATACTCGATAGCCAATCAAAGCATTAGGCTGGTTTACATTTTTTTCACATATTCGAAGCGAAAATAGACCTAGAAATTTAATTAGGATCGAATATGGATAAAAATCGACGAAGCTTTCTTATCGGTGGTGCCGCAGTAGCAACGGCAAGTCTTGGTGGAATAGGCTATACGTTCAGCAACCAGTTAACCTCTTCCCGTGCTCTCACAAGTCATAGTCGCCTGCCTGTTCCGGAACTGCTGGACTCTAGCCTAGGAGAGGTGATCGTTACCGCACAAGATATGCAGCATGAGTTCTACGCTGGACTCAAGAGCAAAACAATGGGTTTTAATAGTAGCTACCTTGGCCCAACCATTAAGCTATATAAAGACAAGCAAGCCAGAGTAACGTTTAGAAACCAACTGAGTGAGCCGACAACTATTCATGGTCATGGACTCCATGTGGCGGGTCGATGGGATGGGGGACCTCAAAACATCATCAAACCAGGTGAGCAAGTTACTTACCAGTTCGACATCATCCAACAAGCAGGAACAAGTTGGTACCATCCTCATATGATGGGTAAAACCGCCGAGCAAGTCCACGCAGGTCTGGCAGGGATTTACATTATAGAAGATCAGCATAGCGCAAGTCTTAACCTACCTTCAGTGTATGGTGTTAACGATATACCATTAGCGGTTCAGGACAGAACATTTGTCAATGGCGTGATGCGTCCTTACTCGGTCACCATGGAACAAATCATGGAGGGGCTAAAAGAAGATACGCTGGTGGTTAATGGCTCAATTGCGCCATATAAGGAAGTGCCACAGGGCTGGGTCAGATTGCGACTTCTCAATGGTTCCAATGCGCGTTATCACCGCTATCGCTTAGAAGACTCATCAAGCTTTTACAAGATTGCCACCGAAGGCGGATTACTGGAAAGGCCTGTACCTATGTCCGAACTGATAATGGCGCCGGGCGAACGCAACGAAATCATGATTGATATGAGTCAGATAGCCAGCCGACAACTGTTGTGCGACTTCATTGGCGGGGAAGATTTATGGTTGTCGCTGTTTGCGGCTAAGCCACAACTGGCGTTAGAGCTGAGAGCGACCCCAGAATTAGAAGCTCAAGGTGAGTTACCAGAAAAGCTTAACCATATCCTTGGGTATAAATTGACAGATGTCGCCGTAGAGCGAGATTTTGTGTTGCAAATGGATATGGAAGGCGAACAGCAAAGCGATTCAATGCATGCTCACCACAACATGTTCTCGATCAATGGTCGATCGATGAATATGAAACATATCAACCACACCAGCAAATTGGGTCAACTAGAGTTGTGGCGAATTAGTGGAGAAGAAATGCGCCATCCTTTCCATATGCACGGTACTTCGTTCTTGATCCTGTCTCAGAACGGTGTAGCACCAGCTGATGCTGACCGAGGTTGGAAAGATACGGTAGATGTGAACGAAGGCGTCACAGAAGTGTTACTCAAGTTTGACGTTCCGGCGGACAGACAATACCCGTTCATGTATCACTGCCACATTCTGGAGCATGAGGATGCCGGTATGATGGGGCAGTTTACCGTGGAATAATGACTTCGACGCTACTCAATGGCGTCAAAACAACAAAGCCCGCTATTAAGCGGGCTTTGCGTTTCGTTCCTGAGAACTAAATTTGGTGGGTCCGGGCGAACTCGAATCGCCGACCCCTACCATGTCAAGGTAGTACTCTAACCAACTGAGCTACGGACCCAAATTTAATGTTCGGCATACTTTGGTTTTAGTATGGCTTTAAGGAGTGGTGGGTCCGGGCGAACTCGAATCGCCGACCCCTACCATGTCAAGGTAGTACTCTAACCAACTGAGCTACGGACCCATTCCTTAAGAACGAAACGGATGTTACCGAGAGTTATTCAATCGTGCAAGAGCATTTTTATCGATTTTAGCCTGTTTGCTTTATATCTAAGCGAATTGTTGCTGTTTTATTCACGCTAGATAGCAAAATGTGCATTAAATCACACACATGCAGTGCCTATCGACCTCGACCATCAAACATCACAATGATGGTTTTTGTGATGATACTCATGTCCATTGTCAACCATGACTTCATCGAACATAGCGAAAGTGCGTAACTATGGTCATAACCCACTTTACGACGCACGTCGTCAATACATGTGTCGTAGCCTTGGTTGACCTGGGCCAGTCCGGTAATACCTGGCATTACACCATAGGTACGGTCAGCGAAGTAGGGAATGGCAGTCTCTAACTTGTTGTAGAAGCTTGGACGTTCCGGGCGTGGGCCAATCAACGACATATCTCCCATCACTACGTTGAAAAGTTGAGGGATCTCATCAAGACGGGTTTTACGCAGAAAGCGACCTACTGGAGTGATGCGAGGATCATTCTCGGTAGCCCATACTGCCCCGGTACGTTGCTCAGCGTCTTGATACATGGTGCGGAATTTAATGATTTCGAAGAAGACCATTTTTTCTGGTGTCGATTTACCAACTCTGAGCTGCTTGTAAAATACCGGTCCCGGAGAGCTGATTTTAATCGCCAAAGCAATAGCGGGAATGAATGGCGACAGCAGCAGTAAGCCGAAAATAGCGCCGAACAGGTCAAAAAGACGTTTTGCTAACCAGATAGACATATGTGTTGATACGTTGCTCATAATTTATCCTTATTGGTCTACACGAGACCATTTTCCAGATTCAAGACCGAATAGGTAACGTAAGCCACCAATGAAGTTTGCACAGTGTCCTGCGACGATATACAGCACAAGCTTGCAGACTCTGTGGCTAAAAATGTATGGCATCAGATAACTGAGAATTGCTAATGAATAGAGAGCAATTTGGGCAGTTAATGCAACCATAAATAGCGGGTTGTCCATCAAAAGTATCGATGAAACGAAACAGAGGATCAGTAGGTAAGGAGTCAACAGTCTTAACCCTTTACCCGAGAAGAAAGCGAAAGCAACTCCGCGATAGCGGGGCAGGAACATTTCAGCGAGCATGATGGCTTGCTGCATGTTGCCTGCTGAGATACGTAAGCGGCGGCGATAGTCATTATCTTGATTGGTCGCCTCCATCTCTAGTGCAACCATTTTGGGCTCATACTCAGCTAAATAACCCTGACGGACAATCTCCATAGGAATGACAAAGTCATCATTGATGGTGTTGTCGTCCATGGTTCTGAACAGATGAGTACGGAACAGGTAAAACGCGCCGTGTGCGCCGAGCGTGGAACCTAAGGCCGCTTCATGCATTTTGACCCTGCTCTGGTATTGCCAGTAACGGTTTTCACCTTCATTTTCGCTACTGAATAACTGGTAGTGACCGTTAACCACCCCTACGTGGCGGTCTTGGAAGTGGCGATTGGCAATCCATAACGCGTCGATCGAAATTAAAGCCGACACATCGCTTAGAGCGGTGATATCACTTGAGATGGTTTTCATCTGCTCGTTGACGACGGCCACCTTGCCACGATTATTATCAAATACCCTGATTTCAAAATGGGTGTCGCAGCAAATCGCCTCTTGAATGGTTTGTTCGGCAATGAGCGCGGTATTGTCGCTGCAGCCGTCACAGGCAATGATGACTTTGTAGCGATTTTTCGGGTAATCGAGAGATGACAAATTACGAATCTTGTCAGCGATCCACTGCTCTTCATTATAAGCCGGGACTAAGATAGTAATCGAAGCGCAGTTACGGTCGTTCTTGACCTTTTTATAGCCCCTGACACGGTGTTTTACCGTCTTGAGTGGGTGGTGTTTTGAGTACCATGAAAGCAAAACAGGATAGCCGACGTGGTGATAAATAATCAGCATACTCGAAACAACAAACAGTGCTGCTAGTAGAAGTTCAATCATGCGCTTTTCTCCTCTGCCAGAAGATCGTACGCTTTAACCATTTGACGAATATCGTTGTGTTGCAGGACAAACTCTCGCGGTGAAACTTGTTGGTCGTGATTGCTGAGAGCGCAAAATAGAGCTTGCGCCAAGGCGTCAGGGTTTTCGCTTTCCACTACGCATCCACTGTTTGGACATAAGGTTTCGTTACACGCACCGACGTCGGTAGTAAGCGTGACAATGTCACATGCCTGCGCTTCCAGAGTCGAAAGTGGGAAACCTTCACTACGCGATGGCAGGCAGAACAGGTCTAACGATTGATAAAAGCGACACATATCATCAACTAAGCCTAAAAAGGTCACGCGTTGGTGAACGCCAAGTGCTTGTGCTTGCTGCTCTAATAGTTCCCGTTGTGAACCTGAACCAGCAATCACGAGTTGAACATCGTTTGGTAATGTGACTAAGGCATTGAGCAGAATGTCATGACCTTTGACCCATTCTAGTCGCCCGGCGCTACCAATGATCTTAGTGTTGAGAGGCAAACCTAACGCCTGACGCGCAAGATGTTTTGAGCCAGGTTTGAATAGCTGACAATCAATTCCGTTTTTAATCACTGTGATATCGTCGTAGCTCAGGTGTTGCTCGATCTGATCGCGAACCAGCTTGGCATCAGCAACAAGACAAGGCTTAGCAATCTTTAGTGCCATTCTCTGTAAAGAACGATGCTTGTGATTAGATAAGTGCCAGGCGTCATGCTCAGTGTGTAATCTGGCTTTGACGCCAGCGAGGCGAGCTGCAACAGAGCCGTAGAGAATGGGGCCAATATGATGGGTATGTACGGTGCTTGGTTTAAGTGTACGGAACAATTTATATAGCTGGCGCAGGGTAGCAAGACTGTAACCAGCAGGTTTGTTGAGAAATACCAGTTGGTGTTCAACGTTGCGTAATCTAGGCCAGTTGGCGAGAGCCTCTTCTCTGGTACCTTCAAGGCTGACGATCAACACTCGACGTGCCGGGTTTGAAAAAGCCAACATATTAAGTGCCAGCGCTTCTAATCCACCAGGGGCTAGGTGCTGAACCACATGAATGACGATGTTACTCTTTTTGTTCATGCTCTCTCCTGACATTGTTTTTATTAAAACTTTAATAAGAGGTAGCATAGAGTGTGCCAAAGGTTTTGTTGTTATTTATTAATTACTTAGTGTTGTTTAAAGTAAGAGTCTCATTGTGATAATCAAATTACGATTCACTATGAATGATAAGGTTTGATGTTAGGAATATTCGTCAACAGAGGCGCCTTAGTGATGGCCTCAATTTCTTCTTTACGGCGTACAGAAGAGTCAAATAGTTCTATTAAAGTCGCAACACCAGCACCGAGGCCGATACCGGCTACCAAGCCAGCAATGATAAAAATAACGATTGGCAAATTTGCTGGACGACTGGGCGTGTAAGGAAGGTCGATGATTTTTACCCGTTTGTTCTGCTCAAATACTCCCAGTGAACCAGTGAGCTGAGCCATTTCATAACGTTGGATCAATTCATCGTAAAGCTGGCGTTTTATCTCTGCATTTCGTACTAAACGGTGCATAGTTTTGGCGTTGTCACCAAACCTATTGGCTTCGAGCTCCAATGCTTCAATCATGCCTTGCAGACTTTTGGTCTCTTCTTTAAGTGACTCGTAACGTCCTCTGACTAGCTGCAAACTGTGTAGTTGAGTGACCAGCAATGGCTGGATTTCGCCAAGGTCGCGAAGTTGATTACTGCTGGCAATATCCCAAAGCTGGTCGCTGCTTATATTCGGCTGTTCCATTTGAAGCAGCAAAGTACGCTCGTTTTCGAGTCTGCGCAGTTCACGCTCTTTGCCCTGAACTGCACTATGGCTTTCAGTGTACTTAGCTTTGAGTAAAGTCAGTTCACTACGAATTTCAATAATCTGATCTTCTATTTTACCGACAACTGGATTGGTTTTTGATAACTGCTGATCGAGTGAGCCTAAACTGCGTTCAACCCCTGCAAGTTCGGCGCTTTTTTCTGCGTAACTCTGCTTTAAAGATGCTAACCGAGCTAACGACTGGGTCTGCATTTCAGGTGTCACTGAGGCGAAGCGATTTTTGAAATCAGCTAACTCGTTTTCTGCCTGATCAAGTTCAACACGACGTTTTTCTATATGTATCGCCAGGAACTCAGAGGAGTCCTTAATTGATGAGCGTTCTGGCGCAAGCAACTGTTCAATAAAGTGTTCGCTGATTGACTCTAACATCTCTTTCATTCCTGTTGGTGAAGGCGAGGTCAGAGATATTTTGAGGAAGTCTTTACCAGGTTGAGTAACCGTCAGACTGCTAGATAATTTGTTAATTACGTAGTCTTTTTCACCGGCGGACATTGAGTCATTGATCAGGTTGTGTTCTTTCGCCACCGCAGTCAAAACATGACGACTCTTAAGTAAAGTACTTAATGCGTTGAGCCTCTCTTTGAGCATGGTTGATACCGCGATATCTTCAAGAAACGGGTTCATCTTAGCGGTTTCCTGGATCAGCATTGATGTATGAGAGACATAATTGGTCGGAGCCATCTTTCCGACAAAGTAGCCAACAAAAGGCAGAATTAGCATCGGCACAAAAATAACGTATCTCTGTCGCCAGGCACCATTGAGAATAACGATCAAGCGCAGTTTTAGCTCATTCATAATGACTCCAGCATAGTATTGAGAGTGACCGTTCTTGCGTCCCAACTTTGATCACCAATGTTGATTGTTTTACTTCGTGCTTGCTGCAGAGAAACGCGTTTTAGGGCCAGAGAGAATTGTTCCGCGTTAGTGACCACATCAACATGCGGCTCGTATGGCACCAGTGCTGGAAATGGCGTGCTGATAACCCTGCTATCAGCAGCCAGATACTCTAGGAGCTTAAGTGGACTGCAAGCTGCGATCTGCTCATTTGCGACAAAGGGTAACAGGCTAACGTCCCAATGCTGGCTGTAACCTGGCAATTGGTGATGAGCGCGCGGCCCTAAGTAATGAACGTTATCCAAATTGGGTAGCGGGTTACTTGCGAGCTCTATCGGACCGATAAAGACAAACTGCCAGTCTGGATTATCTCTGCATACTTGCTCTATTAGCGGATAGTCTAGCCAGTTGGACAAACTGCCATAAAACCCGGCAATTGGCTGAGTTTTTGCTGGTAAGTCGTTGGCGCGAGGTGCTGGTGTACTGAACAGTTTGGTATCGACTCCATGAGGGAGGTAATGAGTCTTCGTTTGAGGAAATTTGGCGAGTAACTTAGCGCTGGCTGCCAGTATAAGGTCAGCGTGCTCGACCAGTTTATTCTCATGCTGAGCGACAACGTCATGATCAACCCCGGCGAGTGACGAGAAGTCGTCACCACAGTAATAGACGACTGCAGACTCCCCAAGACTACCGCACAGGTCTGCGGTTGTAGGTAATGAACTCCAAAGGATAGGATCATTAAGCTTTAGTTTATTTATAACTGGACGTAATTGTGAGCAGATCATCATCTTCGCTAAACGACGAGCGAGAGTCGAACCCGGAGCGGGAATAGTGCGCAGATTAATCACGGTAATATTGTCCGGCATCGCTTCCTTGCGGTCGAAGCCACCTTTACTCTTACCAAACAGTTTGCCGATAGCTCGTTTTAAGTCATGGCGAGTCAGTTTAGGCTGACGTAAACCAATTGAATTGATCCACAACACTTTACGTTGTTTAGCTAATCGCATTACCAGATGCTGAGTACTGGAAGGGAGACCACCAAAGTCCTCTCCAAAGACGATAAGATCACGCATGGTCGACTCCTTACTCGCTCAATGAACGAATTATTTTCGCTGGATTACCAGCGGCAACGACCATAGGTGGCAGACTTTTAGTCACCACACTACCAGTACCAACTATGGTGCCACGACCAATGGTAACGTTAGGGCACACCGTCACATTGGTTCCGAGCCAGACATCTTGTTCAAGAATGATATCGCCAACATCGTTATCAAGATCGCCATAGCCCTGAGCACGCAATTGGGGATCGAGAGAGTGGCCAGAATAGCCGAACAAGAATGCTTTACCTGCAAGGCGAACATTATCTTCAATGATGACTCGTTGACCAACTGCGATAGTGCTTTGCCAACCAATGTCGACGTTGTTACCGACAATCAGTTGTGGATTATCCGATTGAGGTCGGGCACTGAAGGTCGTTTGACCTGAGACTCGGCAATCATCGCCAAGAGAAATAGACAATGGGCCTGAAACAAAAGGTATGCCGCCGAATAGATAAAGCCTCTTGCCATAATCTTTCAGGCGACCTTTGAACGCAGGGGTGTGTATCAATACCCGTAACATGCTGCAGTAGCAGCTTGTCACACTGTGATAAAGGAAGTAGCAGCTTTTGTTCCACCAATGAGGCGTCGGAATATCAAATGCTCTGAGGGCTTTCAAAATGAGAAACAGCTTGCGATAAGATGGATTATCATGGTGCTGTAGCCAGACTTTGAGGTGATTAATTTGTTGTGCCAACATAGTCGATCCCTGCATTTATACATTATGTAGAGACCATTACATGTTACGTGCCACATTTATTAACCAATAAAATCAGTTGGTTAGTTTTAATTTCTCGCTTTGGGAATGGGTGTTCTCAATCTGAGAACGTTTTTGCGTGATACGAGATATCGCGATACATAAGGCGGCTAGGATATAAATTGGCCAGGTAAAACCTTGAGTTAGAAAGGTTCCTGACACTATGGTGCCGATAATTCCGGCATAAACGGCCAATGCGGTGGCGGTCAAATAGGGGGAGACTGAATCCGGATTCGAATCAAGAATCGATAAGGTTTTACGACTGGTTTTTATCAGCGAGACAATGATACCTATGAATACCGCTAAACCGAGGAAGCCAGTTTCCGCTAATACGCCAAACCATGTACTGTGCACGGCGTGGTTTAATCCGTCCCAATGAGAGCTGTAGAAGAAGTAGTTAGCGTAGAAGTTGTTGAGCCCAACCCCGGTAAGCGGGTTATCTAATGCCATTTTAAACGCGGCTTCCCAAGCGTATAAGCGGCCCATAGCTGAAGCATCAATTCCTTCCTCAGCAGCCCCTCCGGACTGACGATCTGATATGCCAGCAGCAGCAAACAGTACCGCCATAGCGACAATACCTATCACCAATAGCAAGGCTTTAGAACGAATCAAACGCAAGCCGAAGATACCAAATACTGCGATAGAGCCAAGTAAACCGCCACGACTCTGAGTAGCGATAACTGCGGACAATGCTAGAACGAGACAAGCTAGACCAAGGATACGAGAAAAGCCGATGTTTTTGGTTGTTGCAAAACTGATCGCAAAAGCGAGTGGGAACATCAGAACTAACGATAAGTCATTTGGATCGCCCAACATTGAACCCAGCTGGCGTCCAATCGTTACCCGAGTGCCTTCAACCAGACCGATACCATTAATTGAGTTAGACAGTGCCACGACGGCAATCAAACCACCTGCTAATATGATTAGTGTTGCGATTTTCCTTACCGCATCCTCGCTATTTACCAGCCAGGCAATAGCCAGAGTCATGATAATGATCTTCCAATAAATGTTCTTAAAGTATGTGATAGCAAGCCCGGGGTTTGATGATAAAACCGCCCCCACCATTACGAGCAGCCAGAAAATTGCTAGCCAGGTAAAGCTAGGGTGCCAGAAGGTGGTCAGTTGGCGACTGATCAAACTGTGCCACATTAAGGCAGATAGTGCGCCAAGCGAGAGTAATAATGGAATCTTTAATGAATAGAGTGCAGGAATGGCTTCGTGAATACGAAAGAATGAGAACAGTACAAACAGGCTTACCAGCCAAAACGTCTGATTGAGAACAAACAAGGCTCCAAGTGGAACAAAGCACAACACTACAACAAGTGCCGGGTGAGGGACTAAGGTCCATACTGCGGCCAGAGTAAAGCACAGCAGGGACATTAACATGATGACTTTGGTGCGCTGCGAGTGACTCATTGAGTTCTACCTAAATAGGTTTGCATGGCTGAAAACAGTCCCTTAATCGAATCAAGGCTGATTAATCGGCAGCGAATGGCAAAAGCCAGTAGCGACAGAGGTTGTAGAACCAGCATCAGCATTGAGACTTCAAGGTGTTGATGGTAACGACTGGTAACGATAAAGGTGACGGTCAGTAACAACAAACCAATCAATGCCGGGATCTGGTAGTTGAGGCTAAACAGTTGTTGGCTGCGATACAGAGTGAGAACAAAGCGAGTAACCTGACCAAGGATCAAAGCGAGCAAGATGGCATATAAACCATAATCGATGGTCGCAAGACAGACACCAAGCGCGACAATGGTGGCAAAGATGTTGATGTACAACAGCTGGGATGTTTTCTTACGATATAACACGCCAATGTTGCTTAATTCGACCAGTTCCTTGAACAGCATCATAGTAATGGTCAGGCTGACATAGCCCATCGCAGGGTGATAAGCGCTTGGCAAAGCCAACGCGATGAAAATCTGACTCAGCCAGGAGACGCTGATGGCGATAAAACATAGCAACAGAACGCCACGTTGAGTGACCCTTGCCGTATAGTCCGCACCATGAACCTTTAGAGACTCAAAGCGCTTAGGCATCCACCACATATGGAATGGTTGAATCAAGATGCCGACCCCCAGAGCGAACTTAGCGGCAATAGCGTACATCCCCAGAGTTTGCAGATCAGTTGCGGCTGCGATCAACCATCTCTCCGCACCACTTAAACCAAATGCGACCACTGCTGATAACATTAAAGGCATCGAATAGTGCAGGTATTGGCGTGCTTGTGAAAACTTAGGCAGACGGAAACCGAAGCGTAGGTAGCAATGCAGAAACAGAAACTGAGCCAGAGTGCAGAGAACATTGATGGCAAAGATCAGGGTGACATCAGGATTATTGGTCAGAACCGTGACTAACAAGGCGACCTGAACGATAACAGTGATCGTACAGACCTTAAAAAACAGGCTTGCTTGATTGTGCAGACGTAGCCATGCCAGACAAATAGCGAGGGGAGCTTCGTAGCATAACACCATTAACATCAAGCCAATCTGACTGGAGTTAAAGGCATCGAAATTTATCGGTAACAGCAAATAGAGCGTTAGCAACAACAAAGTGAGAGAGAAAGAGATCACCAGTGAAGTGCTGTAGAGTTTGTTCGCCTTAGCTTTACGCAATTTTTTATGGCGCACAGGACCAATAAAACGGTATAGATTCTCATGCATCGCTAATCCGACAATGAGACTAAAGAACACAGTGGTAATGCCCAACAGTTCAAGATGACCTAGTTCATCAGGCGACAAATAGTGAGCCATCAGTGGCAAAGTAAACAGCGACACACCCTTGATTAGGAACAGGCTAATTGCGTATAAGCTCATGTCTTTTAGATGATTATTCTTCATGGACTTACCCTCCCGTGTTGGTTTAGCTGTTGTCCAACGCACTGGTCATGGTGGTGGCAACATCACCATTAAGATACTGAGCGAATTTCTGGTAGCGGAACTCAGCACGGTAGCTATTGGCGATCAAGCGGGCGTTATTACTGCAACGTTCAAGTATTGCTTGCTCACTTGTCGCATAGAGGAGGGCATTCGCCAATGAGTCAGGGTCGTTCGCTTGATATTTGATACAGTTTTCATTGTGCGTTAACTCCTGATCCCAGTAGGCACCATCCTGCGGGATTAAAACGCACATACCTGCAGCAAGTGCTTCAAGGATAGATAAACCGAAGGGTTCATTACGGCTGGTCGAAATAAATATGCTCGATTGGCTACGGATCTGATCGAGATTGTCTGGGTCATGATACCAATGGGTATGCTTTAGATTGACCGGAGCTTGCGATACAGGTAAGCAAGTCTCTTTAGGGCGGATAAAGCAGATATTTAGGGCAAAAGGTTTATAGCGAGCAGAGATTCTCACCGCTTCAATCAATGTGTCTAAACCTTTCCACTTCAATAATGACGCAGCCCAAAAGCAGACCGGTAGTTGAGTCTGACATTGACTTGGCCAGCGCGACTTTGGTAAGCCATTAACAAAAGACTGATAGTGCGCAGAACTTAAATAGGATTCAGCAAGCGGTGCGCTGTCTGAGATATTGGTTGAATGGCAGAGATAGGCTTCAAGTGCGGCTTTAATACTCTCACGAGCACAAGGAAGATAAAACACGGCGTCAGCACGAGTCAGGCAGTAACCGATCGAACGAGACAGGCCTACATTGCCGTGAATAAACTGTACCACTTCAAGCGACACTAACCGCTGCAACAAGTAAAGTGCCATATCAATTCCAGGACCCGATGCACCTACCACCTTGTTAACACCGCGATGGCAGACCAAAGTGAAAAGCAAGCTCAACAGCAGATATAGTTGATTTAGCCAGTATAGCGGTCCGTGATGAACCTTCATCAAGCCGAGCAGTGGCCAGATACGGACCAGTTGAACATTGTGGTTGGCGTAAAAATCGCTCGATTGCCAGAACTCAGGATCGACGGTCATCACTAAAAACTGGTTATCCCTGACACGACAGACATTTAAGGCATCGCTGGTAGCGATTTTAGACCCACCTTTAAAAGGAATTGGGTCGAAGACCAGAGTAAGGTTAGATTTAGCCATGTTGACCTCCCAACGATACGCGGTTGGCGAGATAACTTTTTATTGGCAGCAGAGTACTAAACAGAGAGCGTGGTTTGTTCTGTTTCTGGGCCAGAATCTGTTGATAAACTTTCTCTATTTGAGGGCAGGTGACGGACAGATCGTGATTACGAGTAATGTGCTGGTATGCTTTGACTGCCAATATGCGACATAACTTCGGATTGTTGATTAGGATTCGCATAGCGTTGGCGATTGGACCGACTCCCTTGTTAGGGTAAAGCACCCCTGTTTTACCGTGACTAATAAATTCCGGTATTCCGCCTTCAAAAGGAGCCACAATTGGCAGCTTTGCCAACCCCGCTTCTGCAACGACCAGACCGAACGCTTCACTACGTGCTCCGCTGACAAACGCATCGCAACCTTTAAGCCATCCGATAACATTGTGTTGTTCGCCAACAAAGTGAATCTGGTCGGCAAGATGAAGGTATTCGGCCTGATTCTTCAGTTTGCGTTTGAGCGGACCATCACCAATAACCACCAAATGAACATTCGGGTATTCGAGTGTCACATGTCGAAGAGCGGTAAGCAGTCGGTCGATACCTTTACGGTGAATCAGTGAGCCGACAGTAGCAAAAATAAAATCTTGATCTGAGATGTTTAATTCGCCGCGAACATCAACAGTCTGCTGTTTAATCAGTGATTGAGTGTCAATGCCATTATGGACTACTGATACTCGACTTTGCGGGTAGCCATCTTTAATCAATGCTTGTGAGACATGGTGGCTTACGGAAATAATATGTGGGGAAAGGTGCAGACCGAGCGTCAATCTGTCTCTGGTCTGGTAAGGGCAGTGAAGCTGTGTCACTAAAGGAACATTTTTAATTCGTGCTGCTGCGATCATCCATTGACATGGCGCGCCACTGTTTATGTGGATGAGATCGATGTTTTCACGTTCTATTAGCTCACAGCCGTGCTCAACTAATCCAGCCCAACTCATAAGATTGAAACGAGGCGCCTGCCAACCAAGCAGTAACTTAAACTGGCTTAATTCAGTCGTGACCTGATTCTGATCGAGTAGCTCAGCCAGAGTGCGGTTATTAGTCCACACCACCGGTTGGTAATTACGTTGACTGATGTAATGAATCAGGTCTAGCAAGCATTGCTCACTGCCACGAATCCAATTGTCGCCGTAATGCACAAATAGAATTTTCCTCGCCATAGCCAACCCCTTATAGATGTTGTAGAAAACGGTGTCTAACAACAGAGTTAAGGCAAACGGAATGCCACAAATGCGTCAACGATAAGTCATTGGTTTTTAAGGATTAATTTTTTACATTTAGTTAACTGCTGGCTATTTCTCAATTTGACAATCAGTTTGAAATTGATTGGGCGAGTAGATTGCAAGTAATTGGGGGATAACAGCGGAGGGAGAAAAGTGCTGTTCTATTGTGGTGATCGCGTTGGATTTAAGTATTTTGCGGGCATTGTTGTCGAGATTGATAAATTCACTCAATGATTGATTAAGTTGTGCCATCGAGTCGACAAGATATCCGTTGCTCTGATGCTGAATCAGCTTGCTCAGGTTACCAACGTTCAAGGCTAAAACAGGTATACCTCGCGCCATTGCTTCGAGCGCAGCCATAGGAAGCCCTTCATAGCGTGAGCAGATGATCAACAAACCAATGTTATCCCACACTTGAGTCATGTTAGTTTGGTGTCCGTGAAAAACGACATTGTCGGGAGCAGTGCTCTTTAACCTGGCTTCCATCGCGCCTGAACCATAGACGTCAAAGCTTAATGACTTGTTAAGCCGCGCAAGTTCAACGAAGCGATCAGGTGCTTTTTCCTCACTGAGGCGACCAACAAAAGCAATTTGTTCACCTGAAGAAGCTTGCAAGATATTGCTATCAACAAAGTTATTGAAGTAAACCGATGAGTAGGGCAGTTTAGCTGCAATTGCGTCGCTAACCACAATAGAGTGCGACGAAACAAATCCACTATACCGGTCAATGGCATCATAGAGCCAAACCTTACCTTTGGGTGTCTCGCCTGCATGGTAAGTGGAAACCTGATTGATCCCGGTTAGTAGGCGGATCACCTTGCAGGTCACACTCGCTTTGTAACCGTGGGCGTGAAGTGCGACAGGGCGATGATGTTTTACTTTGTTCAACAGAGAAAGGAAATAGTTGTCACCAGCTTTGTCGAGGTAGCCGACCGCTATATTGGCCTGTTTTAGCTGTTGCGCTAATTGTGCCGGATGCGAGTAGTGGCGTAATAACCAGACTTTTACTTCAATTTCAAATTGCTTAAGCCCTTTAGCGAGCTCAAGCACATGAGTTTCTATCCCACCGAATGTCTGGCTGTCGATGACTAACCAGACTTGGCTAGACGAGCTGCTGCTCATCCTCAGACTCCCAGGCTTGCTTCTTGCGGTACACGGTTGATGGGCTGAGTTCTAGCAATACCGCAGCGTTCAGCACGTTACCATCACAATAGTCAATTGCCTGTTGAATGGCCTCTCGCTCTATTTGCCACATAGGGCGAATATTTACATTTGGTTTAGCAGGGTTAGTTGTTAAGTCTGGCTCCTCGGGATGTGCCGCTTCAACCGCTGAAGGTGGCGGTGCAACAACCGCTGGTGCCGGCTGACTTGGCGCTGCTTTTTTGTTACTGGTCAGCTGAGCTGGTAGATGATCAAACCTTAGGTGGCTATCATCATTGAGCACAACAATATTGCGTATTATGTTCTGTAGCTGGCGAACATTACCAGGCCAATTGTAACGCTTGAGTGTGGATTCGGTTTCGCGATGAATAGCAGAAAACTTCTTGCCATCTTCTTTGGCGTACACTTTAAGGAAATGAGTGGCAAGGGTGACAATATCGTTACCTCGCTCACGCAGTGGAGGCATCTCAATAGGTACCACATGAACACGGTAATAGAGATCTTCTCTGAATCGACCTTGTTCAACTTCGACCAAAGGATCACGGTTAGTTGCGCAGATAATACGTACATCGACTTTCATCTCTTTGGTCGCACCCAATGGTGTGAAGGTTCCCGTCTGGAGAAAACGCAGCAACTTCTTCTGCATCTCTAACTCCATTTCACACAGTTCGTCGAGGAACAGGGTGCCGCCGTTAGCCAGTGACGCCGCACCTTTACGATCGGATGTCGCCCCAGTGAAAGCGCCTTTGACGTGACCAAAGATCTCACTTTCCATTAAGTCTTTGGGGATCGCGCCACAGTTGATGGCAACGAAAGGTTTGTCCTTACGTTTACTCTCTTGATGGATCGCTTCTGCACACACTTCTTTACCCGTACCGCTCTCGCCAATAATAAACACGCTTGCAGAGGTCGGAGCCACAGAGTCGATGATTTTGTATACCCCCTGCATGGGTAAACTGGAGCCGATAAAACCATGGAATCTGTTACGATCAAACTTAGCCTCGATATCCTCGACCAGAGACTCAAGTTTTACTTGTTGTAAGTGCAGGGCAATCGACGTTTTGAGTCGGTCTGCGTTAATGGGTTTCTCGAGAAAATCCTTCGCTCCTTTCTGTAGCAGGCTGACTGCAACATCAACCGAACCGTGTGCAGTGGCAATAACCACCGAGGTCGGTACCTGATGTTCGTTAATCCAGTCGAGAATATGCTCGCCGTCCATGTCAGGAAGTTTAAGATCGAGAATCACCAGTTGAGGCACGTTACGTTCGATAAACGCGATCGCTTCTTTACCTGTTTCGACGTGAAAAAGGTCGTAGTTCTCATCTTTCACGTACTGCTTATACAGAATGGCCAGTGACGTGGAGTCTTCTATTAATAATACTTTCGGTTTCATTGGCAATTTCCTAACAAGAAACGGTTAAAGTTGCGTCGGTTGTGAAAAACCTTGTTGTTTACGCTGTTCTAGCGCTGCCAGTGACTGTTCGGCGACATGTTGTAACTCATCTTTGAGTTTAAATGCCTGCACACCCTGACCATCAATGCAGAGGTGCTCGATTTTGCGCGCAAAGTTAGACAGAGTACGGTTACCAAGTGCCAGCGAAGAGCTACCCAGAGTATGCGTTTCAAACTCAACAGTTTCAGCATCCTCGCGCTCAATCGCCTGATAAATCTTCTCTAACCTTTGCTGTGATTCTTCAAGATAGTGGTCGATCAACAGAGGAATCACCTCTGCGCTGGTGTCTTCAATCATCTGTTGTAATATTTGCTCATCGACAAGTTCCAAGTTCACCTCTTCCTGTTTCACTGGCTCGACTTTTTCAATACTAGCCTTATATGCCTTTGGTTGCTCAGTTTGAATCTCTGTTTTGTGTGCTGAATCGGACACCGTATTCTGTTCTTCATTTAAGAATAGATTAATTTTATCAATTAGTTGTGATGCTCTTAGAGGTTTTGATAAGTAATCATTCATTCCTGAAGCGAGGAACTTCTCTTTATCGCCTGCTAGTGAATGGGCGGTAAGGGCGATGATAGGCAATTTAGCTGTGGCTGGGTCGTCTAAGTTACGAATCGCTTTACACGCTTGCATACCATCCATCTCCGGCATGGAGATATCCATGAAGATCACGTCATACTGATACTGCTGAACCATCTCAATTGCCTGACGTCCATTTTCCGCAATGTCGATATTGAGGCCGATGCGCTTAAACATTTCCCTAATGACTAATTGGTTCGCTCGGTTATCTTCAGCAACTAGCACGCGTACATTAGTGTATTTAAGTTCAGGTTTAGAATCCGTTGACTCTGGAGACGAGATCAATTCGTCAGCGACTGGTAGAGAGATATCAAAAGTAAAGGTGCTACCGATGTCTGGCTGACTTTCAACACGGACTTCACCGTCCATAAGGTTACAAAGGCGACGACAGATGGCTAACCCCAGACCAGAGCCTTCTTTACTGCGCGAATAGGTTTGATCAACCATAGTGAACTCATCAAACAGATACTCAATTGCACTTTGCTTAATACCAATACCGGTATCTTGAATCTGGCAAGTAATCCTCACTTTCTTATCGGCTAACGGTTCTGAACCGACTTTGATCGTTACACTACCTTGATGAGTAAACTTAATTGCATTTCCGATAAGGTTTAAAAGTATCTGTTTGACGCGGTTAATGTCACCGCGAACCTTACCTGGAAGACTGCCTTCTATGTAACAGTGCAGTACAAGGTTTTGTGCTTTGGCTGTGGGAGTAAATGAGTCAACAACACTCTCTACGCAGTGGCGAAAATCGAATGGTTGGTCTTCAAGAATTAAAGTGTTCGACTCCATACGGGTAAAATCGAGGATGTCGTTGATCACCGAGAGCAAGAAATGACCTGACTCGGTTGCGGTGGAGACCAGTTTACGCTGTTCATTGCTCAACTCAGTCTCTTCGAGAATATTCAGGATTCCGAGTACACCATTCATTGGTGTTCTTATTTCATGAGACATTGACGCGAGAAAGCGACTTTTAGAGTCACATGAGAGTTCAGCATCTTCACGGGCAGCATTAAGCAGTTTGTAATCTTGCTCGAGTTTTGCCGACATATCGTCAAATGCACGTGCAACATCACCGATTTCGTCTTTTGCTTGTTCGTTTAGCTGAAAACCAGGACCCGAATGCCCTATGGTGGTAACCGCTGAGGTTAATCTGGTTAAGCCTCTGGTCAGATAAGTGCCCAAAGCGAATGAGAACAGGGCGACCAAGACGACTTCCATGGTGGCTATCCCGACAATCGCTTTTTGTGCATCATTGAGCATCATCATAATTGGCTGGGTTTCAAAGCCGATGTCGACGTAACCATACGCTTTGCCATTCACTTCAATTTCAGTGCGCAGGTCAAATATACCGTCGTCGACGCTGTTTAACCCAGTGTCACTTGTCATTGCGCGTTGGAGTATATCCTTGTCTCCCGCACAAGCCATCTCCTTGCCATCACGGAGCACACGTACATAGGCAACATCTTCTAGAGTCATAAACTCGTCGACAAGACTCTCAAGGGTGGCAATATCCGTTGATAACACTGCATCCCTTGCCGCTTGAGTAAACATGGTGGCACTTGAGTTCGCTCTTTGTATCAGTTGCTTCTCATTCGATTCAGAGAGAAAGCTCATTGCGCTGAACACCAAAACTACCAAGACGACGATCTCGATTATCGCGATACCAAGAATGGTTTTAGAACGTAAAGTCATGTTGCTCTCCACTAATCCAAAATCGTAATGTTTAATTTGCGCACGTCATTCCAGTCTCTATCCTGAGCGTTAACGAACCCTTTGAGGCTAAGTTGGGCAAGTTGTTTTTCACCTGTCTGACTTGAGTCCAAAGCAACTAGCGCCGACTGTACTTTTTCAGCTGTTTCGGTGGTAAGGCGAGGGTGAACTGCTATCGCATGTGGAGTGTAGGGAGCCGTTCGCCAAATCAGTTTTAGTTGCGATTTGATAACCTCTGGCAGAGAGAGGAAGGTTCGCATAACACCGCCGCCAGCTGGATAAAACCCTTTCGCTACGCCCAGATAGACAGAATCATGCGAAGAGACATAGTCGGCCTCGTAATTGACTGCCGCACGGTTGAGATCACTCTGAGTCAGTATTGTTGCAGCAAAAGCGGCTGGTGAAGGGAACGCAAGCTTTGAATTATCGAGTTGCTGAATAGATTCTATTGGGTCATTTTTACGCGCGACGATAATGCCACGTATCTGTTTATCTTTGGCTTTAACGATGGCGCGGTAACCCGGTTGATGACTAAACACTGTGTAATGGTAAGGATTCATATAGGCAATATCGTACATTCCATTTGCTAAGCGTTGCTCAAAAGTAGGGATGTCGGGGGCGGTACTGAATACCACTTTAATGCCTGTAGTCTCGCTAATGTAATCCATGATTGGAGTCCATTGTTCAGCGAGTCGGCTGGCTGATTGTTGCGGTACAATGCCAAAGGTGAGTGTTTGAGCAAAGCTCGTCGAGGCAACAAAGAGTGTGACAATGAACATTAGGGAACGAATCATAAATACTCCTACGCTGACTGAGCCAGAAACTCGTTAGTTAAAATTTTGCTTGCCATACGGTCCCGCCAAGCACGGGGAATAAACTTAAGTCGGTTTAATTCGCGGACAAGCTCCTGCGCCAGTGTTGCCTGATCACGCATGTTCAGAATCGAACCAAGCAAAGAGATCGTTTGACTGCTGAGCATTTCTGTCGCCTTAGTTAATTGAGCTGACGTGGTTTTTCCACCCATTACGACCAGCACAGTTTTGTCACAGGCTCCGGCCACGACCTGAGCCGGAATGTTGCCTCGGTTGATATGTAGCAATGGAGAAGTGTCACAGATAACCCGGTCATACTGTTCCAACCATTCGCTGACTGCATTTGACAGGTGACAGGGATCTTTATACGCAAGTAGCGCCGATTGATTATTGGGTACCGGTAGGCCAGTAAATAGCTGGTGGGTATCCGAATGTTCCACCAGACGTCCGACTTGCTCATTGGATTGAGGGATGGCATCAATCGATTCGAAAGCTGGGTGAAAAGTATTCAAATCCACAACCAGGGTTTTATGTCCAGCCAGTAAGTAACGCTCAGCAAGGGCAGATACCACAGCCGTGACACCGTCACCTGACTGGCATGCTGTAATACACAGTGAACGACAGCCATTCATCTCAGCAGCCAGATAGATTTGTTCAATCTCTGTATGGGTAGAAGGAATGATCATTACAAGGCTCCTATCAATACAATGGTGGTAGTCAGGCGTAAGATATCTTCCAGACCGACACGGGCTTTTTCGAGAATGCTTTCGCTACGGTCTGGGACATAAATAGTGTCGCCGGCACGTAACACAGGAAGCTGGTAAATGTTGGCAGTTTTACTGAAATCAACCAGATCAAAGGTTCTTGCCTGACCCTGACAGCAAGACATATTGACGATAGAAATCTTCTCAAGATAAGCGCGCTCTGACGGACCACCTGCTTCGGCAAGTAGGTCGAGCACAGTCATGTTGTCATCAAACACATAACGACCTGGCTTGTTCACTGCACCCAGTACACGAACGGTGGATTCTTTTGAGCGATCTAACCAGATTTTGTCTTTTTCAGGGATGTAGATGGTGTCACCCATGGTGACATTAGGCAGTAAGCTCTCGTCACCGGTTTCAAAGTAAAGCGATAGATTGAGCTTGCTCACTTTAGAGTAGGTTTTGTCGCGATGCGTGATACGAATATTGTGGATGTCGGCATCTTTAGTCGGACCGTCGGCTGCAGAAAGAATATCGAGGAAGTGCATATCTTTGGTGAAGCGATAGCGCCCAGGAGCGTTGACCTGACCAAACACGTAGATAGACGCATCGGAGCTTTGACGAACCCACTGAGATTTGTTGTCTGAAGGATCCTGTGGAAGATCATGGATACGGATGATTGACCCTGCGCTGATTCGCGGCAGTTCACTACTTGGCGCACCGCTAAGAATATAGGCGTCTAAGTCAAAGATATGAAGTTTATTACCAGCCGTTACCACTTCGATTTTGGATGTGTCTGCGCGTAGTGTCGGACCACCTACATGGGAAAGTAGATCCATCAAGTCCATTTCGTCAGACCATTCGACGCGACCAGGACGAACCACTTCGCCAATGATACGCACAGCACGGTTAGGGGCGATTTTTAACCACGACTTTTCATTCATGTCGGTCTTTTCTGGAACAAAGATAGCGTCACCAGCACTGATTTTTGGTGGCTTGCGACCAGACAGACCTTCAGTGAACGCCGTCAGGTCGAACTTGACCACACTACCGTTGGCTTTGATAACGCGAATCTGACGTGATTCAGCGTAACGTGTTGGACCACCAGCATTAGCGAGAATATCCATAAATGACGCGTTGTTTTTGCCTTCGTACGCACCAGGACTCGCCACCTCACCCATAATATAAACTACATTTGCGCCCGCTTTGATTTCCTCTTCTTGCTTAGGTACAAAAATCGTGGTGCCGGGAGTCAGGGTAGGTAACAGTGAAACGTCACCGCTATCGAGATAAGACTTAAGGTTGAACAGCTTTGGTGTGTTGTCTGAGATGACTCGAATCTGTTCAACTGACGCATAACGGGTTACGCCGCCAGCACGCATGATCACATCGACAAGGTCGGTATTGGCTTTATAGCTGAATGAACCAGGGGCGTTGACCTCACCGAAGACTTTAATCGCAGTACGGCCGTCGCCACTGTCACCCGCGTTGGCAAGTTTGTTAGCGTCAAACTCTTGTTCGATGTTACCGACAAGAGGGGAAGCCGGAACAAAAATAGTATCAAGGGAATTAAGCTCAGGCAGTAGCTCTGAATTACCCGTGTCGAGGAATGTTTTATAGTTAAACGCAATTTTATCGCTACCGCGTTTAATAAACAGGTTGTTTAACTGAGCACCTGCGCGTAACCCGCCAGCTGCATGAAGTGCCATCTGGATGTCAGCACTTTTCGACAAGGTATATTCACCCGGTGATTTGACGTAGCCCTGAACAGAAACAAGGATCTGCTGCTCAGCAATATAGACGCTAGCGGAAGAAAGGTCACGATAGACTTTTTCTAGCGCTTGCTTTACTGCTGATTCAAGTTGCTTTTCGCTGTAGCCGGCAACGTAAAGAGCACCTACCTCCGGTAGTGTGATACGGCCACGTTTATCAACCTGAAAGCCTTTGTTTAATGAGCTTTCACCAGGTAGGTTGACCTGAATTAGGTCACCGATATCAACTCGTTCTTCACTCGCTTGAGCAAAACAGGAGAACGACAGGAGCAACCAAACAATTAAAACCTTATTCCACATCATGGTAGCCTCCCTGCAGACGAGAATCTGCACGTTCCTGGTTGTCGATGACTTCTATACTTACTCGGCGATTGGTTAAGCGAACACCCTCTGATTCACCTTCATAAAGGGGCAGAGTATCGCCAACCGAGTGAGTTTTAATTCGTTCAGGGCTAAGACCAAAAATGATTAAATAACGTTTTACTTGTTGTGCTCGGCCCATTGCCAGTTTTTGGTTGTAGGCTAAATCACCTACAGAATCGGCGTGCCCTGTTACTGCAAGGCTTAGACTGGAGTGTTGTTCTAACAGGTTGGCGGCACGAGCGAGATGACCCATGTATTTCGGGTTCACTTCCGTAGAGTTAAAGGCAAATTGGTTGTCGACGTTTAGCAGACTGTATAGCTTGTCGATGATAGCTAAGCGTTGCTGAAAGGCATTTTCATCCATAGGCGGGACGCACTTAGCTTGAGACGTAACATAATCGAGTTGCAGTTCGAGTTCGTTAAGACGTTTACGCTGAATAACGATGTCGTTTGCGGCGTCAAGCATCAAACCACCTTCCAGCTCTCTAGCAATGCGATTCTGTTTTTCAAGTGCCTGAACAACGGCAGCAGGAAAACACCAACGCGCGCCTTCGCGGATGAGGGAATCAAGATGAAGTTTGGTCAGTTGCCAGTCAAAGCGAAGACCATGCTCAGGACCAAGTGGCTCGTCAGGCATTACGGGGGTAAAACTCGACTGAATGTAGTTTTCCGCAATGCCCCCTCGGCCGCTTTCTGGGTAGCTGGAGCAACCTACTACAGAAGCAATAGATACAGCTAGGGCTATGTGTCTCAGAGTGTGTTTCATGCCAACGTCCTTTGTTAGTGATTTATAATTATTTTTTTAGTGAGTGTGTGAATTAACCGGAATCGCCTGACTAATGCGAAGCAGGTTGATGATTTCTAGCGGCTGACCAGAAACGTTCTCGATGCGCATACTGCGCTGGCGCTCGATAAGACGTTTGTAGAGATACACGATGGCACCTACACCTGATGAATCAAGAAACTGAACTTGGCTAAAATCGATCTCTACATCACGACCAGAGTCTTCAGCGATGATTTGATCGATGTGTGGCTGAGCAGAACGGCTGCCATCAGCGTCTAAGTTTCCGTTGATAATTAGAGTATCGATGGTTTCACTTGCTTGAATTTTACGTAGTTCCATGACGCTATCTCCTATGTGAGTTGCATAGATAGGAGCAGTTTGTGTGCCAATTATTAACTCTTTAATAATCAGTGAGTTGTGTTTGTCCTTAGTCGAATTCTCAATATGAGAAATCGATTTTCTCAAATTGACAATCAAATTCTGATGCTGAAAAAGCACTAATTCTGGCTAATCTGGTTCAAAGACTGTGCAAATATGAATGGTAATGATCAGGATTCAATCTGAGCTAAATCGGAAATCGAGCGATTGACTATCGCATCTATTCAAGCCGCGAGGAACAATCAAAAATATTTGGTCATTGGGAGCTGGTCTCATGCAGTTTAAGAGTTCATTAGTCGCACTGGCTGTGCTTATCGCGTTAAGTAGCGAGGCCCATGGAAAAGAGCAGGCCAAATTCGCCGACACTGTTCAGCTCGCCACTGACTATAACAAGGCCGTCGATATACAGAACTATTGGCAAAGCGAAAAGCTCGATGGTATTAGGGCAATATGGGATGGCAGCAGATTAAAGACTCGTAACGGCAAACCGATTTTCGCGCCAGACTGGTTTACACGCTCATTGCCCAAACAACATTTGGAAGGGGAGCTGTGGGCAGGTCGGGGCAATTTTCACCTTGTACAAAAGACGGTACTCGATGAAACTCCTTCACCGGTCGCATGGCAACTTATTCGCTATATGTTGTTTGATATTCCCTTCAGTAAAAAGACTTACCCTGAGCGTTACCTTGCTATGGAAAAGCTGATTACGCGGATAGATCAACCGCATGTTGAGTTGATTAAACATACTCCGATAAATTCACAACAAGAGTTGCTCAACAATCTCGACCGAGTTGTCGCCAAGCAAGGTGAGGGGATAATGCTGCGTAACATCAACCACGCTTATCAGGGCGGTCGAAACAGTGATCTGATAAAACTTAAGAAGCATCAGGACGCTGAGGCAATTGTGGTTGGCTATAAACTGGGTAAAGGAAAGTTCAGTCAAGTGATGGGAGCCTTGTTAGTCCAGCTTCCCTCTGGACAGCAGTTCTATATAGGCAATGGATTTAGCGATGAGATGCGCAGTAACCCTCCCGCGCTTGGCAGCAAGATAACTTATCGCTTCAACGGCTATACCCAAAATGGCGTCCCTAAGTTTGCAAGGTTTGTCAGAATGAGTATCGCGCAATAAAAAACAGGCCAGCTTCAATGCTGGCCCGTCGACTGGTTTATTTCGATGCGAGTTCTAACTGCTGGTTATCGTCTAAGCGATGCATCCAGCGTAGACGGAGGCCAAGCATTATCGCAGCAGATGACAGACCGATGATAAAGCCCATCCAGAAACCGTGTGCACCCATTGGCTCGACAATCCAGTCTGTCATCGCAAGGATATAGCCAAGAGGCAAGCCAAGAACCCAATACGCGATAAAGGTACGGTTGAATATCGCTGACATATCCTTATAACCGCGTAGTGCACCAGCGGCGACAACTTGTACTGCGTCGGTAACCTGATAGATGGCAGCGAGTAGTAATAGCTGTAACGCCAGATCAATTACCGCGCGGTTGTCTGTGTAAAGTAGTGCGACCTGCTCACGGAATAAGACAGTAAACAAGGCTGTCATCAGTGAAGTGACCACTGCGACAATCAGACCAACACGTGAAGCAATGGCTGCACCTTCAACATTTGATTCCCCCAGTCTGTGTCCGACACGGATACTTGTTGCGGCACCAATACTCATCGGGATCATAAACACTAGCGACGAAAAGTTAATTGCAACCTGATGGGCAGCAACCACTAAAGGCCCAAGCGGAGCAACTAACAGAGCGACGACCGCGAATAGAGTTACTTCAAAGAACATTGCCGCTGCAACCGGGAAGCCAAGCTTAAACAGGCGTAATAGAGGTTTCAGCTGAGGACGATGGAACTGGGCAAACAACTGAACATGAGCAAGACGATTAGATGTCAGCACATAGAACAGCAACATGGCAAACATAATCCAGTAAACAATGGCAGTTGCTACACCACAACCCACACCACCTAACGCTGGCGCGCCAAACTTACCATAAACAAAAATCCAGTTTAGGGGGATATTGATCAGCAGACCAATGAATCCGATTACCATCGCTGGTTTGGTTAATGACATACCATCGGTCAGGCTTCGTAGCGCCTGAAACAGTAAGAAAGCTGGGACAGCAAAAATTACCGCATGCATGTAGCCAATGGTCTTTTCTGCCATTAACGGTTCAACATCCATCAGACCTAAAATTCCTTTGGTCTGTAATAGCACCATTGAGATTGGAACTGATAGTAACAGTGCCATAGCAAGACCTTGGTGGATCTCAAACGGCACTTTGTGCTGACGCCCGGAACCGTTAAGTTGTGCCACGACAGGGACGAGTGCCATTAGAAGTCCCACACCGAATAGAATCGATGGTAGCCAGATACTTGCTGCGATTGAAACGGCAGCCATATCGGTAGCACTCACGCCACCGGCCATAACAGTATCGACAAAGCCCATACCTGTTTGAGCGACCGAAGCGATCAAGACAGGCGTGGCTAACTTAACAAGTGTGTTAGCTTCTGTTTTATAGCGATGCAAAGAAAATTACTCCAACAAACAGCTGAGAAGTTTGAGTGGCGAGGTGAAGGGATACTAGCCACTCAAACACTGAGAAAATGATTGTCTGCGATGATAAAGAAATGTCACACTAAGCACCATGAAAAACTGATGGAATTAACCATGTTTACCGGAATTGTTCAGGGAATGGCACAAGTTATTGCCATTGAGAAGAAGGATAAGTTTCAGACCCATACTGTGGAATTGACCGGAGCTATGAATCAGGGCTTAGAGATTGGCGCGTCAGTGGCGCACAACGGTTGTTGTCTTACCGTCACTAACATCAATGGTAATCGAGTCGACTTCGATTTGATGCAGGCGACTCTGGCTCTCACTAACCTGGGTGAACTGGCTGTTGGAGATCGAGTAAATATCGAACGAGCTGCCAAGTTTGGTGATGAGATTGGCGGCCACTCTATGTCAGGGCATATCTCTCTAGTGGGTGAGGTCGTGGACGTTATTGATACGCCAAACAATCGCACCATCTGGTTCGAAGTCCCGCAAGAGATGATCAAATATGTACTTGCTAAAGGTTATATTGGCCTTGACGGCTGTTCATTAACCATTGGTGAAGTTGAAGGGACACGCTTCTCCGTGCACCTGATCCCTGAGACTTTGCAAAGAACGCTGTTTGGTTCTCGTAAGGTTGGCGATAAAATCAATGTAGAGTTTGACCCTCAGACCCAAGCGATAGTAGACACAGTCGAAAGAGTACTTGCCAGTAAATCGTTATAAAAAAAGCGCCTGTGGCGCTTTTTTAAAATACTTGCTCGTCGTCGGCGTCAATGAGTAGTTCTATCGTGTCCATCTGTTCATTGACTGTCATATTAAGATGGATGGCGTGACAACATGCCGGGCAATCGTCATAGAACTCCTGGCTACCATTTGAAGCATCAAGAGTGATACTAATAGTGTGTCCGCAATGGGGACAAGCAACCCTTTTTTCCGTGTAGCTATGCATAACTCTTTTCCTTACATCTATTCGAAAACAGTGCCTAACTGACTCCCACTGAAAGTAAGAATTTCCCTGTAGACGCCATAATCTTATGCTTAGAAGTTTCTGTTAGGCAGAAATTAAGTACAAAACTTGACCTGGCTACGAAAAGTCAAACACCGTATCTATAGATATCACTATTGATAGCCTGGATGTTTGACAATGCCAATGATATTACTTAGCTAAGTGATTGTTAAATAACGTATTCACAATTAGTATGAAAGAATCTGTTTTATCATTTTTTCTGATTGTTCGAGGTAGTGACCACCGAACTGATTGTAATGATTAAGCAAATGGTAAAGGTTATAGATGTCTTTGCGTTCACTGTAGCTCAGATCAAGCGGCAAGATGCTTTCATAGCCTTGATAGAATTCTGGCTGGAACCCTTCGAACAGCTCTGTCATTGCGATATCACACTCCCTATCACCCCAATAGGAGGCAGGATCATAGCAGATTGGCCCAAATACAGAGTTGGCCACATTGCCGTGCCATAGGTCGCCGTGGAGTAGAGAAGGTTTTGGTTGGTGGTTGGCAAGCCGATTACGTATTAAGTCGGTAAAGTCATTAATATCGACCAGGTTGATGCCTTTTTCTTGCATCAATTGCAGTTGCCAACCTATACGTTGCTCTGCAAAGAACCGCGCCCACTTTCGATCCCATTTATTGGGCTGGATTGTCTCACCAATGAAGTTGTCCTGATCAAAACCGTATTCTTGTTGCTCTCCCCACTGATGGAGTTTGGCGAGCTGCTGACCAAACAGATAGCTATTCTTGTTGTCATCGAGAGGTTTAGTTGGCAGATAGTTGAGAGCAATAAAAGCATTGTCTTTTGTGGTACCAGTTAATACAAGCTCAGGGACCGCTACGGTTCGACTCTCGCGAAGGATGTGGATGCACTCTGCTTCGGCTTCGAATTTACTCAAACAATCTCGCTTATTAACTTTTACGAAATAGCGCTGTTCACCGTCTGAAATCATATAACATTCGTTGATTTCACCACCATGAACTTTCTCTTTTTCACGTATTTCAAAAGCGAACATCAAGGTTTCAGAAAGCTGTTTCGATATGGCTTGCCACATAACTTTTCCTAGGTCAGATGCATTTAACTACAGTGTAGAAGAACATTACAGTGAATACTGATTCATAGTGCAAAAAATTCAACGATTTAGATAATCAAAGCTGTCAAAGTTGCAAAGTGTGAAGTGTGTCCCTCATCGCATTATTCGCTACAAATTATGCTATTAATTAAACGTGAGTAATATTTGAATCTGCTTCAGCTTTCGTATTTAGATCAAAATATGTCTAATAGAGATAAGCTACCATAGTGAGAACTGTGCAACTATTCAGCAACTGAACGGACACAAGTTGTGAAAACTCATTGATATGTCTTAGTATTAAAGATGGATATCGACGGCATGACAATAATGGAGATGAACTGTGGTTGTTGAAACCGATGGTTACCTAGCTCTGATAGAGCACTTAGCTTTCAACTTGGACGTGTTTGCTTCTGATGAGGGAGACACTGGTACTGAGAGTGTCGAAGATGTCGTAACCGACATGGTCGCAAGTAATATTATGGCTATTTTTGAGCAGAACCCTGAGCTTCACTCAAGTGTGCGCTTCCAACTATTAAAAGAAGCGGACTCTGTAGTGGAAGATTTGGGCGAGGTGCTGGCAGGCGTGTGGGCAAAACCTGCGACCAATGAGCAAATTGGTTTTCTTGATGAATACATAGCCCTGGTTAAAAACCTGTTTGACTCAGCAGTCGCTAAATACGATTAAAGACAGGGACCTTTCTTAGTTCATTTCAGGCGAGAGACTCACTCGTCTGAAATGCCAATACTTATCAGCCCAATATGGGTTGTCCAGCCTAGAAATAATGACGCCTTTTGATGTAGAAGCGTGCATGAATTGCTTCGAGCCGATATAAACACCTACATGACGAGTGTTAGGCGCCGTTTTGAAGAAGACCAAGTCACCGACAGCAGCCTGCTGATATCCGATCTTCGTGCCTATTTTAGCTTGATCCCGAGTGGTGCGAGGTAACTGAATTCCCATCGCTTGTTGAAAGGCCGTCTGAACAAAAGCAGAGCAATCAACGCCATTGAGAGAAGTGCCGCCAAGTCGATAAGGAACGCCTTCCCACTTGTCGTAAACTGTGATGAAAGATTGCTTAACAACCATAGGGTTAGCTATTGGCGCAGGAGCAGAATGGTTAATCGTATCCCCTGAAGCTTGAGAGGGCACCTGACTACTACACGCCGATAATAAACTTGTCAGCATCAGCGCTTTGAGCAAATGAGCATGTGAAAACTGCGTCATAATAAAAACTCTTGATTGCAATCTAACCGTAACAATATCGCCATAATATCCTCGCCAGAAATTCCTCAATTCAGGACCTGACCTTCATTATGGACGCGATGAAAAAAGGCAAATTCTCACTGTCACTCATTCAGACAATCAGTGCAGTATTCTTTTCAATAACCTTACTCGTCATTTTACTCTCTGTCACTAGCATAAACAGTTTAGAAAACATCAGACAACGTTTTTCAGAGCTTTCTGAACAGGCTCTGCCATTAGCGACGACGAATGCTCAGCTTACGCAAAATATTCTGGAGCAGGTCAAACAATTAAGTTATGCGACACAGACTGAACAGGTCGATTCACTGCAAACTATCGAAAACATGATTGTGGCGCATAGCCAACTAAGTGGGACGCTGGTAAGCAGAGTTGAATCAATTTCTGCGCAATTCAATAATGCTATTTCTCCACAACAAACTGAACAGTTAGCTTCGTTATTAATGTCACTTGAGCAACTTAGCACCAGCGTCGTTAATACCCAGCGACAGTTGTTAAACCGTCAACAGACGATTGATGATGAACTGGACGGTTTTCGCTACGGTTTGGGAACGATTGGTCCGGAAATGAGTCGAATCAGCTCCTTTTTAGTGGGGGATAATCCTGAATCCGCTGACGCCGCAAATCGTTTTATTGCTAATGTAAGCTCAATGGAAAGCTCATTTGTTCAGCTTATGATGACAGCGGACCTTAGCCAGGCTGAGCAATCATATCGAGAGATAAACAGCCGTTTAGCTGGGGTAAACCTTGCGTATGACGATTTCAAACAATGGCACCCTGACATTGTCGAGTTTGCCAGCTTAACCGCGGGTTACGATATCGTGCTATCTGGCTTTGCAGATAACGCGATCATTGATCAGATTCTGGCTAAACTCGAGCTAGCGAACCAGCAACGCAGTCAGGTTGAACAAGTTGTTGTTCTAGCGGATCAAACCATCGCGTTACTCAACGACATTTCCTCGACAGCTGAGTCATTGATCGGTAATAGCCAGCTGGTAGTGAGTTCGACGATGCAGACAACGGCGACTGTGGTCTTAGCCAGTGGCACCTTGCTGGTAGTGGTGGTCATCATTGCCTGGTTTATCTTGCGCGCTTGGACCAACAGAGGTCTGAAAAACATTCTGCTTAACCTCAATCGAATCACCGAGCACGACTTAACTGGTCAGGCGCAACTGGTTGGCCCATACGAAATGAAGGAAATCGCCAACAAACTCAATCAGGTGATTCAATCTACTAATGAGTCGATCGCGACTGTCACTAGAAATTGTGAGACTCTTTATCAGACTGCCGAAATCAGCCATGGTGCGGCAGAGCAGTCCAATCAAAGCTTAACTGAACAGAATCAATCGCTTGCCAGTATGATTGCGACCATTAATCAGCTTGAAGCTTCGATTCGTGAAATATCCACAGTGACTGCCGAGTCTTACAATGAGTCCAAATCAGCCACAAACTATTCTGAGCTCGGAGTGAGTGCGATTGAACAGAACCAATCGCGCCTGAAATCACTGGAAACAACGCTTAATGCTAACGAAGATTCAATGGTCGAGCTTGATAAACGGGTCAAGCAGATCCGCGAAATGGTTGACCTGATATCGGGAATTGCAGAGAACACCAATTTACTCGCACTTAACGCTGCGATCGAAGCTGCTCGTGCCGGCGAGCAGGGCAGAGGCTTTGCCGTTGTTGCCGATGAAGTACGTAAGTTGGCCAGTGATACTTCTAACCAGACGACCAATATACGAGAACGCATGAATCAGTTAGTTGCTGCGGCAGAACGCTCGCGTGTAGCGGTTGAGGAATCCAGGCAGGAAATGGTTAATGCACTTGAGTCGAGTGAAGTAGTTAGATCTACTTTCAATGATATCGAGGCTGCTGTCACTCATATCAGAACTCGAGTTGAGCAAGTCTCGATAGCGACTGAAGAGCAGGAACGCGCCACAGAGCATGTTAGCAGTTCGGTTGCGCGTATTTCACAGCAGGGTCAACAAACTAAGTTACAACTAGAGTCTATGGTTGAAAGCTCGCAACAAGTTTCGGGTATCGCCGGTAATCAACAAGCGATGTTACACAAATACTCTATTTAGAATGCTCATTTCTGAACGGTTGTAAGAGCATTTTATCGATACGTTGCTCTAGCGCCGTTTGGAAGGCAGGAATACCAATTTTGACCTTATCATGGCCCAGTTCAGGCTGAGCGCGATAAGTAGAGAACAAGCGATCCCACACAGATAGAAAGAAGCCAAAATTAGAGTGCGTCTCTTTGGTGATTACCGAATGATGGACACGGTGCATGTCGGGAGTGACGACCACTTTTCTAAGCCAATGGTCCAGTTTTAGCGGTAGATAGGCATTACTGTGATTAAACATCGCACTGGCGTTTAAGATTATTTCGAAGACCAGTATCGCCAAGGGTGATACACCCAGAGCGATAATCAAACCGATTTTAATCCACATTGAGAGAATGATTTCTATCGGATGAAAACGGCTACCTGTGGTTACGTCGATATCCTGATCAGAGTGATGCATACGATGCAGGCGCCACAATACAGGCACGCGATGGAAAACCAGATGCTGTAAATAAATCGCTAAGTCGAGGAGAATGACAGCGATAATGAGTTTATACAGGTCGGCAATGCCAGGGAACTGATTCAATAAACCGATTTGATGATTTTGGGCATAGAAAGCGGCTTCAATGGCAAGAATTGGCATCAAAAGCGTTAAACATAGTGAGTTAAAAGCCACCAGGCCAAGATTGTTCAGCCAGCGATACAATTTGTGCTGAGTGAGTTGTTTGCGAGGAGTAAGACACTCCCATATTCCGCACAGTACAAGGACGCCTATAAAGAAGCTTAATCGAATCATTTCTGGATTTTGCATTAATACTATTCCTTGCAACTGATTTAAGGGTGAGTAAACTGGCTCACCTTTGACATTATCTACATTGCGCCATGAGAATTCACGCTTTTCATCACTTGTATCAGCAACGCCTGGAACGTTCAACTAAACCTTTCAATGCTCGCGGGAGTAAAGTATCCCGTTGCCAGTATTGTCAGGTCGCGCAGCAAGACTGTTTGTGTGAGCATCAACCCTCACCAAGTGATGAGGTTGCGGTACTGTTGTTGGTTTCAGACAACGAAGTTTTTAAGCCGAGTAACACTGGCCGGCTTATTCTTGATACGGTAGAAGAGGCTTTTGCGTTCCAATGGAGCAGAACTGAACCAGAGCAAGATATGCTCGATTTGCTCAATGACCCTCGCTATCAACCTATTGTGGTGTTTCCGGATCAATATGTGGAAGATAAAACAAGGCTGATAGCAAGTGACGCAACCAGTAAAGATTTTCAACGTAAACCGCTATTGATCCTTCTTGATGGCAGTTGGCGAGAAGCACGTCGCATGTTTAACAAATCACCGTATCTCAACGCATTGCCGGTATTGTCAATCAATCCTGATCAGGTATCACAGTACATGATGCGCCGTTCCGACAACGAGAAACATCTCGCGACCGCAGAAGTCGCTTCACTGGTGTTTCAACAATTGGGTCATGATAGATTACATCAGACTTTGGCGATGTGGTTCGATGTATTCCGTGAGTCCTATCTCAACAGTAAAACGCGCAATAGACGCGATGATACCAAGCCAGCACTCAAAGCCTACCTTAGCGCCAGAAACGAGAAATCACTCTAATTATTGCACTCTGGTTGGGTACAGACTGCTCAGTTAGGAGTAACGCAAAGCTAAATTGGTTATGTATCACAGTTTGTAGGCGTAGCTATATGGATAATGGTGCGATTATAAATTTTTTGATTGATTTTTTCTGGGAGAGATAAGATGTACTACGGCTTTGACGTTGGTGGCACTAAGATTGAGTTTGGCGCTTTCAATGAAAAACTGGAGCGAGTGGCTACTGAGCGAGTACCAACGCCAACGGACAACTATGAGCTATTGGTTGAGACCATTGCCGGGCTAGTTGAAAAGTACGATCAAGAGTTTGGTTGTGAAGGCACGATTGGCCTTGGCTTGCCTGGCATGGAAGATGCCGATGATGCAACAGTGTTAACGGTTAACGTTCCTGCGGCTAAGGGTAAACCTCTTCGTCACGATCTAGAGAAAAAGATCGGTCGTAGTGTAAAAATCGAAAATGACGCTAACTGTTTTGCACTTTCAGAAGCCTGGGATGAAGAACTCAAAGATTCACCATCGGTGATGGGGCTGATCTTAGGCACTGGTTTTGGTGGCGGCCTAATCTATGACGGTGCGGTTTTCTCTGGACGTAACCACGTTGCTGGTGAGCTGGGTCATATGCGCCTTCCAATTGATGCCTGGTTCCACCTGGGTGACAATGCACCACTATTAGGCTGTGGTTGTGGTAAGAAAGGTTGTTTAGATAGCTACCTGTCTGGTCGTGGTTTTGAGTTGATTTACGCTCACTACTTCGGTGAAGAGAAGAAAGCAATTGATATCATTAAAGCGTATCAGCAGGGGGAAGAGAAGGCGAGTGAGCACGTAGAGCGCTTTATGGAGCTATTGGCAATCTGTTTTGCCAACATCTTTACTGCTAATGACCCGCACGTGGTAGCACTCGGTGGTGGTCTTTCGAATTTCGAACTGATCTATGAAGAGATGCCAAAGCGTGTGCCTAAATACCTGCTTTCGGTAGCGAAATGTCCAAAGATCATTAAGGCAAAACATGGTGACTCAGGCGGTGTACGCGGCGCGGCCTTCCTAAACATCAAATAATAAAAACGGGACCTTGGGGTCCCGTTTTTATTTACCTAAGTTTTATTAATTCGCTCAACTTCTAGCACAATGTCGTCAAATGGCTGAGGCTTACTGATCAGGTAGCCCTGAATATATCGACATCCAAGCTCCTGTAACAGGTTGAGTTGCTGATAGTCTTCAACGCCTTCGGCGATAACATCTAACCCAAGCTGATCAGCTAATAAGTTCACTGACTTAATCAATACCGCATTATTCTGATTGGTTGAGATATCTTTAACGAAAGAGCGATCAATCTTGAGGATATCAATCGAGTTCTTCATCAGATTAGAGAACGAAGCATACCCGGTACCAAAGTCATCCAGAGCAACTTTGACTCCTTTACTGCGCAGAACCCTTAGTAACTCCTGAACATGAGGTTTATCTTCAAGTGGAATCGATTCTGTTACCTCGATAATAATGTCTTTTTCACTCAGGCCAGAATTACGAATAATGTTCAATATAGAACAGTTTGCCTGATCTTCTTCACTCAGTTCATCGATTGAGCGGTTAATCGAGATAGCGATATTATCATGACCAAGTGCCTTCAACTTCTTCAAATCCTGACAAGACTTCTCAAGAATGATTTCGCCCAGTTGGAAGATGTAGCCAAGTTTTTCAGCGATAGGTATGAACTCAAACGGAGAGATCATCTCACCATCTTCCGTCCAACGAGCAAGTGCTTCGAGCTTAACGACCTTCTCACTGTTTAAATCTAAGATAGGCTGATAGAACACATCAATACGCTTTTCATCAATGGCTTTTTTCAGGCGGGCGCCAAGAGCGTACTGGCGTGCAACTCGTTTCTCTAGCTGGCTCGAATAGATAGACGTCGACGGTGTAGGGTCGCTCTTAGCCTGTCTTAGTGCATAGTAGGCTTGTTTGATAGGATGGGTTTTGCTATCAAACTCACTCATGTTTGAACAGCCAATGTTGACCAGCAGATCGATTTCATGGTCATCGATGGTCACGGCTGTTTCGATTTGCGAGCGGACAAAGCTAACAAACTTATTCACGCCTTCCAGACTGTCCTGACTAAAGCTAAGAGCAAACTGGTCAGGACCATAGCGACAAATGTTAATTTGCTTAGTGTCAAAGTTGGTTGCAAGAGTATGACCAACATGGACAAGAACCTTGTTACCAAACGATTCTCCGTACATGTTGTTGATCGACGAGAAGCGTTTAATATCTAAGATGAGAACGGTTTGGTTATCTGTCTCTTGGAGCGCTTTGATAAAGTTTTCGCGTGTTTGCAGACCCGTAAAGTCGTGCTCATTCTTATAGTTGTTAAGCTCGCTTTCAATGGACTTAATTTCACTCAGGTCTTCAAATGTAGCGATGTAATTCTGAATCTCGCCGACACGATTTCTTAACACATAAATAGTCAGTTTTTCTGGATAAACAGCGCCAAACTTGGTTTGGTTCCAAACCTCACCACTCCAGTGTCCTTGCTCATGAAGTTCAGCCCACATTTTCTGATAAAAACTGGCGGGATGCAGGCTAGAGCTCAAAATTGAAGGGGATTGACCTTCGAGTTCAGCAAAAGAGTAGCCAGTGATATCTTCAACTTTGGAGTTAGTGCTAATGATGCGGTTATGCTTATCAGTAATTAATACTCCGTTACTCGAAAGATCGACCACTTTTTGCGCAATGGTAAAGTCTGCTTCCAGTTGCGAGATATCAGTCGTGTTACGAATATTTCCGACGACCTTGCGTAGTTCACCTGATGGAGTAAATTTCTTTATATAACTGATTTCAAACTGTTTGTTTATCGCACACATTTCACGATAAACAGTGACAGTCTTGGCTTCATCACCAGAGCTGACATCACTTACAAACCGATCTAAGCTAATCTTGCTCTTAAAAATATACGAACGGAAGAAGTCTGCGAAGTGGAGCTGTTGATTCTCTGTGATGCCAACCATCTTGGCCAGATTTTTGGAATAACTAAAATGATTCTGACTAATATCCCAGGTCCACGAACCACTTTGAGTCAGTTGTTCTGAGCGCTCGAACTGCGCTAACAGTCGATCTTTCTGGTTCGCTAAGCGCTGTTGGAGAATCGTTTTACCGATTAGAAATCCCAGTGTTTCCAGCCAGGTATTATCGAACTGGATATCTGGTAACTCAGTATCGTACATCAGAGCGATAACACCAATGACCTTACCGCTACGAGATTGAATAGGAATACCGAGATAACTCTTGGCGTTTATGACTTGTAAGATGATGTCATCAGGAAACTGTTGCTGAATGTTGTCTTGGTAAATACAGATTTCACGATTGTCTAAAACCAATTCACAAGGCGTACCACCCAAAGAATAGGTGATGTTGTCGGCTAAATCGCCGTTGTGCAAATAGCAGTGCGTGTGAGCGAGTTTTTGTTCTAGATCGTACTCTGCAATCAGGCAGTGCTGTGGGTGATAGCGCGAATAGACGTCTTGTAAACAGCGGTGGTAAAGCTCTTGTTCATTTCTTGAATCGATGACTTTTGTGATGAGCGATTCCATTTAGAGGGGCTAATCCTTGTTAAAATTAATTAAATATTTTTATGGTACAGAAGGCTGCAATAAATATTCACACAGCACACGGTAAATGTATATGTACAATGTACGGTTTTGTGAGGGGAATGTTGTCAGAATATAAAATTATCAATGGGTGAGAAAAGGCTGATAGCCAGCCTTTTCTAAGCAAGGGGGGGAGTTAAGACTTCTTCTTACCGACGCCGAGGTTCTCTTTCTGCGCCAGTGTAATCTTGCTAAAGCCTAATTTTTTAAAGTGGTTATCACGATAGTTACGTACAGCTTTAGTATCAGAAATCGCTTCGATCTGCTGTTCCATCTTAAGATAGGCAGAGATGTCAATTCCTTCCGCTTCTGCAACCGCTTCATGAATATTTCGGTGCTTCTCATAAGAAAAAGTCAGTGTTTTGTCTTGGTCTTTGTAGGTGTAAAGAATTGTACGCGCCATAGAGATGTTTAACCCGTTTAAAAATAAAAGGCCAGCTTGGCTGGCCTCTGATAAAGAATGGCTAGATTCTGCCTTGAAGAGGGATGATTGTCACGCTTTCTCCCACTTTTACCGTATCAACGGCAGGCGATATCTCGATCAGACAGTTGGCCTCACTCATAGAGCGTAGGATGCCTGAGCCTTGTTTGCCAGTGGTGGTAACAGTGAGCTGGCCACGAGAGTCTAGTTGATAGACACCACGACTGAACTCAGTACGACCCTGACGAGAGCGCAGTGACTCAGTGGCAATGGCGTTTACTTTCAATGGTTGCCAATCGACTTCGCCTTGCATTTTACGTAGCGCTGGTTCGACGAAATTAATAAACGACACCATTACGGCAACAGGATTGCCCGGTAGGCCAAAGAAAGGCTTATCATTGATCTGGCCGAAAGCAAGAGGACGACCTGGTCGCATATTGATACGCCAGAAATCGATGCTCCCTAATTGATCGAGCGCCAGTTTAATATAGTCGGCGTCGCCCACCGATACGCCGCCAGACGTGATGACAACATCTGCTTGTGCGGAAGCTTGTTGTAAAGCATCCACCATGGTTTGCTGGTCATCTTCAAGAATACCGAAATCGAGGATTTCACAGCCAAGATTTTGTAACATTCCCATGATAGTGAAGCGGTTAGAATCGAAAATCGAGTTTGCTTTCTGTTCACTGCCAGGTGCTTGAACTTCATCACCAGTGGAGAAAACAGCAACTTTAAGCTTACGGTAAACGTCGCAGTCGCCGAAACCCAGTGACGCGATCATCCCCATCTCTGCAGAACTAAGGCGCTGACCCTGAGAAAAGACATCGCTTCCCATTGGAAGGTCTTCACCTGCTTGACGGACATTTTGTCCCTGCTTAATGGTCGCTCCAGAAAATGTGACACCGTCACTAGTTTCGGTTGCCTGTTCGCGCATCACAACGGTATCGGCAAGCTCTGGTGTCGGTGCACCAGTCATAATTTTTACTGCCTGACCTTTTTCTAATGGTCGGTCATACGCATGACCTGCCAGAACCTCTGCAACGATCTGATAGTGCTGACGGTCAAGGTCATCGCCGCGAATCGCATAACCATCCATCGCTGAGTTAGTGTACTGAGGAACATTCACCGGTGAGATGATGTCGCCTGCCAAAACACGGCCAAAACTTGACTCAACTGAACAAGATTCGGTGTCAGTGACCGTGTTTACCAGCGATAAGATCTTTTCCTGCCCCTGAGTTACAGAGAGAAAAGCAGGGGAGAGTGTGTCACAACATGCTGCTGGAGATTGACTCTCTTGACCACCTTGTCGTGCGTACTGAATTACAAATTCAGCGATAGAATCAAGATCATTGATATCCATCTGAGGCAGGTCACTATCATCGACTTGAGTATCGGCAGCGATAGCGATGATATTGGTGTCGTTCGGGTAAAGCCACGGCTTGCCAACCACTTCTCGATGCAGCTCAATCTTAGGGAAAGCGATGTTTTTACAGCCTTCGACCAAGATAATATCCAGCTTGTCGCAATCAAAGCGAGTTAACAGATATTCGAACTCCGATTCTGCGTCAGGCGTTTCAGTCATCAATGCATAGCGGTTGCGTGATGAAATCAGCATCTGAGTCGCACCAGCTTTGCGCAGGCGGTAGCTATCTTTACCTTCTTTATCTACATCAAAGTTGTGGTGCGCGTGTTTCAGCATACCAATACGCAGAGCAGCTTCGGTAAGTTGTGGTAGCAAAGCCTCTAACAGGGTAGTTTTGCCTGTACCTGAGTAGGCGGCGAAACCTAAGATAGGAACGGTTGTTGTATTAATCATCAGTTAATCGTACCGAATTGAGCCAGTTCTTCTGGGGTGTTCAAATTGACGAAGCAGTTTGGTGAGTCACTAAAATCAACATACTGAGTATGGCACTCTTTATAGAGCAGGATGATTTTCCGATCTCCGCGTTCCAAGAAAGCCGTTAACTTAGGCAGAACACGTTTATGATAAAGGGTGAAGACGGGTTGTTGATGGTCGCCATCATGAGCGACCAAAATATCAGTTTCGTCGGTGACAGCACTGCAGAATCTCTCAACAAGATCTGTATTGATCAATGGGCTGTCGCACGGAACAAAACCGACCCAGTCAGTACCCGCGTTGACCAGACCAGCATGAATACCGCCCATAGGGCCAGGGTAATCTTTGAATTGGTCGCTAAATACGTGGGCAAATTCTGTATAGGCATCTTGGTTACGGTTTGCGTTAATCAAAATGCGTTCAGTTTGGGGGGTAAGCCGCTCAATCACATGCTGAATGAGCGGTTTATTATTTAGTTGAACAAGTCCTTTGTCTTGTCCGCCCATACGGGTTGCTTGTCCACCAGCTAAGATAACCCAGCTAGTTTGCGTTGGAAGAAGCATAATTCGTTTGTAACTCTTTATCGGTTATTACTTGAAGCAGAGGAGACTCTACCAAAGTTGCCTCTTTAATCCACCATTGTTTGCGGCATAGATCGGTCAACGCATTCTGTTGATGGCTGGTAATCACCAGGCTAGAGCCACGATCAAGAAGATCTTGAGCCATCACAACTAAGCGTTCAATAGATTCCTGATCCAAAGAGGCACTGGGTTCATCCATCAGTAGAATCGACGGTTTTAAAATCCAAGCTCGAGCCATCGCGACACGTTGCTTTTCACCACCGGATAAAACTGAGATATGTTCGTCTGCAAGAGTTTCCAAGCCTACCATGCGTAACGCGGTAATAACTTGAGCTCGCTTATCTTTTGTCGCTTCTTTTTGGAAGCGGATACCGTAAGCAACGTTTTCGTAGACAGTGCCATCAAACAAGTAGGGAGATTGATGCAGATAGATAACGTTTTTACGGCCTGAACGTGAAAACAGTCGGTTGCGCCAGGTATCACTCGGGGCGACCACTTTTCCTGTGCTGGGTTTAATCAAGCCGGAAAGAATTTTCAGTAAGGTTGTTTTACCAACGCCATTATCACCCTTAAGGTAGATAGCGTCATTTGGACCAATGTTCAATGTAGGGATATGGAATAGCACACGCTCTTTAAAGCGCATAGAAAGTTGCTGTGCCGTTATTTTTATAGTCATACAGCGCCCTTAAGTTCTGAGGTAGCCTTTGCCGCGCATACTGGTCAGCATAAAGTTCAACACTAAAGCTAGAGTCAGTAGCACTATGCCCAGTGCGACACCTTGAGCAAATGCGCCCTTGTGGCTTTCCATCGCAATCGCTGTCGGGATATTTCGTGTGATGCCCATGATATTGCCTCCAACCATGGTCGAGCAGCCGACTTCAGTAACAATGCGTGAGAAAGCAGCGATCGCAGCGGCAAGAAGTGGAAAACGAGTCTCCCAAATCATGGTTGCAATAATACGTGGAATCGAAGCGCCAAGAGTGATCGAGGTTTCAACAGCTCTGCGGTCACTTGACTGCAGCGCACCGTGCATCATAGAAACAAGTACTGGGAAACCGATCAGCATCTGACCAACAATCATGGCTTTCTGAGTAAATAGCATCTGCCAGTCACCAAGCGGGCCTGCACGCGATAACAGCATGTAGAGTAGTAAACCGATAACGACCGTTGGGATTGCCTGAAGTGTATTGATCAGCGAGAGGAACACCCATTTTCCTTTGAACTCGGTATAAGCCAGAACAAAGGAAAAAATGATTGCAGGGAACAACACAATAGAAATTGCGGATAAGGAGACACTAAAGGAGACCGCAACGATCTCCCAAAGTTCTTTGTCGAGGCTCACCAATAAGGTGAGCGCATCGAGTGTTGTTTGCCACAGGCTCATCTAAGATTATTTCTCGTTAGCGTTAGCGACAAATAGTTGCTTACCGTTGAGTTTGAAATCATTAATCAGCTTCTGTCCTTTTGGATTCACTAACCAATCACTAAACTCCTTAGCGCCTTGGTAGTTGATGCTAGGGTAACGTTCCGGGTTTACCAGAATAACCTGATACGGGTTGAACAGTTTTTTATCGCCCTGGAACAGTACTTCTAAATCAAGTTTGTTGTTGTAAGCCAACCATGTACCGCGGTCTGTCATGGTGTAACCCTGCATTTCGTTTGCCATGTTCAGAGTAGGGCCCATACCCTGACCGACACTGCGGTAGCCACCAAAGTTTGGCTCGATCTTAGTCTGTTGCCAGATGCCTTTCTCTTTTTTGTGAGTGCCTGAATCATCGCCGCGCGAAACGAAGGTCGCGTTCATGTTGGCAATGCTCTTAAATACGTCAGCGACATCTTTTTGCTCGCCGATTTTAGCAGGATCTGAATGAGGACCAACGATTACGAAATCATTATACATTAACTTGCGTGGTAGAACGCCATAGCCTTTTTCGACGAAATTCGCTTCTGCTTTTGGTGCGTGAGTCATGACCAAATCTACGTCACCATTTTCTCCCATCTTAAGAGCTTTACCGGTACCAGCAGCGATAACATCAACTTTGTAACCAGTGTCTTTTTCAAATTGCGGCAGAAGGTAGTCAAGCAAACCAGAGTGGTAAGTACTGGTTGTGGTCGCTAGTCGAACGTGAGGAGCATCATCCGCAGATGAAGCAGAGTAACTTACAAGGGCTAAAGACGCTGTTGCGAGTGTAAAAGTAAGTGCTTTCATAGTTGTTATTAATCCATTATTTAATCGTTATTCGATACCTGTATGCAATACGATATCGCCACCAACATGGTTGTGTTATAAATTGGCATGCATATTTAGCAATCTTGATGCCAAAAAATTGCGATCTTTTTCAAACGAATTATCAATAACTTAGACATTAAAAGTTTGATGGGGGACAAAATGTCTCACATTAATTGTAACCGCCTGAGTGAAACTTGGTACACTCTGTCCCAATAGTCACTCATTTAGTGTGGAATACAATGCCTCCTTCATTCGATCCTAACAAAGCCTCACAATATCAGGCATTTTCCGTTCTTGTCGTTGATGACGAATCGGGAATGCAAGCGATCTTAAATAAAGCGCTAAGCAAATGGTTTTCAAAAGTTGACTGTGCCGGAAGCATTGAAGATGCAGAAGTGCTGCGATGCGCAAATCACTATGATTTGATCATTTTGGATATCAACCTGCCGGGACGCTCGGGTATTGAATGGGAAGAAGCCTTTTGTGATGAAGACAAAAAAGCTGACGTGATATTTATGACCGGCTATGCAGACTTAGATACTGCTATATCGGCAATTAAACTCGGCGCGACTGATTTCATTCTTAAACCATTTAACTTAGAACAGATGCTGCATGCGGTTCAGCGCTGTATGGACAAGCGACTCGAACAGCGTCATCAGTTTGCGTTACGTCACGACTTTAAGCGCCACATCGCCACAGACATTGTCGGTGGTTCTGACAAAACCAAGCAACTCAAGCAGCTGATTACCCAGTTTGCACCTTCACGCGCCTCAGTGTTGGTCGAGGGCGAATCGGGCACAGGCAAAGAGCTTGTTGCCAGGGGCGTACATGATGCCAGTCAGCGAACGGGACCATTTGTACCAATCAACTGCGGTGCGATCGCCCCAGAACTTCTTGAAAGTGAGTTGTTTGGTCATACTGCAGGCGCGTTTACCGGTGCAAAGAAAAGTCGCGAGGGCATGTTCCGCGTAGCGAATGGTGGCACGCTATTTCTTGATGAAATCGGTGAGATGCCATTACCAATGCAATCGGCCCTGTTAAGGGTGCTGGAACAGCGGACAATTAGACCTGTCGGTAGTGAAAAAGAGGTAATTGTTGACGTCAGAGTCGTGGCAGCAACGAACCGCAACCTACAAGAAGAGGTCAATAAAGGGAATTTCCGCTCTGATCTTTACTATCGTCTTAATGTTCTCAAAATTGACGTTGCTCCGTTAAGAGAGCGAAAAGCAGACCTGATAGAGCTAGTGCCTTTCTTTACTAAGCTTCTCTCTTCGGAGCTAGGGATGCCAGACCCTAAATGGGCTCACGAAGATGTGTTGGCGATGAACGAGTATGATTGGCCAGGTAATATTCGTGAGCTTAAAAACCTGATCGAACGTTGCATTCTGCTTGGCAAGCCTCCAGCTCACTATTGGCGAGAGCTTCATGGCGATACATTTAAGCCATCAGTCTCGATGAACGTTTCCAGTGGTGTTGAGCTGATAGAGTTGGCTACTGAGACAAACAGTGGTGTTGGCTACCCGAATAGTTGGGCATTGAAAGAGGTCGAGAAAGCGCATATCCAGCAATTAGTCGATCACCATGATGGCAACAAGTCAGCCGCGGCACGCGATTTAGGTGTAGCACGTAAGACGTTAGAGCGTAAATACAAAGAGTGGGATAGCGAGGAGTCCTCCTATGCCGACTAATCTGTCGCTGTGGTCAAAATGGCGCTATCGGTTTAAAACCATGGTGCGCTACCGGCTGATGATCCTGACCTCAGCGCCGATATTCCTGACCTTGTTGGCGTTGATTGGTATCACCATCTATTGGTCTATCCATTATACTTGGCAGAGTGCCCTGATTGATGTCTCTGAGCGTCTTGGCGTGGCTGAAAACAGTATTGAGCTGATTCAGGAACGACAAGCTAACCATGTTAAAGCGTTTGCCAACTCTTACGATTTTGTTAGCCGGGTTAATGATAGCAAGGTTATAGAGTCTGAATTACAGCAATGGGTCTCTAAGCAGCGAATCGAATACAAACTGGACTTCTTACGTTTCCATCGGGTCGACAGCCTGGAAAACAAATTTCGCTTTATGGATCTGACTCGGAGAGAGTCATTCTTTGATGTATTAACCCAGAAGGAACTGAGTAGCTTAGGTCCGGATCTGGTAAAGCGTGCTCAGACACCGATTCTGAATAGTAGTGAGATTGAAGGGCGTGGTTTAGTTAGTCGAACCGTGATTCCAATCTATAACAAAACCAATGACATCATAGGATTCCTTGACGGCGGCTTGCTGCTCAACAACAGCACAGGGCTTGTCGACACCATCCGAGACTTAATCTATCCCTCTAAACAGGACAGTCTTCGTCCGGTAGGGACGTTAACAGTGTTTTTGGATGACCTGCGTGTCAGTACCAACGTCCCGCTTGATAGTGACGATAGATTAGGGCGCGCAATTGGCACAAGAGTATCCGATGAAGTGAAGCGCTCAGTGCTGATTGATGGGGAAGAGTGGGTCGACTTAGCCTTTGTTTATGATGCCTGGTACATCACTGCGTATCAGCCACTGCACGACCAGTACGATAACGTCATTGGTATGCTTTATACCGGATATCTGCTGTGGCCGTTTGTCACCACGTATATGACCAATATTGCCGAGATCTCCATTACAACCTTGATCCTGCTGCTGATTTCTAGCCTATTGGTTTATCGAGGTTCCCGTGATCTGTTTATCCCTATCGAGCATATTCACCGTGTGGTGAAAATGATTCAGCTCGGTAAGGAGACTCGTATCGGTCCCCTTGGTCTGGATGAAAACCACGAGTTGGCGCAGCTGGCTAAACAGTTCGACAACATGCTAGATCTGCTCAAACAACGTAAAAATGAACTGTTACATGCGGCCAATGAGCTGGAATGTAAGGTTCAGGATCGAACCGCCAGCCTGAAAGAGAAAACGGAAGAACTTGAGCTGCACATCAAACTGCTTAACCAAACTCGCGATAAGTTGGTCGTGAATGAGAAACTGGCAGCCCTTGGTGAGCTGACCGCAGGGATCGCCCATGAAATCAACAACCCAACCGCAGTGATTCTTGGTAATGTTGAGCTGATGCAGTTCGAACTTGGCGATGACTCTAACCGAGTCAAAGAAGAGATAGAAGCTATCCACGCTCAGATTGATCGTATTCGTAATATCACCCGCAGCTTGCTGCAATACAGTCGTCAGGGCGGTGTTCAGGATGAGATTACCTGGCAACACGTTAACCCAATTGTCGAAGAGAGTATTACTCTGGTTAAGACGGGTACCAAAAAGCGCGGTGTCGAATTTGAAACTGACCTTTCTGCGCACACGTCGGTAGAAGTTAACCGTCATCAGTTATTGCAGATACTGGTTAATCTACAAATGAATGGTATTCATGCTATGCAAGGCAAAGGTCTGTTGAGTATTTCTACCGAGGATTGGATAGAAGGTGGCAAATCTGTCGGCGCGATTGTTCACGTTAAGGATCATGGCTGCGGTATTAAAGAGGAGAACCTGAAACGAATCTTCTCGCCTTTCTATACCACGAAACGTGACGGCACCGGGTTAGGATTGTCAGTTTCGCAGAGTATTCTCAGTCAGTCTGGTGGCGAGCTGAAAGTAACGTCTGAGTGGGGCAAAGGCAGCTGCTTTAGTATCTACCTGCCTGAGCGAGCCGAACCCGAGCTGAAAATAACCAACCTATAGAATAAGGCCAGAGCGAAAACTCTGGCCTTTTTAATCGCTAAGATTAACCTGCGTTGACAGCGATCTTAGGTGGGCAAATTCCGTGTTTTCTGAACTCTTTCATTACCCTTAAGGTGATGTCCGTTTCGAACAGTTTTTCGTAGGCGGTATCAACTACATACGCTTTACAGGTTAACTGAATCGCAAGGTAATTGTCGGTGATGGTCTGTTTGACGAGCACTGTAACCGGCTTAGGCAGATGGATATAGCGACTTGAAGAGGCGGCTTCCTGTATCAGGTCACGAGCCAGAGTAATGTCTTCATCAAGACCGACATAAAATGGAATCACCACTTGCATGTCTAGTGCACCATAGTTACCACTGACAGTCACCTCATTGAGGAACTTGTTGTTCGGGATAGTGATGATGTCATCGTTAAGCGTACGCATCCTCACAGAGCGCAAGCCAATGGCAATAATATCACCGTAATTTCCCTCAAAGGTTACGCGGTCACCAACTTGGAATGGTCGGTCGACCATAACCGTCATACCCGCTATGAATGAAGCGGCAAGGTCTTTAAGTGCGAAACCGACTGATACCGCAAGCGTACCGCCAATAAGGGCAAGTATTTGATCGTTGATGCGGAAGCTCATCATAAACACCAGAATACCCGCACTCATGTAGATAAAGAACTGCATAAAGGATTGCAGCTTCTGAAGCAACATACGGTATTGGGCAAACTGGCCGCCGATACTCTCGACCATAGAGTTGATAAACTTAAGCAACAGCCAGGTCGCAGCGATCACCAACAATGAGAAGAACACGCCACTCCAGCGAATCAGGCTGGCGATCTGTCCGATGTTCTCGACACTAGCAACTTCCTCAGAAGCGAAAGCTGGGCAGGTCACTAGCAATAAAACAAATAGAAACTTTTTCATATTACTTCACCAATAAATGCTGACGATCGAGAACATTCGTTATATGACGGAACCAGTGGTCAGAGACGCGAGCTTTGTCTTCAAGCCATTCAATATAACCGCGACTCTGGAAGTAGCGCAGCGTTCCGGTGATTTCGGCAATGCTTAATTGAGTACACTCAGATAACACCTCAGGCGAGGCTATCTCTAATTGAACAATTGAACGCAAGACCGCCAGCATAGGTTTTGGCATTTTCTCCAGTTCTTGAGATTCAGGAGCACGGAACAGACGGATGAACACCTGATCTGTCTGCTTATCACGGTTAAGAGAGAGTCTGAAGAAGCGCAGCGCCACCGTTGGGTTGCCATCTGAGTAGTGCCAAAGAATGCGATAGAAGCCTTGTTTAGCACGTTCTTCTTCCGTGACTTCTTCCTGATCCCACTGTTTTGGAACAACAAGCCCCTCGAATGAGATTGGTTTTTGATTGGTTTGATTGATTCGAGTATCGAGTAGTTGGTGGACCTGTTTTTCTGTCCAACGGGGAAGAAAACAGACCAAATCAAACAGCAGACGCTCGCCTCGGGCACGATCAACAAAACGCCAGCTGGCTTTTTCGATTGCTATCACCACGCGATGGTTCTTCTTTGAACGACGAAGCAGGTTAGTCAGACGAATTAAATCAGACAGTCCGCCAACCATAGGTTTTACCAAACGCTGGGCATTATCTACTGCAATAAGATAAGAGGTGTCACTTTTGCGCAGGTGCGACAAGATTTGTATTTCACTGGCCTCTTCCTCAAGACCTAAACTTACTGCCAAGTGCGCAAGTAACTCACCGTAGCCAGAGTAAGGACAACTTAGGTAGATAGGTTCGGCATTTTTTACTTTATTGAGCAATCCACGCAGAAGTGTCGTGGTTCCGACACCTCGTTCGCCTGATACAACACAGATGGCAGGACTGTCACTCATCAGGTATTTCGATAATTGTTTAACCTCATCGCCTGCATAGTCGATGATCGCGCTATCGAAATTACCCGGCAATACATACTCAAAAGTTTCATCACCTTTAACCCGGACCAGGTTACTCTGACCATTGCTATTACCAGTCTGCTTAGCCACCTCGATACGGAACAGATATGCGAGTGCCTGACTAAAGAAGCTATAGTTGGAGAGCGCTGCAACGATTCTATGTTTGAAGTTGTGCACCATCAGCCAGGCCATTGCCATTGCAGTAGCTGGGATATTAAGTAGTAGGGCGTCTTTGCGGCTTACCGCCCAGTTAACCCATACAGGACGGTCTGATAAAGGCTCTACAGTGGCAAACACTTTGCTGCGCCACAGACGAAGAATAGACAAGGTAACCAATACAAACCACGCGTAAAGGGCACTGTATATCCAGTAATAAATCGTCCCTTTACCTAGCGTACGCATGGAGATTTGTAGGATCACACCGGCGACAATTGCGCTCCACACGTAGCGACGAATGGTCGAGAGTCTTAACGCAATGACTTCTGGGTTAGAAGAGCGGCTATTTCGATAAGCGAATTCAAGAATAAAGCTGATCGCAATCGAACCACCAAGCACCCACCAGGTGAATATCTCGAGGATGATCAGATGCTGCAGACTCGGAATGCCAGAGAGAACACGTAATGAGAGAGTGATTGCAACAAGAAAAGCAATCGCTCGATTCGCGCGACTTACATACCAAACCAAGCGGACCCAAAGTGGCGGTTTATTACTGGTTTCGAGTTGAGTCTCTTTGAAAAGGGTGATCAATCGTTTACTGTTTGCCAGCCACCATACTAAGCCAAAGTAGATAAACAGAACTTTCAAACCAGCCCAAATAACCGGGATAGGAGAAATCAGTACTTCATCAACCAGCGATTTAAAACTACGTAACTGGAAATGGATCCAGTATTCGAGGTTAAGCTGAGTTTGATGCCACTCTTGCTTAAACTGAGTCACGCCGTAGGGACCAAAACCAGTAAGCTTGTCACGCGTCACTGGATCGGTCAGAACCAGTAATTGTTCTTTACTCTGGCCTAGACTGGTCAGGGTCAGATAACTCGACTCGGTGTCAAACCAGGTCTCTTCACTGCCTTGAGTTCGATAAGCGATGAGGTGCTGTTCAAATAGCGTGATCTGTTTCTGCTGTTCGGCAATAACCGCATCAAGCAGTTGATTGACCTTGCGCTTATCCTGCGCCGTCATAAACAGAACTTCAGGCAGCGTAGTGATTTCCTGTTCAATGTCACTGCTGACACTGTCTACCTGAGGAATTGCCTTAAGGTCATATTGCCAGGTTGCCAAAGCGGGAAGGGCTGTAATTAAGCTGACCATACATAAAAAGCGTACGATAAAACGCATAAAAATCTCTTATAACTTATGAGGTTAGAGTTAGTTTAGTTGGTTTAAAATTGAAAGCGAGTGAAACACCAACAAATTTAAGGTGCGAAACTATATTCTTAACTTTGCGTCAAGTGTCATACCGATGTCATTAATAGTGGAGCTAAGAAATTTGAGAAACGACTGACAAGCATTACGTTGACTGGTGACGGGCTATATTCTCATCTGTTTTTAATATATCTGCATCATGTTATGTAGTTCACACTTCTTACCTGTTACAATACCGCGAAATTTACACCAAGACATTAAGCGATTAGCCCTATATAACTGATTATTAAGGCTAATTCATTAGGGGGATAGTCCTATCATAAGTACAGCTAATATCACACAGCAATTTGGCGCTAAGCCGCTGTTTGAGAACATTTCGGTAAAATTCGGTGAGGGTAACCGCTACGGTCTGATTGGCGCGAATGGTTGTGGTAAATCAACCTTCATGAAGATCCTAAGTGGCGAACTAGAGCCGACGGGTGGTAACGTAAGTTACGATCCTAACGAACGTGTCGCTAAGCTGAATCAGGACCAGTTCGCCTATGAAGAGTTCACGGTAATCGACACGGTTATCATGGGTTACAAAGAGTTATGGAAAGTTAAGCAAGAGCGTGACCGTATCTATTCACTACCAGAGATGAGTGAAGAAGAAGGCATGCTGGTGGCTGATCTTGAAGTCCAGTTCGCTGAGATGGATGGTTATATGGCTGATGCTAAAGCGGGTGAACTTCTTCTTGCTGTAGGTATCCCAGAAGAGCAGCACTATGGCCTAATGAGTGAAGTTGCGCCTGGTTGGAAACTTCGTGTGCTATTGGCGCAGGTACTGTTTGCTGACCCACACATCATGCTGCTTGACGAACCTACCAACAACCTGGACATGGATACCATTCGTTGGTTGGAAGAAACACTAAACCAGCGTAACTGCACTATGATCATCATTTCGCACGACCGTCACTTCCTTAACTCTGTATGTACTCATATGGCGGATTTGGATTACGGTGAGCTACGTGTTTTTCCGGGTAACTACGATGAGTACATGACAGCGGCATCACAAGCTCGTGAGCGTCTACTGTCTGACAACGCTAAGAAGAAAGCGCAAATTGCTGAACTGCAAACTTTCGTTGCTCGCTTCTCTGCTAACGCTTCAAAGGCGAAACAAGCAACGTCTCGTGCCAAGCAGATCGATAAGATCCAATTGGAAGAGGTGAAAGCTTCTAGCCGTCAGAACCCATTTATCCGTTTCGAGCAGTCGAAAGAACTGTTCCGTAACGCGCTAATCGTTGAAAACCTAAGCCAGGGCTTCGAAGAAGATCTGTTCAGCGATTTCAACGCAATTTTTGAAGTGGGTGAGCGCGTTGCTATTATCGGTGAAAACGGTGTGGGTAAAACGACCCTTCTGAACACACTAGCGGGTGTGCTGGAACCACGTACTGGCGAATTCAAATGGTCAGAGAACTCTAACATCGGTTACTACGCGCAAGATCATGCTCATGACTTTGAAGAAGATCTGAACCTGATGGATTGGATGGGTCAATGGCGTCAAGAGGGCGATGATGAACAAGTGGTTCGCAGCTTCCTTGGTCGTATGCTGTTCTCTCAGGATGACATCAAGAAGTCAGTCAAAGTACTGTCTGGTGGTGAGCAGGGTCGTATGCTGCTTGGTAAGATCATGATGCATAAACCAAACATGCTACTGATGGACGAACCGACTAACCACATGGATATGGAATCTATCGAGTCACTGAACAACGCGCTTGAGCAATACAAGGGGACACTGTTCTTCGTTTCTCATGACCGTGTGTTTGTAGACTCTCTAGCGACCCGTATTATTGAAATCAAGAACAACAAGATCACCGATTTCAAAGGGACATACGCTGAGTTCCTTAAAGCTCGTGGTATTGATGGTTAATCTTCGATAACCCGTACAGTAAAAGCCTCCGTTAATGGAGGCTTTTTTGTATCCGCTTTAGTACTTAAATTGAGCTACGATGCGCTCGAGCTTATGACTGACACCGGAGACTTGCTCACTACATCGCACAGACCCAGATACAACCTGATAAGTATCATTAGCAAGGTGGGCGATTTCAGTGATGTTTCGGTCAATTTCAGTTGATACCATAGATTGCTCTTCTGAAGCTGTGGCAATTTGAGTATTCATATCGAACATCTCGCTGACCTGCGCGTTGATTTGTTCAATAGCCTCCACAACATGATGAGTATGGTGATTGGTTGTACGTGCTTGCTCGGCACTGGTCTGCATGGTCTTAGCGGTATTCGAAATGCTATGTGTTAAGCCTTGAATAGTGGATTCAATCTGCTGCGTCGAACTGTTAGTCAGGTGAGAGAGCTGACGTACTTCATCCGCAACAACGGCAAAGCCTCGGCCACTTTCACCGGCTCGCGCAGCCTCAATGGCTGCATTCAGAGCCAACAAGTTGGTTTGTTCAGCGATACCCTGAATCGTTGCGATAACCTGATTAATCTCGCGACTCTGTTCCTCCAGAGCAATGATTTGTGCCTGAGAATCCTCAATGCTTTCAGCTAAAGAATCGATACGTTTACCTGTCGCATGAGTCAGTTCAAGCGCGTTCTTCGCTTCGTTAGTCACATGCTGAGCATTGCTGGCCGCTGACTCAATGTTGGCGGTAATTTCATTGGTGGTCATGACCAACTCATTAACTGCTGTAGCGACTGACTCTGATTCAAGCTTTTGCTGCTCAGCATTTTTCATACTTTTAAGCGCAGATTGTTCAGAACTGCATGAGCTTTCACTTAGGACACCCATAACTTGCGCAAGATCTTTGATGTGGCCATGTAACGAAGAGATAAACAGATCAAACGAATTCGCCAGAGTGGCGAGCTCATCGTTGCCTTTCGCGTTCATCCTAACAGTAAGGTCGCCATTGCCGGATGCAATCTGCTGCATTAAACGGTTAATCGCTTTGATACGGCTTAGGATACTACGGCCAATCAGGAACAGCAGGCCAGACAGCAGCACCACAATCGCACCGCCAATCATGTGGAGTTGATTCTTGATGGAGACCGTTGCCGCTTCAATGGCAGTATCAATCTGACCTTGTAAATCAGCAATCGCTTGTTCCGTTTTGTGAACATTGGCACGCAACGAGCCCCTTAGCCCTAAGCTAGAAGTTAAACCGAGTTTCTCAATGGCTTCTATGTGCGCATTAGCGGATTGTTGGTACTGAACAAAGCCCTGAATGATCTCATCAGGTAGCTGACGAGAAGCGAAACGCGTTAACGATTGTTGAAACAGAGCGATACTCTCTTCGCTTGGCGACGCGAGGTAACTTAAATCTGATTCGAGTAGTTCAAGCAAAGTCACTTTCAACACCTGATCCTGCTGTTGATTAACCACCTGCTTAAGCTCAAGGCGATCAGTGGAGAGTTGCGAGCTGAGGCTGGTTGATGAATCCTTGCCATTAATTTGATTCACAAGTTGGGCTAGTTGATGGAATTGGCTCTGGTACTGGTCAAGAGTGGAAACAATCTGACTTTCTTGTTGATTGAGATTAAGCTGCTGTGAAGCTAGCGTCTGTTGGAGGTCAACAATTCGCTGTGAAAGCTGTTCGAAGGTGGTATCGAATCGACCGATATATTTACTGTCTCTTCTGGCGAGAAAATCTTTCTCATGGCGTCTTAACATCAGCAGATCGACGGAACTGCTAAGGTTTTCGCTAGCGGCGTGTTCGAGAGAGGCGAGTCGATTGAGACTAGTCTGTTCGTAGTATGCGTAGATACCAACCCCAACAAGCAGAGTCAGGTTGATTAAGATCAGCTTCATTCTGATCGACAGTGACAGCGTGAAACGCTGTTTTTCAGGTGATTCAGACATGAACACCTCCCATGTTTAGCCAATTGACGAGATGTATCCCTACTTGTTATGCGGTTTATTACACTTTTATGACAGGGAATATAAAACTAATAGCGTATGGGAGGCGATTTGCAAGTAACGGTTAAGTTTGATCTGAACCCTTTACATCAAATTCCATCTTTTCGGCGCCGGTAAATACCTGGAATCGTAACCCCTTAGCGCGCGCAATGGTGGTAATACCAAATTTATGAGCCAGGTCCAGTCCCATTTGGGTAACACCTGAGCGAGAAAGAAGAACGGGAATGCCCATTTGAGCCACTTTTATGACCATCTCAGAAGTTAAGCGACCAGTAGTGTAGAAAATCTTATCCTCGCCACTCTGTTGGTTTAGCCACATTTCACCAGCGAGTGTATCGACTGCATTATGACGACCAACATCTTCGACAAAAGAGAGCACTTCATTGGCTTTACATACCGCACAGCCATGAACCGCCCCCGCTTTTTTGTAGGTATCGTTGTAGTGAGTCAGAGCTTCGAGCGCAGAATAGATTTCTGACTGCTTAATTTTAATCTGTGGTACTTGGTAATCTTCAAGTTGCTTCATTACGTTGCCGTACATGGTGCCTTGACCACAGCCAGAGGTGACCGTTTTCTTCTTAAGCGCAGTTTCGACTTGCTGAGTATCTTCACTCGTAATAACCGCAGCAGTGTTGGTTTCCCAGTCGATAATCACTGACTCTAACGCCTGCGGATCACTGATAAAACTTTGGTTCTTAAGATAGCCAATAACTAATGATTCAGGTCTTGAGCCTAAAGTCATTAATGTTACGACTTCTTTCCAGTTAAGCATAACTGTCAGAGGGCGTTCACAAGCGATCTGTTTCGTGAGTTTTTCACCGTACTCATCGAAGACTTCGACTTCCAGAGTTTGTAGTGGGTTTTCACTGGTTCTAATAATATTTGGTTTAACCACAGAGTTATCCTATTCGATCTATCCGTATTAGCGGAATGGTACTAGCAAGTAATGTTCCGTTCTGCATCATAACGGTAACTAGGCTGATTGTTTATGATTAGGTACAAATATTGCTATGTAAACCGGGATTAGCGGAGATGAAGACAATCCGACCCAATAAACAACAGATTACAAGTTGGTGAACTATGCCAAAACAGCAAACAGTGTCAGAGAAACTGGAAAAAACACAACAGTTATGGCCTATCGAATGCAAACTGATCACACATGAAATCAGCACTGGACTATGGACCACGACGCAATGGCAGCTGGCTGGTTTTGAGCTGCAGCCTGAGTCACAACACGACAGGGTAGTTGCACTTCAATTGCATCGAGACGAACGCACAGATTACCGCTTTAACCTTAGTTCTCAACAACCTAAGCTGTTTCTGGTACTTGATACCATGGAATCCGACGAGCAACCTAACATTGTCACACTCACCGCTTCACAAAGCGTAGCCGGCCAGTATATGGACGGTGACTATTTGGTTCTCTCTAATGACATGCCGTTAGCTGTTCAAGCCTGGATGGAAGCATACATAGGTCGTAATGGAGAACTACTTGAACAGAGGCGCAAGAAACGTAAAGGGGCGGGTAGAGCAAGTGGCAACTAGTTTTCTAAGTCGTTGGTCAAAACGCAAGCTTGAAGGTGATGAACCTGAGGTTGAGGCAACGACAAGCGATGAAATTGAAGCAGAACAACAGCAAACTTCTGATCAGGCTGGCAGTGACGTTATAGAAGCTGAAGCCACACAACAGCAGAGTGAATCTGAACCCAGTGTTGCAAGCTTACTGGCTTCAGAGGCGGAATCATCGGTAAAAAAAGCCGCACTACGTAAACTGTTTTTGTCAGGACAATTCAGTGAGATAGATGGTCTTAACGATTATGACCATGATTATAAGGCAGTCAAAAGTCTCTCCTCTGAAGTGGCAAGTAAACTCCGTGACTGGATGAACTCAACGGAAGAAGAACATCAACCAGATCAAGAACAACAAGACCAGCTAGAAACTGTCGTTGTTGAGGATTGTGAGCCTGAATCTAGCGAACAAGTTATCGCAACGGACGAAAATGATTTGCCTGTTGACGAAAAACAGTTGGGACAAAATATACCACACAAACAATAGGTACATTTTGACTAAACCATCAATTAACAGAGTGGGACAATTTGTCTCACTCTGTTTTTTTATATCCATGAAAATCAGGTGACTATTATAAGTTACTGATTTTAAGGTAAATAAAAGTTGGTACAGCATTTGCTATTACGAACGCAGGTGAATATTCCGTTCTAACTGGAACTGAGCAATGCTAAAACAACTATTACAACAATCAGCGGTAACGACGAATGGTAAAGCTCGTCTTTATGCATTTGAAAATACGGTTGAACTAACCAATCTAATTCCGCCAACAGTAAGTTACGAAAGTGGCGGTAACACTCTTATCGTCGGTCCGACCTCAATTATTGAGAGTGCTGCGGCTCAGCTGATTCAGATGAATAGCGTTACGCTGCTATCCACCGACGGAGAACAGGGAGAGCACGCTAACCTCTACTACGCGAACTCAGTACAGGTATCCGGATTCTTAGGAACCTTCTCTGTTGTTATCGAGAATAAGGGTATGGAGAGCAACCTGGCCAAAGTTGCACTCAATCATGACTGTTTCGATATCGTTCTCGACCTGTGCCTTAACAGTTGTATGAGTGAAGAAGTCCCTGTACCTGGTTACTACCCAGTCGGCCGTGGTTATCCAAAACTGGCTGAAGCTCTGGAAGAGATCCCAACCCTGATGGGGACGTTTGATAAACCGAAATTCTTCCGATTAGATACCGATTTATGTGCACACAGTTCTCGTGGCGTTAAAGGTTGTGAGCGTTGTGTAGATGCATGTCCTGCAGGCGCACTTTCAAGTGAAGGCAGTGACAAAACGGGTCATCGTATCGAGATTAACCCTTACCTGTGTCAAGGGGTGGGTACCTGCGCTACCGCTTGTCCGACTGAAGCGATTCATTACGCATTACCTAATCCGCAAGAGACACAAAAATTTGTCGAGCGTACCTTGGCAAACTACGAGTCACAGGGTGGCGTAGAGCCGATCGTCCTTATCTGTAGCTCGCGTCATGAACAATACAATGTGATGGCACTAAAAGCGCTACCAGACAATGTTGTACCAATTGTTGTCGAAGAACTGCCTTCTGTGGGCATTGACTCATGGTTTGCCGCCTTAGTAAACGGTGCTACTCAGGTTCTGTTTGCTGCGAGTCGTTTTATGCCAGCAACGATTCTTCGTGTTCTTTCTAGCGAAGTCGCGATCGCTCAAGAGTTACTTTCTCAACTGGGCATTGCTAAAGAGACGATTGATATTCTTTACCTGGAGTCTCTACGTGAAGGTGCGCCAACGCTATGCACTGAGTCTTTCGACCTGGCTCTTGGCGATTTAGAAGGCAATAAACGTCAACGTCTGTTTACTTCACTGGATGCACTGGCGGGGTCAAGAATCCCTGTAGACAACATTGTTGAGCTGCCAGCAAGCGCGCCATACGGAAGCATCTCTTGCAAAGATAACGATTGTACCTTGTGTATGAGTTGTGTAGCGGTTTGTCCAACTCGCGCTCTTCATACCGATGGTGAATCGCCATCACTAAAATTTGTCGAGCAAGACTGTATTCAATGCGGACTGTGTACTAAAGCCTGTCCTGAGCAAGTGTTGACTATGACGACACGGATGAACTGGGACAAAGCGAGTCGTCAACAAGCGAGTGTAATTCATCAGGAAAAAGCGGCGGAATGTATTCGCTGTAGTAAACCGTTCGCTCCTCAGTCGATGATCGATATGCTGCAGAATAAGTTACGTGGTCACTCTCATTTTTCTGATCCCGCTGCACTAAACAGAATCGCGATGTGTGAAGACTGCCGTGTTGTCGACATGTTCGAATCAATGGCAGAAGACCCGACTAAACAACTGAATTACTAGAGTAGAACGAGCAATGGAAAATCAACAACAAACTCTGCGCGGCGAAATTTACCTAGTGCTTTCAGCACTGTTTCGTCACGCACCAACGACGGAAATGGTGACGTTTCTCAGTGAACTTGAAACGGAACAGAGCCAGAGCGCAATGCAGTCAGCCTGGAACGGTTTAAAGCAAGCTGCAGTTGCGTCTGATCAACAGGCACTAAATGACGAATACCAAGAGTTGTTCATTGGTATTGGCCGAGGTGAGGTGATGCCTTTTGCTTCATGGCACCTGACAGGCTCATTAATGGAAAAACCATTGGCGTCGATTCGTCATGACCTCGAGCTACTTGGTCTTGAGCGCGCAGATCAAGTCAAAGAGCCTGAAGATCACTTTGCAGCTTTATGTGAAGTGATGTCAGTGCTGACCGAGGAAGAAGAAGAGCTACAACAAGTGTTTTTCAATAAACATTTAGCGACCTGGTTTGGCTCTTTAACTAAACAAATTAAGGCGGCGAAAAACGCGGATTTCTACCTTGCGGTAGCTGAGTTAACCGACGCCTTTATGACACTAGAGCAAGTTCGATTCAGTGAGAATCTGCAAAGTGGCAAAAGCAAATTAAAAATTGATGTTAAGAACGTGACTGAGTACGAGCAAACTCAGCAATAAGCGTCACATCGATAGCAATACCTACTAATAAGGGTAAGGAAGCAATAATGAAAGATAACGATAAGTTAAATCAAAGCCGTAGGGATCTTCTCAAAGGCTTAACCACGGCAGCAGTTGCTGGAGCCGTAGTCGCTGGAACCACCAGAGTGGCTAGTGCTTCAGAGTCTGTTTTGCCAAAGCAAGACGTGAAGAAAAATGGCTATCACGAAACTCAGCATATTCGTGATTACTACGACACGCTATAGGAGCTGACCAATGAAATTAGTTAAACGCTCCGATAGTGTGAGCAAAGAGCAACATCAACTTGGCGTTTCACGTCGTGCATTTATGAAGAACAGTTCCCTTGCTGCGGGTGGTGCAGTAGTAGGGGCGAGTCTGTTTGCTCCGGGAATGATCAAAAAAGCTGAAGCTAAGTCAGTTGATCCTTCAGCGAAAACAGAGATCAAACGAACAATCTGTTCACACTGTTCAGTAGGCTGTGGTATCTACGCTGAAGTACAAAATGGTGTATGGACTGGCCAAGAGCCAGCGTTTGACCACCCGTTTAATGCTGGTGGACACTGTGCGAAAGGTGCAGCGCTGCGCGAACACGGCCACGGTGAGCGTCGTCTGAAATATCCGATGAAACTTGAAAACGGCAAATGGGTAAAACTGAGCTGGGATCAGGCAATCGAAGAGATTGGTAACAAGGTACTTGATATCCGTAAAGAGTCAGGTCCAGACTCAATCTACTGGCTTGGTAGTGCGAAGCACAACAATGAACAAGCGTACATGTTCCGTAAGATGGCATCGCTATGGGGTACCAACAACGTTGACCACCAGGCACGTATCTGTCACTCAACCACAGTTGCCGGCGTAGCAAACACCTGGGGCTATGGTGCGATGACGAACTCGTTCAACGACATGCACAACTGTAAATCGATGCTATTCATCGGTTCTAACCCTGCTGAAGCGCACCCGGTTGCGATGCAGCATATCTTAATCGCTAAAGAGAAAAACAACTGTAAGATCGTTGTTGCTGATCCACGTCGTACGCGTACAGCTGCTAAGTCTGATCACTATGTCTCTCTACGTCCAGGTTCGGACGTTGCTTTCATCTGGGGTATTTTGTGGCATGTATTTGCTAACCAGTGGGAAGACAAAGAGTTCATCCGTCAGCGTGTATTTGGTATGGATGAGATTCGTCAAGAAGTTGCTAAGTGGACTCCGGCTGAAGTAGAGCGCGTGACTGGCGTTTCTGAAGCTGACGTTTACAACACGGCGAAACTTCTTTCTGAAAACCGTCCGGGCTGTGTTGTTTGGTGTATGGGTGGTACTCAGCACACCACAGGTAACAACAACACTCGTGCATACTGTGTACTTGAACTGGCACTAGGTAACATGGGTAAGTCTGGCGGCGGTGCGAACATCTTCCGTGGTCACGATAACGTACAGGGCGCAACTGACCTTGGCGTACTATCTCATACACTTCCTGGTTACTACGGTCTGTCTGATGGTGCTTGGAAACACTGGTCTAAGGTTTGGGATCTTGACCATGAGTGGGTTCAAAAACGTTTCGACCAAAATGAGTACCGCGGTAAGAAACCAATGAACAACATGGGTATCCCGGTTTCTCGTTGGATCGATGGTGTACTTGAAAACAAAGACAACATCGAACAGAGCGACAACATTCGCGCAATGTTCTACTGGGGTCACGCGGTTAACTCGCAGACTCGTGGTGTTGAAATGCGTAAAGCGATGCAGAAGCTGGATATGATGGTCATCGTTGATCCATACCCAACGGTTGCTGCTGTTATGAATGACCGTACTGACGGCGTTTACCTGCTGCCAGCAACCACTCAGTTTGAGACTTACGGTAGTGTGACTGCTTCAAACCGATCTATTCAATGGCGTGACAAAGTCGTAGAGCCTCTATTTGAATCTAAGCCTGACCACGAAATCATGTACTTACTTACTAAGAAACTTGGTTTTGCTGATCAGCTATTCAAGAACGTTAAAGTGGAAAACAACCAGCCACTTATCGAAGACATCACTCGTGAATTCAACCGCGGCATGTGGACAATTGGTTACACAGGTCAAAGCCCTGAGCGTTTGAAAGATCACCAACAAAACTGGCATACCTTCCACAAAACTTCACTAGAAGCAGAAGGCGGTCCGGCACATGGTGAAACTTATGGTCTGCCTTGGCCATGTTGGGGTACACCAGAAATGAAGCACCCTGGCACGCATATTCTTTACGATACGTCTAAGCCAGTAGCGCAGGGCGGTGGTAACTTCCGTGCTCGTTTTGGTGTTGAGTTTGAAGGTAAAAACCTACTTGCTGAAGATAGCTACTCGAAAGGTTGTGAGCTGGAAGACGGCTACCCTGAGTTTAACGATAAGCTAATTAAAGCACTGGGTTGGTGGGGCGACCTGACGGCAGAGGAACAGGCTGCTGCAGAAGGTAAAAACTGGAAAACTGACCTTTCAGGTGGCATCCAGCGCGTGGCTATCAAGCATGGTTGTATGCCATTTGGTAACGCTAAAGCGCGTGCAGTGGTTTGGACATTCCCTGACCGCGTACCGCTACACCGTGAGCCACTATACACGCCACGTCGTGATCTGGTAGCTGACTACCCAACTTGGGACGATAGTGAATCTATCTACCGTCTACCGACAATGTATAAGTCAATTCAAGACAAAGATGTGTCAGGTGAATACCCAATTATCCTGACTTCTGGCCGCTTGGTTGAGTACGAAGGTGGTGGTGAAGAGACACGTTCAAACCCTTGGCTTGCTGAACTACAACAAGAGATGTTTGTTGAAGTGAACCCGAAAGACGCTAATGACCTTGGTTTCAAAGATGGCGATATGGTGTGGGTAGAAGGTGCCGAGAAGGGGCGTATCCACGTTAAAGCTATGGTAACTCGTCGTGTTAAACCTGGCTTAGCCTTCATTCCGTTCCACTTCGGCGGTAAGTTCCAGGGTGAAGATCTTCGTGATAAGTACCCAGAAGGTTGTGACCCATACGTAATTGGCGAAGCTGCAAACATTGCAACGACCTACGGCTATGATCCTGTAACGCAAATGCAGGAAACCAAAGTCACCCTATGTAACATTCGCAAAGCGTAAGGAGTCAACTGATGGCTAGAATGAAATTCCTTTGTGACACTAAGCGCTGTATCGAATGTAACGGCTGTGTCACTGCATGTAAGAACGAAAACGACGACGCACTAGAGTGGGGTATTCAACGCCGCCGCGTGGTTACACTGAATGACGGTGAACCGGGTGAAAACTCGATTTCTGTTGCTTGTATGCACTGTACAGACGCGCCTTGTAAAGCAGTATGTCCGGCAGACTGTTTTGAGCACACCGAAGACGGCATCGTACTGCACAATAAAGATCTTTGTATCGGTTGTGGTTACTGTCTGTTCGCTTGTCCGTTTGGGGCGCCTCAGTTCCCTAAACAAGCTTCGTTTGGTGAGCGTGGCAAGATGGATAAGTGTACTTTCTGTGCCGGCGGTCCTGAAACTGAACCTGGTTCAGTGGAAGAGCGCCAGAAGTACGGTGCAAACCGTATCGCAGAAGGCAAGCTGCCAATGTGTGCTTCTCTATGTTCGACTAAAGCATTATTAGCGGGTGATGCAGAGAAAGTATCTGACATCTTCCGTCAACGTGTTGTTGAGCGTGGTGCTAAGGGCGCAGGCTGGACAGACGGTAACGATCTGTCTTACGACGCAACGAAAAGCTAATAGCGGAGAGATTCATGTTTTCAATGTTTAAACGTGCATCTCTTGCGATGCTGTCTCTGATGGCAGCATTGCTTTTTGCTTTGTCGTTGCCTGCGCATGCTGAGCAAAAAGAGTCTGATGTTGCACAACGTGAAATGACGCAATTGGCTGGTGCCGATTACTGGCGTCAAGTTCGTCAAGGCGAAGAGGGCTACACGACGTCTCAGTTCCCAGAGCACGGAATGCTGATTAGTACCCCGGGTCAAACCTGGTACATTTTGAAAGAAAAATGGATGTCTCCAGCGGGAGCTGTAGCGATTTTCGGTAGTATTGCATTGGTTACCATGATGTATATCGTCATTGGGCCGCTAATGTTAAGTGCACCTCGTACAGGCAAAAAGATCAAACGTTGGTCCCGCCTCGACCGAGCACTGCACTGGAGTATGGCTTTTACCTTCCTGACACTGGCCTTTAGTGGCTTGATGCTGGTTTATGGTAAGCATTTCCTTAAACCGTATATCCCGACTGACCTTTGGGGATTCATCATTATGCTGGCTAAGCAGTACCACAACTACATAGGTCCTATTTTCTATGTGTTGTTACTTTGCGTACTGGTTAAGTGGTGGCGTAAATCTACCTTTAAGAAGGTTGATATCGCATGGTTTATGAAACTGGGCGGCATGGTTGGTAAGCACAAAGGTTCTCACCCGTCTGCTGAGTTCTCTAACGCTGGTGAAAAAGCGCTATTCTGGCTACTGATCGTAGTGGGTAGTGTTGTTGCTTTAAGTGGATTAGTACTTGATTTCCCAATCTTTGGCCAGACACGCAGAGATATGGAACTGTCGAACCTAGTTCATATGCTAGCGGCACTGATCCTAATCTGTGGTTTCGTTTTCCATATCTACATTGGTTTGTTTGGTATGGAAGGGGCACTGGAAGGTATGGTGACTGGCGAAGTCGATGAGACCTGGGCGAAAGAGCACCACGATCTCTGGTATCAGGAGATGATGGAGAAAGAGCAACAGCAAACAACAGCGAGCACTGAAGAAGTAAAAGGAGTCCGAGCAGATGAACAAGCCTAATAATGGTATCTGGATTGCGTATATCCTTAGTATCTTCACGCCTTTCACTTGCTTGATCTCAGGTGTTATCGCGATTGTTTACGCAGGGTATCGTCTTGATAAAGGAGAAGATGGCGCGATTGTTGATTCCCATTACTACGGGTTAATTCGTACCTTCTTCCTTAATCTGACCTTCTTTGTTGTTCTGATCATCACTGTCGCTACCTCAAATGGAGTGCTGATTGGTGTCAATGATTACTGGTACAACAGCCATGTGATTGATGAGATCGCTTACTACATTCCATACGTGGGTATGTTATTTGGCTCGGTGGCGATTTTGCTATGGTTTGTGCGTATGTATCAAGGGATGCAGAAGCTTAAAGCCAACCAGCCATTTAGTATGGTCAAAGGTCCAAACCTATAATTAATTCAAAGCCCTGTTTAACAGGGCTTTTTCATACCTCTGCACAAATTATGCGCGCCTTAAAACAGTGCGTCCTCACCAAAAGAGTGCATTTTTATTCACTGATTTGTTTGACTCTGACTCGTCAACAGCGCTGGTCGTTATTTTTTATTCATAAAATCAATCAATTAAAATAATTGATATTAATCGTTTTTGCTTGGCATGAAGCTTGCCCTTGATATGTCTCACTATCAAATCACCAACTTGGTGAAACAAAATGCACAGCGCACAGACGTTGGGCAATTAAAGGAGACAAACGACAATGAGCGTAGATGCCAGTCAGGTACATGGAGCGGTACAAACCCTGACCCAAAGTTCGGATACACTGTTCTTATTACTGGGTGCAATCATGGTGTTTTTAATGCACGCAGGCTTTGCTTTTCTTGAAGTAGGGACGGTACGACACAAAAACCAAGTCAACGCACTGGTCAAAATCCTTGCCGACTTCGGCATTTCCGCTATCGCTTATTTCTTTATCGGCTATTGGGTTGCCTATGGCGCTAACTTTTTCGCTGATGCGCAAACCTTGTCGCAAGGTAACGGCTATGAATTAGTGAAGTTCTTCTTCCTACTGACATTCGCTGCGGCGATTCCGGCGATCGTATCTGGCGGTATTGCGGAGCGTGCCCGTTTCTACCCAATCCTTATTGCAACATTTTTTACTGTAGGTCTGGTCTACCCGGTGTTTGAAGGCATGATCTGGAACGGTAACTATGGCTTACAAGAGTGGTTTGAAGCTCAGTTTGGCTATGGCTTCCACGACTTTGCCGGTTCAGTAGTCGTTCACGGTGTCGGTGGTTGGATTGCTCTGGTAGCGGTTATCTTCCTCGGCATGCGTAAAGGCCGTGTCCGCGCTGGTAAACACACCAACTTTGCTCCTTCAAACATTCCTTTTCTGGCGTTAGGTGCGTGGATTCTTTGTGTTGGCTGGTTCGGCTTTAACGTGATGTCGGCGCAAACACTGAATGGCATTAGTGGCTTAGTGGCGATGAATTCACTGATGGCGATGGTCGGCGGTATCGTTGCTGCGCTAATTGCCGGTAAAAATGATCCGGGCTTTATTCATAACGGCCCGTTAGCAGGTCTTGTTGCGATTTGTGCTGGCTCAGACTTGATGCATCCGATTGGTGCGCTAATTACTGGCTCTATCGCGGGTGCGCTGTTTGTCTACTTGTTTACTTATCTACAGAACAAAACAAAAATCGATGATGTATTAGGGGTATGGCCTTTACATGGCGTATGTGGAGCTTGGGGCGGTATTGCTGCAGGTATCTTCGGTCAGTCCGCTATGGGCGGTTTAGGCGGCGTAAGCTTAACGGTACAAGTTCTTGGAACCTTAGCGGGTATCGCTATCGCGGTTATCGGTGCGGTGATTGTCTATGGCGCAATTGACCGTTTGTCAGGATTACGCCTCTCAGAGGAAGATGAGTTTAACGGAGCGGATTTGGCGATTCACAAAATTTCGTCGACTAACGAAGATTAATTCTATCCGTTCTGTTCATCGCTTTATGCAAACGTGAAGGCAGCCAGAAGGGCTGCCTTTTGGTTTAACCTCACAAAATCTGGGTAAAACTGGTTCAACTTCGACCATGGTCTAACCCTGATGTCTTATACGCAGATACAGACAATGCTAAGCTAACTTCATGAACACTAAAGAGGATGTGGTATGAAGCTCCCGTATCGTAATGTCGTTATATTAACAGGCGCAGGTATCTCGGCTGAGTCTGGTATTGAAACGTTCCGCACCCAGGATGGACTGTGGGAAAATCATCGTATTGAAGATGTCGCGACGCCGGAAGGCTTTGAACGCGATCCTGATTTAGTGCAGGACTTTTACAATAAACGTCGCCTGGGGCTACAAAACCCGTCAATTAAGCCAAACCCTGCTCATATTGCATTAGGCAAACTAGAAGAGCAGCTAGAAGGCTCTGTAACCGTCATTACCCAGAACATCGACAACCTTCATGAGCGCGGTGGCAGTAGCAATGTGATCCATATGCATGGAGAGCTTCTGAAAGCGCGTTGCAGTGAATCAAACCAGGTTATTGAAGAGAAGGGCGAGATTAAAACGGGTGACCTTTGCCATTGCTGCCAAATTCCGGCGCAAATGCGTCCTCATGTTGTGTGGTTTGGTGAAATGCCACTCAAGATGGGCGACATTTATGCCTCACTCGAAGCTTCGGATCTGTTTATTTCTATTGGTACGTCAGGTGTGGTTTATCCTGCTGCCGGCTTTGTTCATGACGCTAAGATGCACGGCGCGCATACCATCGAAATTAATCTCGAGCCAAGCGCTGTAGAGAGTGAATTTGAAGAGAAGCGTTACGGAAAGGCGAGTATTGAAGTGCCCAAATTAGTAGAAGAGATCCTTGCTCTGCAGCAACCGGATGTAAAACACGCTTAAGGTATTCTTTGCTTTAGACTCTCAGCCATTACGCTGGGAGTTTTTCATTTGGTACATCGCTTGATCGGTCTTGATCAACGCTTCTTTGAACTTTTCCCGTCGGGTTTGTGGCTCTATGCCATAGCTGTAACTGATAGAGCGCTCCTCAAGCTGTTTATCGAGATTTTTGATCAGCTCATCACTGTCACCATCAGGTACAACAGCAACAAACTCATCGCCACCGATCCGGTACGCGCTTCCCTGACTGGGTAGGGAAGATTTCAATCCTCGTGCAAAGCGTATGATCAACAAATCGCCCGCAGAATGGCCTTTACTGTCATTAACCAGTTTAAGACCGTCAAGGTCGAAATAGATCAAATCAAAAGTATCTAATTCTATTTCCCGTAGTTTTTTACGGTTATATAAACCTGTCAGCTCGTCGATGGTCGCTCGATTGTGCATATCGTTTATTAAACGAGTGATACCAAATGCTATCAACAGATAGGCAATTTGTAGGCTGCCATCTTCAATCAGAGTATGGAGAAAATCATTGTTATCAGCCCATCTATCAAGCACGTCTATCTCTGTGATGACGTCGTAAGCCTGATTAAGAATGAGCAGCAGGAAACCGATTTTGACCAATCTGTTGGTCACCAATTTTCGAGCCAGGATAAAGTAGATAAACAGTAGGATGAACAGAGTGTTCGACTCAAACAGTAAGTCATTACGTGACTCGATATTCAATGTCTGGCCGAAGTAAGTAGTAATAAAGGTCGCGACCCCAATAAAGGCGGAAGAGAGTAACACTAGATAATATTTGGTATTTATACTCACTAGCTGCTCCTTTGCTAGATCGGCGTCCATGGGCTGCAAATACAAATAAAGCGGCCGGAGCCGCTTTTTAAGTATATAACTGAAAACTAATTTTTGGATTAGTTATCCACTTTTAGTTTCTGGAAGTATTCGTCGTAAAGCACGCTTGCTTCGCCAACTTCATCTTGCCATGTACCGCTATCCATCACTTCTTGTGGAGGGAAGATGCTTGGATCGTTAGCAAATTCTTTTGGTAGCAGGTCATGCGCTGTCGCTACAGGAGTAGGGTAACCAATCTCAAGTGCAATCTTAGCGGCATTCTCAGGGCGAAGTAGGAAGTCGATCATCTTATGAGCTGCATCAACGTTCTTTGCTTCAGCTGGAATAGCCAGGCTGTCCATCCAGAAGATAGCGCCTTTTTCTGGCCAGATGATATCGATTGAAGCGCCTTCCTGGCGTGCCATGTATGCACTACCGTTCCAAAGCATGCCAAGTGAAACTTCACCAGCCAGGTATGGGTTTGCAGGGAAGTCAGAGTTAAATACCAATACGTTTGGCATCAGCTTTTTCAGCTCTTGGTACGCCGCTTCAATCTCTTCTGGGTTGGTTGAGTTTGGTGAGTAACCTAGCTTAGTTAATGCAATATGGAACACTTCACGTGAGTCATCCATAAGCATCAGTTGACCTTCCCACTTGCTATCCCAGAAATCATCCCATTTAGTTACAGATGACTTGTCCAGCATATCAGAGTTGATACCAATGCCCGTTGCGCCCCAGATGTAAGGGATAGAGTAATTGTTGTTTGGATCGAACGGTTTGTTTAGGAAGTTAGTGTCTAGATCTGCGAAATGAGTAAGCTTAGTCTTATCAATTTCCTGAAGCATACCTTCTTTACGCATCTTAGATACGAAGTAAGTAGACGGTACTACTAGATCGTAACCAGAACCCTGAGTCTTAAGCTTGGCGTACATGCTTTCGTTAGACTCGTAAGTTGAGTAAATAACTTTGATTCCGGTTTCTTTTGTAAAGTCTTCAAGAACTTCATTTGGAATGTATTCAGACCAGTTGTAGAAGTAGAGTTCTTGATCAGCAGCCATTGCAGGAGAAGCGATTAGAGTCGCTGCGCACAGTGCGCTTGCACAGAATTTACTTTTCATTATTTTTCCGTTTTTCTTTGCTTAGTCAGCATAAGACCAGTCCAAGTCAGATACTCTGATTAAGCAGTGAGTTAATGTTCTTGTTGCGAAAACAAGAGGTACAAAACGAAATTATATCAGCCAATAACGAAAATAGGCAGCCAAGGCTGCCTATTTTAATGATTTTCGCGCTGTTATTGACCAGCTTTCAGCTTAAGGAAGTAATCCTCGTACTTAACTGTCATATCACCAACTGAATCTTGCCACTCAACGCGGTCCAGATCTTCCTGAGAAGGGAACAGTGGAGCAACGTCTTTAAACTTAGCGTTAGACTCTGCTACAGCTGTCAGGTAACCAGTGTCACGTGAAATCTGCTCAGCGATCTCTGGACGTAGCAGGAAGTCGATCATCTTATGAGCGGCATCTACGTTCTTAGCACCAGATGAAATTGCAAAGTTATCTACCCAGCCGATACCGCCTTCTTTAGGGAATACCAGTTTAAGGTTCATACCTTCGTTCTGAGCCGCTGCTGCGCTGCCGTTCCAAAGCATACCAACACCAACCTCACCAGACATGTATGGTGCACCTGGGTTGTCAGAGTTAAATACCAATACGTTTGGCATTAGCTTCTGCAGTTCTGCGTACGCTTCATCGATCTGCTTAGGATCGGTTGAGTTACCAGAGTAACCTAGTTTACGCAGAGCGATGTGGAACACTTCACGAGTGTCATCCATTAGCATCAGTTGACCTTCAAGCTCTGGGTTCCATAGGTCAGCCCAGCTTTGGAAGTCATTCGGATCGTACATGTCAGCGTTAACTGCAAGGCCAGTAATCGCAACAACGTGAGGAATAGAGTAGTCGTTGTTTGGATCGTAAGGCTTGTCTAAGTAGTTCTTATCCAGATTGTCGAAGTTAGTGAGTTTCGATTTATCAATCTTTTGTAGCATGCCTTCATCGCGCATCTTAGCAACGAAGTAGGTTGAAGGTACAACTAAGTCATAGCCTTGGTTATGAGTTTTTAGCTTCGCGTATAAAGTCTCGTTCGACTCGTAAGTCGAGTAGATAACCTTGATACCCGTTTCCTTGGTAAATTGTTCCAGGATATTACTGTTGATGTAAGGACCCCAGTTCATAAAAACCAGTTCTTTATTTTCGTCCGCTGCCACTGAACCAGAGAACAGAGAAAGCGCACATGCACTACCAGCTAATAGAGTAGCCCATTTTTTCATTGACGTTAGCTCCAAACCAAACGTAGAGAGAAAAACAGAATGGGTTATTCCATTCTGTTTCGTTATTTTAAATGCCTGAGTTATTTCACTTTTTCTCTTGCCAGTAGCTGTGAAGCTACGACGAGAATCAGAGAAACAATCAGCATTACTGTTGCTAAGGCATTCACTTCAGGTGAAATGCCGACTTTAACCATTGAATAGATCTTCAACGGCAAAATTTCATATGTTGGTCCTGTCACAAACGAGCTGATAATCACGTCGTCCAGTGAAAGGGTAAAGCTCAGTAGCCAACCTGCAGCAACCGCTGGTTTAGCCAGAGGTAAAATGATCTGTTTTAGAATCGTCCATTCGCTGGCTCCCAGATCTTTCGCTGCTTCAAGCATTTTAACGTCAAAGCCATTCAGTCGGCTGTAGACGGTCACCACCACAAACGGTAGGCAGAAAGTAATGTGAGCAATCAAAAGGGTAAAGAACCCAAGTTGAGCGCCAAGCACCAGAAACAGCGCTAATAGCGAGATTGCCATCACGATGTCTGGAGACATCATTACGACAAATAGCATCCCATTAACGGCGCCTTTGCCTTTAAACGAGTAACGAAATAGGGCAACGGCGGTTAAGCTACCAATAATGGTCGCTGCGGTTGCAGAAAACACTGCAACATTTAATGAGTGCCATGCTGCTTGCATCAGGCTGTCATTGTTAACCAGTGTCTCGTACCACTTGGTAGTAAAGCCACCCCATTTCATTCCGAACTTGTTGGCGTTGAATGAGTTAACGATCAACACCACGATTGGCAAATACAAAAACGCATATACCAATGTCATAAAGCTAAATCGAACAGTACGTCCCATCAGTCTAGCTCCACTTTCTTATTCAATAACTTGCCCGCTCTGTAGTAGGCGTAGAGCATGATTGCCATTGCAATGGTCAGGGCGATACTGGTCGCTGCACCAAATGGCCAGTCACGCGCATTCAGCACTTGGCTCTTAATCACGTTACCAATCAGTAGGTTCTTCGCGCCGCCTAGAAGGTCAGAGATGTAGAACATACCCAATGCTGGTAGTAGCACTAGCAAACAACCGCCGATAATGCCTGGCATAGTCAGTGGCAGAATAACCTTAGTAATAGTCTGAATCTTATTCGCACCTAGATCTTTCGCTGCTTCAATGTAAGTGTTATCGAGTTTCTCGATAGCAGAGTAGAGCGGCAGAATCATAAATGGCAGCAGGATGTAGACCAAACCGATCATTACCGCTGTCTCTGTGTACATAAGACGCATTGGCTTATCAATGATTTCCATTGCCATTAACGACTTGTTGAGAATGCCTTGAGTGCCAAGAACAATCTTAAGGCCGTAAGTACGAATCAGTGAGTTTGTCCAGAAAGGAACAATCACCAAAAACAGCATAAATGGACGCCATTTCTCCGGCATTTTCGCAACGATGTAAGCAAACGGGTAACCAATCACCAAACAAAGCAGAGTCGCAATGATCGCCATGTAGAACGAGTGCCACAGCACTTTGGCATACAATGGATCCATCAATCGCAAGTAGTTATCGAACGTAAAGGTCATTTCGATAAGGTTTGCTTCGTCACGAGTCAGAAAACTCGTACCGATAATCATCAGGTTTGGCACTAGAACAAATAGCGTTAGCCACCCAACGATTAGGGCAATGATTGCGTTCTGAAGACTAATCTTCTTGGCTTTCATTGAGTACTACCTCCCAGCTTTCAACCCAAGTGATAGCGACTTTCTGACCTAATGAGTGATCAACATCTGGATCATCTTCATTAAAGAACTCGCTAACCATCACACGCATGCCAGATTCAAGTTCAATTACTGAGTCTAGCGTCATACCCTTGTATGTGCGCTCAGTAACGTGACCAACAATGCCTTTGTGTTCAGACTCTTTGATCTCTTCGATACGTAAGTCTTCAGGGCGAAGTAGCACTTGCAGTTTATCGCCTGCAACTGCTTCTTTTTCGTAGTAAACAACAGATTCTACGCCTTCAATTTCAGCGCGAATACGTTTCTCATCGATACGTTCAATCATGGTTGCATTGAACACGTTAATCTCACCGATAAAGCGTGCAACGAACAGGTTCTTAGGCTCTTCGTAGATTTCACGAGGCGACCCGTCTTGCTCGATAACACCATCACGCATAACAATGATGCGATCAGACATCGATAACGCTTCTTCCTGATCGTGAGTTACGAAAATAAACGTAATGCCTAATTGACGTTGAAGCTGTTTGAGCTCGATTTGCATCTGCTTACGTAGTTTGTAGTCAAGTGCAGAAAGTGACTCATCCAGTAGCAGTACCTTTGGCTTATTCACAACTGCGCGAGCAATTGCAATACGTTGCTGCTGACCACCTGAAAGCTGATGAGGCTTACGCTGCGCCATCTTCTCGAGGCGAACCATGCGTAACGCTTCCATCACTCTTGGTTCGATGTCAGCTGCGTTTACTTTCTGCATGCGCAGACCGAAAGCAACGTTTTCAAATACCGTCATATGAGGGAATAGTGCGTAACTCTGGAAAACAGTGTTTACATGCCTTTGTTCTGCAGGAACTTGAGTTACATTTTGGTTATCAAGAAGGATTTGACCATTGTCTGCGGTCTCAAAACCAGCAATCATTCTTAGTACTGTGGTTTTACCACAACCCGAAGGGCCCAAAATTGTTAAAAACTCACCATGATTCACATCAAGGTTCAGATTTGCGATGATTTCCTTACCATCGAAACTTTTGCTGATGCCAGTAAGACGTACTACTGGTTGTCCTGCATTTTGTTTAGCGTTCAACGTCTGTTTTTCTCCCACATTGGTCATTTCAAAGTCGTTTAACTTAATGACCCGTAGTTACACAAATTAGAGGCGCGCATCATAATCACCAAAAGTGTGAATTCAAAGCATTTTCTTATCCTGAAACAGAAAAAATTTTGCAGGTAAAAGTAAACATTCCTTACCATACTCTCTGTACATGGGTTAAAGGCTGCAGAAGAGCGTTATTTTTCTTTACCTTAGAGTAAGATAAATGCAATTAGATGGCACATTAGTGGTTAATTATCATCCAAATAAGTGAGAAAGCAAGCTCATCAATGAGATTCGATTTTAGACAGCTTAGTGTTGCAGTATAATAGCCTTAATTTTTTATCAACAAGTTGGTTCGGTTTGTGTACAACCAACCACTGGATCCAAGAATGAATAACGATATTGAAAAAGACTTCAATTTGGGCGGTAGCGTAGAGCGTGCTTTGTCAGGTGACTACGACCTTAAAGCAGGGGATGTGTTTAAAGAAGCGTGGCAGCATACCGTTAAGAACTTCCTTTCATTTTCTCCTTCGATCATTATTTTGATAGCGATACAGTTAGCTATCTTCTACGTGGCGTTAAAACTTCAACTGGGTAACCCTGGTATTATCCTTGATGCTTTCACCAATCCAGACGCATTTGATCCGAGCATCTTCAACGCCATCATGGTCGCCAACTTCAGTTATGAAGTGATTAGCGCACCTATTTATGCAGGTATCAGTCTTATGGCGATGAGTCATGCAGCAGGCTTGACGACTAAACCTCGCCACATTGGTAAGGGACTGCAGTACACAGTTCCAGTTATTCTGGCGACACTGTTTAGCTTATTGCTACAAGGTATTGCGGGAATGATATTCCCGTTCCTTTCTTTATACCTGTCACTGGCATTCAGTAACTCGATTCTTCTAATCTGTGAAAAACAGGTTCCGCCAATGCAGTCGCTACTGCTTTCACTACGTGCGGTAAATAAGAAGATTCTGGCTCTGGCTGGTATCTATTTCGTTGTGTCGATTATGTTTGTTATCGGCATGATGTTCTACGGTCTCGGTTTGATTTTTGTGTTGCCGTTTTTCTTCCATGTAAAAGGCATCGTGTACCGCAATATGTTTGGTATCAAACTAAAAATCATTGCCTCTGACCGACCAAAAGATGAAGACGATAATGACGACGATCCACAAGTGTTCAATGCGTAAGAGCGAGTTTATTGCCATCGCAGCAGCCAGCGTAATTGCTGGCTGTAGTCTGTATGGTTACGAACAAAATGTTGCTGAAGAGCGTGAAAGAAGAAAAACATCTTCAGCGCTTGCCACGCAGACGCAACCAGAGCCTCAAGGCTATGCGGTAGGTAGCGCACCTGATTTCGCCGCTATCAGCGATGTAAAACAAAAGAAGCAGGCGTTTTTTGATTATCTCAGACCTGGTGTCGAGCTAGAGAATGAGAGAGTGAAAAAAGAGCGTCAGCGTCTCGACAGCATTGAACAGAGCTTCTCATCTCAGTCACTTTCAGAGGCTGATAAGTCATACGCCAAACGCCTTGGTAAGCTTTACAATATTGAATTACCAGCCGAGGGAATCACTCAGGCATGGTTGGATAAGATGCTTCACCGCGTCGACGTTATTCCTGTAGCGTTAGTTCTTGTTCAGGGGGCTAATGAATCGGCGTGGGGAACCTCCCGCTTCGCTAAAGAAGCCAACAACTATTTTGGTCAATGGTGTTATCAGGTCGGTTGTGGACTTGTTCCATTGCAACGAGGAGAGGGTATGACTCATGAAGTGGCTAAGTTTAGCTCCGTTCAACAGTCTATCCATGGCTACTTTATGAATGTAAATCGCAATAACGCTTATCACGAGCTACGCGAAATTCGCTACCAGCGTCATTTAGCCGGTCAAAGCCTGACCGATACCGATGCTGCGATGGCGTTAACCAATGGTTTGCTCAAATACTCTGAACGAGGTGAGGCATACGTCAACGATTTACAGAGCATGATCAGGCACAATCAGTCCTTCTGGGAAACCCCGCTCGCTAATCAATAAGTATATAATTCAATGAAGAAAGTATCGTTAATGATTTTAGCTGCTGCACTGTCGGGTGCGGTTGCTTTACCTGCTCAAGCCCAAGAATACATGTTTACCTATTCAAAGCTGTATTCGCACATGAAGCAAAACGCCAAAGAAGGTCATGATGACGTTAAAGTCGGCTTCTTCTTCCTGAACGCAGACACAAAACAGTTGTGTAATATCGAGAAAGCGTGGATGGAAAAAGAAGAGCACTACGAGGAGTTAAAGGTTTCGCCTTATAATGAGGTGATTGTCCCGTTAGACAACAACCTTCGCTCAGCCAACCCATTGGTCTTCGTTCATACGCCAATGGACATGCGTTGTGATTTTTCTATGGTAGTCATGACCAAAGAGCCAATGCGTGACAATGTCACTTACGATCAGGTAAAAGTATTACTACCTCAGATGCAGGCGATTCTTGAGCAGCTAGGTGGGATGTTTGCCAGCTGGTTTACGCCAGACGTCGAAGGGGTAACGCTTGAGTTCCCTAACAAGCTTAACTCTGAAATTACCTTCTCCAACGGCAAGACTAAGCCGATTGTCGATGGTAAAGCGCAGGTATCAGTTGATGAGATCGGTGAGGGCGGTTATATGACCTTGCCGCAGGAAACGGCCCGAGTGCTGCCTTACTTGCCAAGAGCAAAATAAACTTAACAAAAAGGGTCGCATCGCGACCCTTTTTTAATTCTTTCAGATAATTAGATGTTAGTTACATCTAACTTAAGGCTAGGGTCAAACTCCTGAACCTGATCTGGGTCAGCAACAGTTTGCGCTGGCATCTCTTCTTTATCAAAGCCAATATCGCCACCGTTGATGACGCCTGAGTCTTTGTCGATTGATTTAAAATCGAACAGTTCAAAGTCTGCAAGATGACTAGGCACTACATTCTGCATCGCACGGAACATAGTTTCGATACGGCCAGGGAAGCGCTTATCCCAGTCATTAAGCATCTGTTTGATGTTCTGACGCTGTAGGTTCGGTTGTGAGCCACACAGGTTACAAGGGATGATCGGGTACTCACGCATTTCAGAATACTTAATGATATCTTTTTCGCGGCAGTACGCTAATGGACGAATAACAACGTGCTCGCCATTATCTGAAACCAGCTTAGGTGGCATTGCTTTCATTTTACCGCCATGGAACATGTTGAGGAACAGTGTCTCAAGAATGTCGTCACGGTGGTGGCCCAGGGCAATTTTAGTCGCACCTAGCTCGTTAGCCGTGCGGTAAAGAATGCCACGGCGTAAACGAGAACATAGCGAACAAGTCGTTTTGCCTTCTGGAATCTTGTCCTGAACGATTGAGTAAGTGTCTTCTTCAACAATCTTGTACTCAACGCCTAGTGATTCAAGGTATTCAGGAAGGATGTGACCAGGGAAACCCGGTTGTTTCTGATCGAGGTTAACGGCAACAAGCGAGAATGAAATCGGCGCGCTCTTTTGCAAGCTCATCAGAATATCAAGCATAGTGAAGCTATCTTTACCGCCTGACAGACACACCATAATACGGTCACCATCTTCAATCATATTGAAGTCTTGGATCGCTTGGCCTGTGTTACGGCGAATACGCTTTTGTAGCTTGTTAAAGTTATATTGTTGAGCTTTAGTACGCTCTTGAGTTTGCTCAGTCATTAGCTTGCAGTCTTCATCAATCTTCAAAACAAAATGAAGTGCGTATGATACGGATAAATCATCCAGATGCTAGATCTATTGAGAGCAGAACAAAAAAAAGTCCCCTCAAGGGAGGGGACTCAGAGAGTAAAGGGCGTTTAGATAGCCGTTTTAGGGTCTAGCGGACTAATATAGCCCTGCGGTTTCAGTGCCATAACATCGCAGTTGATCTTGTCGATGACATGCTCCGCTGTGTTACCGATAAATACCGCTGACAGACCTGTTCTACCTGTGGTGCCGATAATCACCATCGCAGCGTTTAGTCGTTCAGCCGCTTCTGGAATAATGTCTTCTGGCAGGCCTTGTTCGACGACCGTCTGCTCTTCATCATAACCATGTTTCTGACGCAGAGCCTTCATTGCGGTGAGGTGATGACCGCGAACGGCATCGGTATAGGTCGCAGGATCAAACTCTGGCAATTCAATCGTAATGTTTGCCGGAGTAACCGGGTAAGCGTTGACCAGGTACGGCTTCGCACCTAAACGTTCAGTCAGGCTATTTAGCTGATCGACCATGGAATCGTTGAGTCCAAGGTGAGTGTCGTTCTCTGAGCCAACGTGAACGGAAGCGAGAATGCTTGCATCTGCTGGCCAGTCTGCATTTTTAACCAATAGGACAGGGCATGGACACTTACGTAACAGGTGCCAGTCAGTCGGAGTAAAGATCACAGACTCCAGAACGTCATGTTTACGGGTACCCTTGATGACAATGTCATGCTCGCCAGCAAACACTTCGGCAATAATCGCTTCGTAAGGTCGGTTGTGCCAAACGACACGAACATCAAACTCAATAGAATCACTAACGTAATCTTTAGCGATCTTACGCATCCACTGTTCACGCTGTTGGATTACACCACGACGCATCGCGTCACGCTCATCAACAGACAACATGGATGTCATATCGTATGAAAAGTCATAGATAGAAAGGAAGAAGGTTACCCGGCTCGGAGATCGACTTTTCTCTGCTAATTGCATCGCGCGAGCTAAGGCTGGTTGCTCATCTTTGTTAATGTCAGCGACAACTAAAATCTTGTTGTAGATACTCATATAGACTCCTTAGAGACGAGGAGGGGGTATATGATTAATGTAGCTTAGTTCGACGGAGAGTTTTAGAAATAATTGGAGGATTTTGAGAGAAGTATGATGTAGCTCATTTTCGGGGTGGAGAATAAGCTACATCATTGAAATTTATTATGATTCTGTTGATACGCCTGCCAGTTCCATCAATGCGTCATGGTCAAGAATCGTAATGTATTTACCTTTCACGCTCAGGATCTCAGACTTCTGGAAACGACCCAGAAGACGTGAAATTGTCTCAACAGTAAGGCCTAGGTAATTACCAATATCACCACGAGTCATCGTTAGACGGAATTCACGAGGACTAAAGCCACGTTGTGAGAAGCGAGTAGAAAGGTTGTACAAGAATGCCGCTAGGCGCTCTTCAGCGTTCTTCTTAGAAAGAAGCAGAATCATTTCTTGATCGCCTTTGATTTCATTACTCATCAAACGCATGATTTGCTGACGAAGCTTAGGCATTTTTCCAGAAAGATCATCAAGAATCTCATATGGGATTTCACATACCATAGAAGTTTCTAGAGCTTGAGCAAAGCTAGGGTGAAGGTCACCGGTTATTGCGTCAAAACCTACTAAGTCACCAGCTAAGTGGAAAGCAGTGATTTGCTCGTCACCTTGTTCGGTGATTGTGTAGCTCTTGATTGTGCCTGAACGGATTGCGTAAAGAGATTTTAGTTCATCTCCTGCTTTGAACAATTCCTGTCCTTTTTGAATTGGCTTTTTACGCTCGATGATTTGATCAAGCTGATCAAGCTCAGATTCATTTAGCGTAAACGGAATACAAAGCTGGCTGATACTACAGTCTTGGCAGTGGATTGCACAACCGCCAGATTGAATGCGCTTTGTTGCAGGCTTTTCAGAAATCATAACAACCTTTCACTATTTGATATACATCAATATTTTAGCACCCATTACGACTAAAGGATAGTGGAAAAAAGCGCATAAAAACAGCCGACTAAAAACTACGACTCAATAAACTAACTGCACCATAGCCTGTGTATAGGCCATACATTAAGATCGTAAATGCGACAATGTGACGAAATATATCAGAGTTTTGCAGTTTATGGAGGCTAGTTGCTGCATGGCCAACAAGTAACATTGCAGGCAGGGTACCAGCACCAAATGCAAGCATGACCAAAGCGCCATTTAAAGTGCTGCCAGAGACGGCAGACCAGGTCAGCGTAGAGTAGACCAGTCCACATGGTAACCAACCCCAGACAAAACCGAATGGCAGTGCATGTATCGGTGATTTAAGCGGAAGAAGGGATTTACCAGCAGGCGCAATATGACGCCAGACAAACTGACCAAGTTTTTCGATATGAAGCAGACCTTGCCACCAACGACCGATATAACAGGCGAGTAAGATCATGAATAGCGCGGCAGCTAATCTCAACCAGACTAAGGCATTATTTAACTGACTTACTTCAGAAATAGTCGAGAAAGTACCGCCAACTATCGCGCCGATAACGGCATAGCTCATCAGTCGGCCGCTATTGTAGAAAAGGGGAACCCATTTCGATGGCTGTTGCTGTCCCATGGTCAGCATTGATGCAATGCCACCACACATACCCATGCAGTGACCAGCACCGACAAGCCCAATAAAAAAGGCCCCTAACCAATCAATACTCACTTTGGTCGGTTCTCTTTACGCTCATCTTCATCAAATAAAATGTTGTGACCCTGGCGTTCAAGATCTTCAAACTGCTCACTTCTTACCGCCCATAGGAATACCGCAACTGCGACACAGACCAGCACGATAGCGATAGGGATGAGGATATAAAGGCTTTCCATCTATTTACCTTTCTCTTTGAGCAAACGTAGTGAGTTAGATACTACAATAATTGAGCTCGCAGACATACCTACGACTGCAAAATATGGAGCAACAAACCCAGCAACGGCTAACGGCAGAATAAGAAGGTTATAACCCAGAGACCAGGCAAGGTTCTCTCGAATAATCTTGCGCGTCTGTAGCGCGAGTTCTCTTGCTTCTAAGATACGGTCTAAGCGATCACCGAGCAGAACCATATCTGCAGATGCTTTGGCAACGTCGGCGCCACCGCCCATAGCGACAGACAGGTGAGCCCCTGCCAGTGTCGGAGCATCGTTAATGCCGTCACCGATCATCATAGTGATATCTTGAGAGTCGACATTATTCAGATACTCAAGTTTATCTTGCGGCTTGGCACCGGCAATCACGTTATCAATACCGATTTTATCAGCGACAAGTTGAGCGTTTTCCTTAGTATCACCCGTAAGCAAAGTAATCTTCACCCCAGAGCGCTGGAACTTCTCAACAAACTCTTTCGCTTCCGCTCGAATCGGATCACGGTAGCTAAAGGTTGCAACATGAACGGCATCAATCGAGAGATACACTGAGTTAGCTTGCGCTGTTTGGTGTTCACCAAGTACAAACTGGGCACTACCAATCTTAACTTCAGCGCCGTTATAACGACCTTTAATACCCGAGCCAATGACGTTTTCTACGTCTTCGACGCTAACATTTACATCTGAATAAAGTTTGAATGCACGAGCGATAGGGTGATTGGCATGGGATTCTAGCGACGCAGCAATCGCGAGCGCCTGTTGTTTATCCCATTCACCAAACAGCTCAACATCGTTAATCTCAATATCACCGTGAGTTAAGGTGCCAGTCTTATCGACAATCAGATGATTGACCTTACACAAGGTCTCAAATACATGACTCTTACGCAGCAAGATACCGAGATTACCCATTCTCGACGTCGCACAAGTTAGTGCAGTCGGTGTGGCCAGAGACAAAGCACATGGACAGGTCGCTACAAGTACCGACAGCATGATCCAGAACGCATCACCTGGTCGGCTGGAGTGCCAGAAGAACCAAGTACCCGCTGCGACAATAAGAATCACTGCGACAAAGTAGCGCGCCACAATATCGGCAATTTCAGCAATCTTTGGTTTAGACAGCTGCGCTTCATCCTGCAGACGGACGATATTGGAAATCATCGAATCCGCTTTAGATGAAGTCACTTCAAGCTCAAATGACTCTTCACCATTAAGCGTGCCGGCATAGACATGATCGTCGATCTGTTTAACAACAGGAAGAGACTCACCAGTTAACATAGATTCATCAATGTGCACGCGCCCGGAGATAATCTTGCCATCAGCTGGAATATGTTCACCAGGAAGGACACGGATCTGATCGCCAACCTTTAGAGTTTTAACCGGAACCTGATCTCCATCTAACTTATTGGCAATCGCAGGGATAAGCTTTAACAGGTTACCACTGGCGGCGGCTGCTTTGCGGCGCGCACGCATCTCTAAGAAGCGTCCCACAAGTAAGAAGAAAGCAAACATCGAGATAGACTCGAAGAACACTTCTCCCTGTTCAGTAACGGTAGCCACTAAACTTGCACAGTAAGCAAAGATCATTGCGATGGAGACCGGAACATCCATACCTAAAGTACGGCTGCGAATACTGCGCCAGGCATTGATATAGAAAGGCAGAGCAGAGTAGAGCATTACTGGAGTGGCAAAGATCAGGCTCACCCAGCGGAAGTAGTTTTTAAACTCAGGCTCTAAATCACCAAACACTTCCAAATAGAGTGCCACTGCCAGCATCATCACCTGCATAGTTGCCAGGCCTGCGATACCCAAACGATATAGATACTGCTTCATTTGCTGGTGATAAGCGGCTTCTTGCTTATCGGCTTCAAATGGCGCTGCTTTATATCCAAGTTGATGAATCAACGAAAGCAATTCACTGAGGCGAACTTGAGTCTTGTCCCACGCTAATAGGGCGCGGTTGGTAGTGGTGTTGACCCGAATCGAAACAACACCTGACTTATTAGAAACTTGTTTCTCGATCAGCCAGGCACACGCTGCACAAGAGACACCTTCAAGTGACAAGGTAACTTCGGAGCATTGTTCACTATTACGAACAAACTCCGATTGGACATCATCATTATCATAATGAATCAATGCCTGAAGTTGTTCTGGAACTAAATCCGCCTTTTCGGCAGGCGCAGTTCTGTACTGGTAGTAAGAGACCAGACCGCTATCAACGATTGTCTGAGCGACCGTTTCACAGCCCGGGCAACACATCTCCCTGATGTCGCCGAGAATCTCTACTTTAAAATCCGTGTTGGCTGGTACATCTTCACCACAGTGATAACACGATTTACACATAAGCTACTAATTCGCTAGTTGTACAGGGGCAGAAGAAGGGAAGGTAACACGACCTTGAAGCAACCACTGGCTATCATGTGGCGTAAGTTCGATAAACCAAGGGCCTTGTAGCTCATCGTCCAATTTCAGACGGTACTGGCCACTGGCATCAGATGTCAGCAGTTTAGAGAAGTCACGGTCAGGCAGAGTACGGTGAGCAAACATCACAGTGATTGCAGGATAGTGCTCTAGTTGACCTTTATTAAATTGAATAACGACATCATTACCTTCTGAGAAGGCTGCAGCGCTCAGACCAAGATCTTTAGCTACGTTTTGCTTAGAAATGTCGATATTAATCCCTTTACCTTTTTTATAGTAATCCTCAGTCACAAGCGAAACAGAGTTCTGCGAAAAGACGATGACTGTGATAATTGTCCATACAACAACGGTGAGCGGCAGAATGATTAGGAACCACGGCCAGAACTGCTTATACCAAGGCTTTACCATAAAAAAGTTCTCAATGAAAAAATGAAAGAAATTAGGGCTTTAACTGTAAAGGAAAGACAGCCCCTTAAAAAGGGGCTGTTATTGAAATGTTACTTATTATCTGTGTTGCTCAAGCTCCAAACGTAAGCTGAAACTAACTGAACTTTGTCTTCGCCTAGAATGTCTTTCCAAGCCGGCATTACGCCAGAACGACCGTTCATTACTGTTTCAGTTACATCAGCGCGAGAACCACCGAATAACCAGTTTTGGTCTGTTAGGTCAGGTGCACCTACAGCAGGGTTACCTTTACCGTCAGTGCCGTGACAAGCTGCACACACTACAAAGCGTGCTTTACCAGCTTCAGCTTCACGCGCATTCACAGAACGACCAGATAGGCTAAGAGTGTAGCTAACAACTTCTTGTACACCTTGCTCACCCAGAGCGTCTTTCCATGATGGCATTTGACCGATGCGACCTTGCATTACTGTCGTCACGATAGCTTGCGGCTCACCACCGTATAGCCATGCATCATCAGTCAGGTTAGGGAAACCTTTCTGACCACGTGCATCAGAGCCGTGACACTGTGAACAGTTTTGCAGGAACAGACGTTGACCAACTTTAACTGCTTCGTTATCCGCAGCAATTTCTGGGATAGAGCGCAGTTCAGATGAACCATCTACGTACGCAAGCTTTTTGAATGCTTCGCCAAAGTAGGCTTCTGCATCGTCCAGCTCTTTAGCGTACTGAACTAGATGTTTGTTCTGTTGAGAAGCGGCGATAGACGCTTTTGACTCTTCGATAGAGCGAACAGTCTGGTCAGAACTCTGCCAACCTAGAACGCCCTTGAAGTTACCCAGACCCGGGTAAAGAGTCAGGTAAATCGCTGCAAATACAAACGTACCAACAAATAGATAGGTCCACCACTTAGGTAGTGGGTTGTTCAACTCACGAATACCATCGTATTCGTGACCCATATCTGCACCTTCTTCAACGCCCATTTTATCTTTAAGGCACCAATAAAGGACTGCAGCACAGCCGAGCAGTGTACCGACTGTAATGATGATTATCCAAAGACTCCAAAATGTAGTCATTGCTTAGTCACTCCTTGTTCTTTTGAAGGTGCTTGCTCTTCATCAGCGAATACAAGGTTAGCGGCTTCGTCGAAACGAGACTTGCGGCTTTTACCGTAAGCCCACCAAACCACACCAAGGAAGCTCACGAAAAGCACTATGGTCCAAATACTGTGAATAGTACCAATGTCCATATTTACCACCTTAATTACTTCATTGCGTGACCAAGAGACTGAAGGTAAGCGATGATGGCATCCATCTCAGTTTTACCTTCTACATCTTTAGACGCATTTGCGATCTGCTCGTCAGTGTATGGAACACCAAATTGATCACGGAAAATAGTCAGTTTCTTCTGAGTGTCCTTACCATCAAGAACGTTCTCTTCAAGCCATGGGAAACCAGGCATGTTTGACTCAGGAACCAACTCACGAGGATCAATTAGGTGTACACGGTGCCACTCGTCAGAGTAACGGCCGCCCACGCGTGCCAGGTCAGGACCTGTACGCTTAGAACCCCATAGGAATGGGTGTTCATACACACTTTCACCAGCAACAGAGTAGTGACCGTAACGCTCTGTTTCAGAACGGAATGGACGAATCATCTGGCTGTGACAAACGTTACAACCTTCACGGATGTAAACGTCACGACCTTCCATTTCAAGCGCTGTATAAGGACGTAGGTTCTCAACAGGCTCAGTAGTTTGCTTTTGGAAAATTAGTGGTGTGATTTCTACAAGCGCACCCAAACTAATTGCAAAAACGATAAGAATCGCTAGTAGACCGACATTGCGTTCAACAATTTCGTGGCGATTGTTAGAATTAGAACTCATTCTTTAAATCTCCTTATGCCGGCTGTGGGATAGCTTTTAGGCTATCTTTTGGCGCTGTTACCGTCTTATACGTGTTGTATGCCATTAAGAACATACCTGCTAGGAAGATGAAACCACCTAGGAAACGTACGAAGTAGAACGGGTAAGACGCTTGTACAGACTCAACGAAGCTGTAAGTCAAAGTACCGTCAGAGTTAACTGCACGCCACATTAGGCCTTGCATTACACCTGAGATCCACATTGCAACGATGTATAGAACCGTACCGATAGTTGCTAGCCAGAAGTGCGTGTTGATTAGGCTAACAGAGTACATACGCTCCTGACCGAACAGACGAGGTACCAGGTGGTATACCGAACCGATAGATACCATAGCAACCCAGCCTAATGCACCAGAGTGTACGTGACCGATAGTCCAGTCTGTGTAGTGAGACAGTGCGTTAACTGTCTTAATAGACATCATTGGACCTTCGAACGTAGACATACCGTAGAACGATAGAGATACGATTAGGAAACGTAGGATCGGGTCATAACGTAGCTTGTGCCATGCACCAGACAGCGTCATGATACCGTTGATCATACCACCCCAAGAAGGAGCGAATAGAACAAGTGACATCACCATACCTAGCGACTGCGTCCAATCTGGTAGCGCAGTGTAATGTAGGTGGTGAGGACCTGCCCAAATGTATAGTGACACTAGTGCCCAGAAGTGAACGATTGACAGACGGTATGAATAAACAGGACGTTCAGCTTGCTTAGGTACGAAGTAGTACATCATACCTAGGAAACCAGCCGTCAGTAGGAAACCTACCGCGTTGTGACCGTACCACCACTGAACCATCGCATCCACTGCACCAGAATAAATCGAGTACGATTTACCCATAGAAACAGGGATAGCCATGCTGTTTACGATATGAAGAACCGCAACAGTGATAATAAAGGCACCGAAGAACCAGTTTGCTACGTAGATGTGAGAGGTTTTACGGGTAATCAATGTTCCGAAGAACACGATCGCGTAAGATACCCAGACAACTGCGATGGCAATATCGATTGGCCATTCTAGCTCAGCGTATTCTTTACCAGAGGTAAAACCCAATGGCAGAGTAATTGCTGCTGCTAAAATAATGGCTTGCCAACCCCAGAAGGTGAAGGCGACAAGAGGGCCACCAAATAGACGAGTTTGACAGGTACGCTGAACAACGTAATAAGACGTTGCGAATAGGGCACTTGTACCAAACGCGAAAATAACCGCATTAGTATGCAGAGGACGTAAGCGACTATACGTCAACCACGGCGTATCAAAGTTTAGCTGTGGCCAAACTAATTGAGCGGCAATCAAAACACCAACAGCCATGCCAACAATACCCCAGAGAATAGTCACTAAGGTAAACTGACGAACGACTGTATAGTTGTAGTTTTGTTCAAGCTGCTTTTCTTGGCTCATTTGCATGCTTCCAATTTCTAATTAACTACACTTTACTTCCAACACGACACATGTCGTAATGCCACCCAAATCATTCAGAAAACAGAACCGATTCAGTCGGTTAATTATTCTTGCCGATTTTTAAAAAAAGTGGCATTTTCAGGCGCCAACTATACTGCATTTAACAATTCAATGACAGAGTAGTAACCTTACAGTCGGTCAGGTTTTGGCCTTTTATTTTAAAACTTTGAAGTTTGTTACACGGAGAACCCCTTAAATGGCAGCTGAAAAACTCACGCGTGGACGTTTTGTTCAAATAATCATCATGTTAACCCTACTAATTACGGCGTTTATTTGGCGTACGATCACATTCAGCGAAGAGAATAAGATTGATTGTAGTTTGCAAACAAACTGTACTTTTACTGTTAAAGATATCGAGTTGACGGCCAATCGTACAAAAGATGGACTAACGATTAACAAACCAGCAACGGAGTGGGAAATTACGGTAGAAGAGGGCGCGGCAAAAGTGACTGAAAATGCAAAAATGTGGGTAGTCAAAACACCGGAATCAGGCAGTTTTGAAGTAACTATTATCGATGAATCTCAACAAACCTTAGCTAAGGTCAAATTCTAGCGAGAAGAGTCTCTTACCGAGCACCATTTTGCTCGATTAATACAGAAGTTTAACTATACTCTCAGTAAATAGTTGAATGGAAAGCAATAAATGTTCAATACCAAACGGATGTTGTCCAGAGGGCAATCGGACTTCTTCTTTTATGCGAGTAATGAGCATGATCAGATCACATACATCAGTGATTCAGTGCTTAGTGTTCTGGGGTGTTATCCCGAAGAAATCTATCATCAGTCTCGCAGTCCTGATAAAGACAGCTACCTCTACAGCGTTCTGACTGCTATTAATCACAAAAGAGAGCAGTTGGCAGATAAAAAAGATCACCCTTCATTTGAAGTCGTAGTAAAAGGCCGTAGCGGCGCAACAAAACAGCTATTAATCAGTGAGATAGTGCTAAAAGACGCGTCAGGAAAGTACTTAGGTATTCACGGGTTTGCGATTGATACGACTGAAGAACATATAAAAGAAGAAGATCTTAGCACCAACCAGCAAATGCTAAGTGTTGCTACGCGATTAGCGCAATTTGGTCATTGGAACCTAGATCTGGTAACCGGTGAGCTTCTCTGGTCTGACGAAATATACACTATGTTTGGCATCGAAAAGACTGCATTTGGCGCTTCATATGAAGCCTTTCTTGACTGCATTCCATCCGACGACAAGATTCTGGTTAACGAACGATTCAATAATGCACTTGAGCATGCGTCTAACTATGAAGTTGAACATCGCGTTGTACGCAAAACAGATAACAAAACTTACATCGTGCGCGAGTTCTGTGAGTTCATCTGCGACTCAGAAGGCAAGCCAATTCGCGCCTTAGGCGCGGTTCAGGATATTACACACTCAAGAAAAGCAGAACTTGAGAAAATCGCTCAAGAGAAAACCCGTTATACATCTCTTATTGAAACCATCGATGCTGTCGCAGCAACACTGGCATTTCGCGACCCATATACTGCAGGACACCAAAAACGAGTCTCACAAATCGCGGTAAGGATCAGCGAAGAGTTGGGTTTAGACGAGAAAACCATTGAAGGGATTAAACTGGGCGCGTTGTTGCACGACATAGGCAAAGTTATGGTACCGATGGAGATATTAAACCGACCAGGGCGATTAACTAAGCCAGAGTTTGAAATCATTAAAACTCATCCAAATGTCGGCTTTGATATCGTCGAGAAAGTAGAGTTCATCTGGCCAATTGGCGAGATGATTCTGCAGCACCACGAAAGATTGGACGGAACAGGTTATCCAAACGGCTTATCAGGTGATGAAATCATTCTCGAGGCGAGAATAATCGCAGTAGCCGACGTGCTAGAGGCAATTACATCACACAGACCATATCGTCCAGCACTTGGAATAGACAAAGCAACTGAGGTGTTACTTGAAGGACGAGGAACCGCATTTGATGCAACAGTCGTTGACACATGCATGAAGCTGGTTAAAAACAACCAACTAGAATTTGGTCATTAGTGAAGATCTTAAATTAAACGTCCTAATAATCAGTCAGTGAATCTTTGATTATCTTACTGATTATTAGGTATTTTATGGTAAATCAATTATGTTGAATGCAAATAGCCTAAGAAACAGGAGAAGTACAGCAAAGGGCGCACAAACTTGGTTAATTAGATATCGTATTTAACATAATATACATAATGCGCACTAAGGTATAATGATTTTGAGTGAGACAACGGCCATCACGCTCTGTGTGAAATCTGTGTCTTTTGAACACGCTAACCTGATGTTTTGCTTCCAGTTAATCTTTAATTTATAAGATTAGTAAATCCTGATTCTCTGGTTTTCACTTAATCGTATTTAAACAAAGCTTTGCGTTTTATCTTCACACCATCATGACTGTACGCTCCGTTTATAAACCCGAATGAAGCTGCGGCGTAATTTCACGTTCAACCTTACACAGTCTCACGCTGTGTTAAGTGTTTTCTGCGATTATCCCGATGGCCGAAAATGACGTTCAAACAAAGCTTCAAAATTGGCGAACATCACGGGCACTTCACTTTCGCTGCTTAATATCTTGTAACCGTAGACACCATAATTGGACAAAAAAGGTTTGGGCGGGTCAATCAGGTAGACTCCGATACTGTCAGGAAAATAAATCGCCACGTAAGTTACAATCGCCATCAATCGCTCTGGCAATTCGCTCCCAGCCGGCTCACTCAAGGGTTCAAGCAATAAAATATGTAGCTTCCCGATTCGACTATCGTAGATCCCTATCATCACTTCTTCGCCTGCATCTGACTTGACGCGCTGAATCCCCAAGTGGAATGCTCGCTCTTTAAAACAATATAAGGGGTAATGATTGAGCCAGTTTAGGACCTGACTTTCGTCATACATCAGAGATTGGTAAGCCTTTTCATCTAACGGTGAAACTTTCACTGCTAGCCGAGCCTGTTCAAACAGCTCTTGAAGAAATTGGACGCCGATGGTCTGACGCTCTAGTTGCCGTTGAGACGGAGATTGGATACTCATCGTTATTCGTACCTTTGTTGTTGTGGGTAGTCGAAAGCTATGAGTAATTTAAGAGTGACTTTTAGCCGTTTTACAGAGTTCTATATGATAAATAAGAGTAATTAATTGGGCTAACAGGAATAAATGGAGTTAAATCAGAGCCATGCTAATGTAAAATAATTAAGCTATTAAATGCCATTTAAAGGGAGAAAGCTGTACTCTCTCCTACTCTAAGTTGTGCTCGATGAGCATTGAATATTCCCGATACTGAGCAATTGAACGATCTAAATGCAGCCGATTATTTTCTGAATGGAGTAAATAATTCGTCTCAGCGTGACCATTCTTTTCGTTTGTAGAACCCGTCAGTGGTTTTCTAAACGTGATGCCTGGCTCTTGGTTATTCGCACATTTCATTGTCATTGATGCCCTTCAATTCCATCTCAACACGTCGGTTAAGAGCGCGACTTTCCGGAGTAAGGTTCGATGAAGCAGGCTGAGTGTCGCCGACTCCTTGCAAACTAATTTGCTCTTGAGCAATATCTTTAGTCATTAACCAATTTGCCACCGCTTGAGCTCTATGCTCAGACAGATTTTGGTTGTAATCGGCAGTGCCTTCCGCATCTGTATGGCCGATCAGGTCAACTTTTGACTCTGGATATTTACGCAATAAACAAATAATTCGCTGCGCTTTTTTCTCTACTACCCATTCGCCGTCAATCGCGTAGCTGTCGGTATCAAAATATATCGCGTTTGTTGGTTTTTGTAGAACGGTGGATGTTTTGGCAACCACTGGCTCAAGTTCATATTGATTGATCACTTCATCTGCACCTGGGATTGGTCGATTTACAGCACCAAACGTAAACGCAGCACTCACAAGCAACATGTGGCTGTTATAGTTTGCGATGTTATCAATGTATTGATAACCACCCGAAATCCTGAAGTTCTTCGGAAACCAATAACTCACACCAAGCTCAGCCATTGGAGAAACACCCTTCAAATGCGAGTTGGTTACATCCATATCCCAGTAGGCCGCACCTAAACGGCCGTAAATACTGTAGTTGTTTTGTAGTATGTAGTCATACTTAACTGCACTTTCGAACACAGACGTACGTGCGTCGTTAATGGTTTGCAAGTCATTGCGCTGTTGAAAGCCAATGTCCCAACTGTAAGAGCGGCTTAACTCTAGTCCTGCAAACACACCTAGCATACTGCCTTTAGGTGCACTGTTTTTGGGCTCGTTGGTGGGTAGTTGATAACCCTCTTTATGACCGAGAAATGGCGATAATTTGTAGTCTTTTTCGTCGGCTTGAGATCCAGTTGCCATTACTAGTAATACGAACCCAAACAGACCACAACGTATATTGAACATAATAACTTCATTGCTAAATTAGATTTAGCAAAGGTTAATGATTTCCCGGCAACAGCGTGTTTCAGAAGCGTATCACTACCCACCTAGTTAGTGACCTTGTCACATGTCGTCATTTAACACAATTAGAAGCTCAAACCCAGTAAGATTCATCAATTAAGGCAAGGTTGTTTAGTTATAGTGCGTAAAAGGTAGGTTACTTCGCAAGTTCTATCTTACCAGGATGCTTATCCCTGATCGCATTCAGTGCCTCCGGCGGCATTTGCACGTGAGCAAACCAGAATGGTTTATGTTTTTCGACAAACACACCGCTGCGATCGAGTGTATCAAACATGGCATAAGCTTGAGCCTGTGCCAAAGCGACCCCCGCTTCACCTCGTTCAAGAACTGCAATGTTATCTAAGTCTTCTTGAAGTGCGTTCTTAAGTGGGAAGGTAAATGGTGTCCACTCAATGGCATCAATCACCTTCTGCGTCAGCTTTTGCTCTAAGCTACTAATGACATTAGGTAAGATACTTAAGTCTGGTTTTATCTCGCCACATGCATAGTACTCTTCGCGCATGTTCTGCTCTCGGAAATACTGCATCCTTTCGATTTGAGCATCTTCGAATAGTTGGCTGAAGTGGTTAACGATCGCAAAGTGGCTAATTGTTCGTAACACACCAATTAAGATACCCTGCTGCGGGTTCTTGTAGTTTGACTGTTCAAGTCGAAGTCTGGTGACATTTGCCGTCAAGATCATATGCTGCCATAACTTAGGCGCGATGCTTTTGGTTACTGGATCGTGCCAGCGTAACAGTGGCTTGGCCATCAGGATGGGAAATAACAGTACTGAGTTATCGATGCCAAGAGTGCCAATCGCAGCCAGCGGATCTTGCAGGCTTCTTACTGACTTGCCTAATCTTCCGCAGAATTTTGGATTGTTAACCAACGCTATGACGTTTGATTTAAGTGCGTTGTCATTGGTAGTGAGAACTGAGAGTTTTGGAAAAGTGAGTGACGGTGAGTAAGCGGTACTAAGGAAGTAAGAGAAGTCTGGGAATTTTCCGAACAGTTGCATCGGTGTCATCTGAGAGAGTTTTTCTATCATGCTTTTCTCAGCGTGACTGGCAATATCCGCTACCACCTGGCCAAAAACCTTTTGTCTTTCTTCAACCGCTTTACGGCGCTCTTCTACTTTTGAACTTTCACACTCTAGTAGCAGGCGCTGGTTCTCGGTTATACGCTCTTCTTCTTTAAGAATGACACTGTCACAAAACTCACTTTGGCGACTGAGTGCATTATCGACATCTGACTGGTCAAGGATATATTTCAGGCTCACCAACCACTTAGCGTGTCGAGCTCTGGTCTGCAAAGCTATCTTGTGCGCTAAATCGTTTGCTTCGCTGTTGTATACTTTATTGGTAATTAACTGGTTTGACATGTTCTCTGTTTTGATTTGGCTTAATGAAACAATAGGCTGAAATAAGGAATAGTATACCTTATATGGCGATATCGAAGTATGAGACTTTAGCCAATAACTTGCACAAGATGTGAGATGTACATCTCTTGCTGTAGCCTTTTCAACTATAGCAAGAGAATGAGAAATGTACCTAGATTGGGAGGAAGATTAACGACAACGCGAAGCGAACTTATCCGCTGCGTTTTTTGCCTTTGCTACTAAAGCCCTGAAATGGAAAGACATTGCGAATGCGCTGTTGGACTTTCTTTGGAACTTGCTTGGACATAACAAGCTTAGTCCCAGTTCGTTGTTGATAAACTTTAAGTTCACCGCTGAATGGAGTGCGCTCGGCAATCTCCAATACGTTGTGCTTAAAGCTCGGTGGAAAGTGCCCTTTTTCTTTGGTTATTTTACCGTCAGAAAATGTCACTCTTAGCACAGGCCTATCAACCGCCACCAACCAGAAGATGATGACAGTCGCGATCAGAATAACGTATAGCATGAGTCTCTCCTTATTAGTCGAGCAGCTTACTTAGATCCTCTTTGAGGCTGGTTACGGCTTTGCTCGCCTTTTCGCTTCGTGAGGCTTCAGAAAGCAAGTATTCAATCGCATCAGATAACGTACAGCCAAGTTCATTGGCTCGGTGCGACAGTTTCTCCCAGACACGGTAGTCGAGATCGATAGATTTCTTTTTGGTATGTATCTGCTCTGCGTTGAAATGACGTTTACGTTTGGCACGAATCGCCTGCTTGAGTTTGTTATCAAGCTCAGGAGCCATGTGAGTTTCAATCCACTCGATTACCTTAACAGGTTGGTGCTCCAACTGGCGCAATTCGTTGACTGCTGCGTCGGCTTCACTTGTATCGATGTGGCAAGTGATCGCTTCTCCCGCCTTCCATTTATTGATCAAGTAATTCCATTTCCAACCACACTCTAGGTTTTCAAGCTGTTGATATTTCATTGCAAAGCCATTCCGTTATCGTTTAAGGTGACAGCGTAACCCTATATCTCCTAAGTTACAATCCCTATTGTAATCGAAAAGCGATCAAGATCATTAGATAAAATTATCTATATATACCAGAAGCATTTTTCTATATAATTCCGCTCAATTTTCCGTACATGAATTGAATTGATGAACCAAGAAAGCTGGCATGCTGTAACTCCACAATATTCGCAATACGATGCTCAGATTAAACGCTTTAACGAGTTGGAAAAAGTCGACTTCTACGATATCCAGCCTCGCCTAAAACAAGCACTAAGTACATTGTGTAGTTTAAACGGCTTTAATCGCATACTTGTGGTTAATACAGTAGACAACGCCTTCTATCGCAATATCGTCAAACAAAGTCTTCTCAAGACCGATCGCACTAAGCCGGTCATCACCACTGAGTCACTAGAACTCGCGGCACTGACTGGTTCATACACCTGCAATGATAAAGGTGACATTGTCACTAAAGTCGAAGGCCTGTTAGATAAGGCCAATGGTGGCTACCTCATCATGCCGGTTAGTCTCTTGTTGGCAAACCCAGCCAGTTGGCAGATGCTCAAAGCGGCAGTTCTCGGGGAAGAAATTAGCCCGGTGAATGCCGATCCGCGCAAAATTGCCAGTCAGGCACCTAGTCAGGCATATCAGGTAAAGATCATTCTGGTCGGTGACCGTCATCAAATCGCAGATTTTGAATACATCGAGCCTGAGCTCTATTGTGGCCTGTCGATGTTTACCGAAATTGAGCAACAGTTACCGCTTAACAAAAGCAGCATAGAGACCTATTTAGGTTATATCTCTTGGCTGGTCGAACAGTACCAGCTCCCTACGCTCTCTTTTGGCGCAATTCACCGTCTTATGATTGCAGGAGCCCGCTACACCGAAGATCAGCACTACATGCCGATTGAAACGCTTTGGTACTTGTCTTTACTGCAGGAAGCACTGCTGACATCGAACAATAAGGTGATTTCTGAGCAAGATCTCGACCAAGCGATTGATAACAAGTATCAGCGTGAAGCTTATCTTCCTGAACGTGCCCTTGCCGACATCACCGATGGTCAGGTTATTATCGAAACCGAAGGTGAATGTATTGGTCAGGTTAACGGACTCACCGTGATTGACGTTCCAGGCCACCCTATGTCTTACGGCGAACCCGCTCGTATCTCATGTGTTATTCATTTTGGTGACGGCGATATTTCTGATGTTGAGCGTAAAGCTGAACTCGGTGGCAACCTTCACGCCAAAGGTATGATGATCATGCAGGCGTTTGTCAGCAGTGCACTTAAGCTGGAAGAGCCTTTGCCTTATTCTGCTTCGGTTGTGTTTGAACAGTCGTACAGTGAAGTCGATGGCGACAGCGCAACATTAGCCGAGCTGTGTTCGTTTGTAAGTGCCCTTTCTGAATACCCAATCAATCAGCAGATCGCGGTAACTGGCGCTGTCGACCAGTTTGGTCGCGTGCAAGCCGTAGGTGGATTAAACGAGAAGATTGAAGGCTTCTACCACGTATGTAAGCACAATGGTCTGACTGGCGAACAAGGGGTGATTCTGCCCAAGTCTAACTTAAAGCATCTATCGCTTAATAAGGATGTGGTAGAGAGTATTAAAAATAACGATTTCCATATCTGGTCTGTCTCTACGGTTGATGAAGCTATCCCTATCATCATGGGTAAGCCTTTCCGTGGTGAAGACGAGGAAAGCGTGATCAGTAGAATCGCGCAACGTATTGAAAACTTTGAAAGACATGAACACCCACAAGGAATTGTGGAACGCATCAAAAACTGGTTGTTTTAACCGAGTTTTTGCTCATATTTTTACTGATCGGAGTTGTTTAGCGTACACGTGTTCACTAACATGCTGCTATCAAAATTTGGAGTAATTGATAATGCAAAACAAACGTGATTCTTATAACCGTGAAGATCTTCTAGCGTCTAGCCAAGGTGAGCTATTTGGTGAGGGTTACCCTCAGCTTCCAGCACCTAACATGCTAATGATGGATCGCATCACTAAAATGTCAGAAACTGAAGGTGATTTCGGTAAGGGTCTTATCCTAGCAGAGCTAGATATTACTCCGGATCTATGGTTCTTTGATTGCCACTTCCCTGGTGACCCAGTAATGCCAGGCTGTCTAGGCCTTGATGCGATGTGGCAGCTAGTTGGTTTCTTCCTTGGTTGGGTTGGCGGCAAAGGTAAAGGCCGTGCACTAGGTGTTGGTGAAGTTAAGTTTACTGGCCAGATCCTACCTACTGCTAAGAAAGTAACATACGAAATTCACATGAAGCGCGTTGTTAACCGTAAACTGGTAATGGGTCTTGCTGACGGCCGTGTACTGGTAGATGGTAAAGAGATTTATGTAGCGAAAGACCTTAAAGTTGGTCTGTTCCAAGATACATCTTCATTCTAATCTTCATGATTGTTTAAAAGCGACTCACTTGAGTCGCTTTTTTATTGCCTAACCATTTAGTTATAGTGCGTTAAGCTACTATTTAAAAGCCCCTTGCGGGGCTAAATCCTATATCGTATGTGGAGATTGAGTGTTATTTGTAGAGACCAGAGTGTTTATCTTCCCTGGCATCGCGCCAACCACCAAGCCAATAAGATCGAGCATCCATCTGCTGGTATGGACATGCCTCCATTGAGCGGCCATTTAGGCCCGCTTTGTAACCTTGAGATTGAGCTCTTTCTAAGCGGTCACGCTTTTGTCTCTTCATAGTGTCGTCCTCATACATAAAATGTTTCTTAACGTACTACTTTATCTATCTCCGACTGACTATCGTTAGCACAGTACTAGGCGATAGAAATGAAGCTTTTATGACTTCACCATTAAGATTCGATCAAAATGAGCCTTTATTCAAGGTATAAAAAAGGCACAGATCCAAAACTGTGAACCTGTGCCCTTGTTGAAAATTTAACCTATTTCTTACGGAACCCGAGTAAACCTAATAGAGTCAGAGTGATAAAGCCAATCGTGCCGCCCTGACGCTCAATAGTCTCCTGAGCTACTGGGCGCGCGCTGATATCATTTGCCGTCTGACCATTGATCGGCACAAGCTTAACACCAACATACGAGCCTCCTGAACTACAGTCCGCATCAATCGCTTCACTATCGAAACCACCAGAACAGTAAAGTGCAGTAGCAGCAATAATACCGGCATCATTAATATCAGCCGCTTCGATAATACGGTACTGATTATTATTAGTTGAAGCGCCAGAACCATAAGTTAGATCATCAAGGTAACGGGCTACGCCGCCGATTGGTGCTGAATCACTTGTGGTACCCAGGTTAGCAATAAATGCACGCTTTGCACGTGGTTTACCGTTGGTCTCTTTATGACTTTCAAAATCAATGGCACCAACCACGTCGTTGTGGTTGTTGATGTTACCTGCTTTGCCGTTAGCGCCGCTAAAGAAGATGCTACCACTGAAGGCTTTGTAAGTTGGCGAACTCAGGCTATTCACGTAAAACAAGGTGTTCGCGTATGCGCCGTTAAGTGCCTGATTCAGTTTCGCTGTACCAATCGCTATACCATTATCGTTGACTGCTTGTAGAGTTTGGTTTGCGTACTCACTTTCTTCATAAGGGAAGTCATCGACAAACGATGAGGTCCAGGTTGTTCCGTCACTAGACTCAAAGACAGCAGCACGTAAGCGCTCATTACTATCAGAGTTGTATCCGACTGCATAGTATGTCGTTGTTCCTGCATCATACATGATATCGCGAGCACTACCTTGCGGCATATAACGATCGCGAGCTGCTGCACTGCTCCAAGAAATTTCAACTTCATCGAAAGAACCACCACCGATGTCTTTCCAAACCGTTGCCTTAGATGTACGTTCGATAGAAGTACCTGCGTTGTCACGTGTGATACTACCTACAACGTAATCAGTACCGTTGAGGTTTTTCTTAGCCCAAGCATGCGACTCTTCAAAGTCAGAAGTATCGGCAGGTTTAAACTCGTCTTGCTCGACATCAACGAAGGCTAACATTCTATTGGTTGCACCATTATTAGTGTTACCAACAGTATCACCTGAATCATCAATACTATTCACAACGGTGTTTTGGGAATACGAAAGTTGCGTTCCATCTAGATAAGCAATTGAACCCGCATAGTCACCATCTTGTTCTTTTTTGTAACCGTTAGTGTACTGCTGAGTACCCCAGTCATCACATAATGTATCGGTATAACCTAAGTAATTACGACAATAGCTTCTGAAGCCATCAAGATTATCTTCTAAATAGTCGTAACCAAACGGCAAGAAAAACGGTGATTCATCACGGTACTGATAGCCTTCTCTATAACGCTTAACTTCCGTCGCCATCACAGACGTGGATTCTGAACACGCGTTACTCCAACAGACTGTTGCGTTGGGAGCAATGGCTACACCGTAGGTCTGCAGGCTAGAACTGGTCCCTTCCGGAGCTTCCAGATAGACGTTATACAGCGCCGCATTCGCGCCGAAAGAGGCTGCAACGGTCGCTGCCACTAGTGAAACTTTGAAAATATTACTACTCATTAATCTTAACTTTCCTGTTGCATTGCTTCGAGCTCTTCCCAGCGTTCGAAAGCAATCTCAAGCTCCTGCTCTGTTGCAGCTAGCTTATCTAATACTGGTTGCGTCTGCTCTACTGGCTTAGAAAAGAAATCAGCGTTGTTAACCTGCTCTTGCAAGTTTTCAATATCGGCCTCTAACTCTTCTAGTTTCGCTGGCAATGCTTCTAACTCGCGCTGTAGTTTATAAGATAACTTCTTAGGTTTGCTCTTTGTTACAGCGGTTTTGGGAGTTTCCTCAACCTGTTTGGCCGTCGGCGCGACTTTTTCAGTGTTACGCGCTTTCTGAACCTGAAGACGTTGTTGCTGAGCGTCATGATAACCACCGACGAATTCTTCAATCACGCCGTTGCCTTCAAAGATCCAGCTTGTGGTCACAGTGTTATCAACGAACTGACGATCGTGGCTAACCAACAACAATGTACCCTGATAGTTGGCAAGTAAATCCTCTAAAAGTTCCAATGTTTCGATGTCCAAATCGTTGGTTGGTTCATCGAGTACCAGTAAGTTATTGGATTTAAGGAAGATACGGGCGAGAAGAAGTCGGTTTTTTTCACCACCAGATAAAGCTTTAACCGGTGTTCTGGCGCGGTGCGGTGCGAACAAGAAGTCTTGCAGGTAGCTCAGCGCATGACGCTGACGACCACCAACCATGACCTCTTGCTTACCATCAGCGAGGTTGTCGATAACCGATTTCTCAGGGTCAAGCACTTCACGGTACTGGTCGAAATACGCTACTTCTAGCTTAGTTCCGCAGTGAAGCTTACCGTTTTGCGGTTTAAGCTCATCCAGTAGCAGCTTAAGCAAGGTACTCTTACCACAGCCGTTAGGGCCAATCAGTGCAATACGATCACCACGCATGATATTGAACGAGAAATCTTTGACGATCGACTTACCATCGATACTATATTCAATGTTTTGCGCTTCAAAGACGATCTTGCCTGAACGTGAAGCGTCGTCGATTTGAATGTTAGCCTTGCCCTGCACTTCACGACGGTCCTGTCGTTCTTCACGCAGCTTCTTAAGCGCACGAACACGGCCTTCGTTACGGGTACGACGTGCTTTGATCCCCTGACGAATCCATACTTCTTCCTGAGCAAGCTTTTTGTCAAACTCTGCGTTCTGCATCTCCTCGACGCGTAACATCTCCTCTTTTTCCACCAGGTAGTTGTCGTAATTACCAGGGAATGAGGCTAACTTGCCACGATCAAGGTCGACGATGCGTGTTGCCATCGATTTAATAAAGGCACGGTCGTGAGAAATAAAGATGATTGAGCCGCGGAAATCTTTCAGGAAGTTTTCTAGCCACTCAATGGTGGTGACATCAAGGTGGTTGGTTGGCTCATCAAGCAGCAGAACGTCCGGATCGCGCACCAAAGCACGAGCTAACGCTGCTTTACGCTGCCAGCCACCAGACAAATCAGTAAGTTTGGTGTGGCCATCAAGTTTAAGCGCATCCATCACGTTCTTGATGCGGTCCTCAAAGCGCCAGGCACCGGAGTGTTCAAGCTGTTCCTGAATACGAGCCAGTTTATTAATGTTTTTCTCTGACGCATCGTGTGCAATCAGATCGAGCTGATCTTGATAGATCTTCAACTGCTCGCCGACTTCCGCCAGACCACCAGCAACATAATCGAATACCGTTCCCTGCTCATTACGCGGAGGATCCTGTTCTAAACGTGAAACTACCACGTCCTGAGTAACGGTTAGCTTACCGTCATCGAGAATCACCTCGCCAGCCAGAACCTTCATCAGGGTCGATTTACCCGCACCGTTACGGCCAACCAAACAGACACGTTCATTAGTCTGGAGTGCGAAGTCTGCGTTGTCTAATAGAGGGTGATCGCCATAAGCCAGCAATCCGTTATTAATTGTAAGTAATGCCATTATCGCTTAACCAAACTTGTAACTGTTCCAAATCAAACGGCCAATTTAACTCTTTGCCTTGATAATTCAGCACGGGAATCGTGACGCCGTAACGAGAAAATAGCTCATCATCGAACGCTATGTCGACAATCTCGATTTGAGTGGAAATATTGAGTTGTTGAGTCAGGGCAAATGCCATCTCACACAGATGGCACCCTTCTGTACTGTATAACGTAATCACGTTTACTGTTAGTCCTTGTGAGTTATCACCCAACAGTTGTGGATATGCTTATTACGTGCAAAATCCAGCGGTAGTGTTTGGTGAGAAATGTTCTTCGCTTCAAGCCCTAGTTGCTCAAGCGCTTCTAAATCCATTTTGAAGTGACGTTTGTTGTTTGAGAACACAATTGTGCCACCAGCACGCAGCAGACGCTTAAGGTTCTTCATTAGCTGGATATGGTCGCGCTGGACGTCAAAGCTCTGTTCCATACGTTTCGAGTTGGAAAACGTCGGAGGATCAATAAAGATAAGATCAAACTGAGCAGTCGAAGTCTCTAGCCATTGTAAGCAGTCCGCCTGTTCAAAGCGGTGCTGGCGACCTACCTGACCGTTGAGCTTCATGTTCTCTTTCGCCCACTCAAGGTAAGTGTTAGACATATCAACCGTAGTGGTTGATTTAGCACCACCACATGCAGCATGAACGGTACCAGAACCGGTGTAAGCGAACAGGTTAAGGAAATCTTTGCCCTGAGCCATCTCACCAAGCTTACGGCGCGTGATCTTATGATCAAGGAACAAACCGGTATCTAGGTAGTCGTGTAGGTTAACCGATAGCTTCACGCCATACTCATTAACAACCAGTGTTTCTGATTGCTGTGATAGCTTCTGATATTGAGAACGTCCCTTCTGCTTTTCGCGAACTTTTAGTACCACTTTATTAGCAGGAGTTTCGGTAACCTGAATCGTGGCACGAATAATATCCGTTAGGCGACGTTTCGCTTTCTCTTCAGGGATATTCTTTGGTGCTGCGTATTCCTGAATGACCAGTTGATCCAAATACACATCGATAGCAACGTTGTATTCAGGCAAATCTGCATCATAGATACGGTAACAATCGAGTTTTTCTTTACGCGCCCACTTGCCGATTTTAGCAATATTTTTCTTTAGACGGTTTGAAAAGTCTGGAGCAACCAAAGATTCAGTTACATTGTCACTTGAGTCTTGTGCCACGCGCTCACTGATCGAGTAGTTCTTTTGGTGACACGGTAACGCACCATTATTCAATTTAAACTGTTTGTCTGCACGCATACGTAAACAGCTTAATAATTCGTCTGAGCTAGAGAAAATCGATGCCTGACAGCCACCAAACTCTGACTTAAGCTGAGCACCAAATGCGGTATATAGAGCAATTAAGCCTGGTTGAGTACCTAGACGCTCACCATATGGCGGGTTAGATACAATGACCCCTGCTTCGAAGCCTTCAGGACGCTTAACTTCCGCAGCATCACCAAGTTTGAATTCAATCAATGACTCAACACCTGCACGACGAGCGTTATCTTGAGCAGTTTTCAATACGCGTGAGTCATTATCGAAGCCATAAAACTTGGTGTCAGTTTTATTGACACCACGGCGAGCTTGTACACTAGCCTCAGATTTAATCTCTGCCCACAACTCAGGTTCGAAGTCTTCTAGTGACTCAAAGCCCCACTTAGCACGGTTTACACCTGGTGCCATATTTGCAGCCATCATGGCCGCTTCAATAAGTAGCGTACCAGAGCCACACATTGGGTCTAATAGAGGCTTATCAGTGTCCCACCCACTACGCAGGATAATCGCTGCTGCCAGAGTCTCACGTAAAGGAGCACGGCCTGATGCAGGTCGGTAACCACGTTGATGCAAACCCCCGCCTACCATATCGATACCAAGGATAGCTTTATCTTTATGTAAGCGAACATGAATGCGAAGATCTGCTTGATCTTTACTGATCGAAGGACGTGGCAGGTTCTTTTTCTCAAAGCTGTCCACTACCGCATCTTTAACTTTCATTGCACCGTACTGGCTGTTACGGATTTCGCGGTTCGTACCGTTAAAATCAACGACAAACTTCTTCGAGCTATGGAATTGATTCACCCAGTTCACTGCTGAAGACGCTAGATACAGATCCATATCATCGTTACATGTGAACTCAGATAGTACACGAACAAAACGTGAAGCCAGACGGCTCCATAGACAGACGCGATAAATCTGCTCGTTGCTCGCCTTGAAACGTACGCCCGCCTGCACAGGTTTAGCGTCGCTGATCCCTAGCTTAGTTAGCTCGTCAACCAATAGGTTTTCTAGACCATTGGACGTAACCGCAAGATATTGATGCATAGTGATGTTTTAATTCAGTAGAAAATGACCCCGCATTATACCCGACATCATTAGTTCATCGTTAGTCCATTCCAGAATTTACCTTCAATTAACTCATCAAACGTACATTTCGTGACCTGTTGCTCTCTTGTCACCAACTTTCATCTACATCAATTCAAATCATGGGCTTTTTACCGTTGAAACTGGCCTCAAGACGAAGTGAATACTTATTCGCACCAAAATTGGTATATACCAGAGGTGTTTTTAACTGAAATTTAGTTACAGATTTTGGCTAAATGGGGAATTTAGATAGCTATTTACCCTATTAACGAGGCAAATTGACTGAAAAATAAGCGCACTATTCGCTTAAAATTTGTACTGAGCTCACATGTGAAATAGCTCTAGCAGTGAACAGAATGGGTAAATTGAAGGCAAAAAAAAGCCAGCTTATAGCTGGCGGGAAATGAAACAAAGGAACGATAAAGTCTAATGATTAGCTAACCAAGGCGATTGGTTGAGCATGAAAATGGTGGTTGCAGATAACAAGTCTGTCGTGCATCACTTTAATCGCCTGGCCAAACTGAAGGCATTTTGAACCGTTCAGGGCAAACTCTTCCAGGCAGACAGAAGCGCAAAGACTCGCGCACTCTCCTACCTCTAATACGATAAAGTAGCCATCACTATAGGAATTGCTTAAACGAATCAAATCACCCTCTTCTGGAGTCATTTGTCCATCTGAAAGGTTGTCAAAGAACCAGCTCTTAGGTTGGACTGGTTTATGGAAACGTTTTGCTGCGACACAGTACAAAGCGAGTTCAGCTTGTCTAGGCTCACTTAAGCCTAATAAAGCGATTTGTTCTTTGTATGTCTGGAATGCAGATGCATCATCTACAGAGAATTCATTAACGCCAATTGCACAATCGACAACTAGCTTACGAGGAAGGTTGGTCTTAAATACCATATCATCACCCAGATCCAACATTAGATGCTGTTCTGCGTCATCATAGTACCAAGTCCATTTGTCATTGGGTTTAAGCATCGTTCCATCTCTGTTAGTGGTATGAAATTAGGTAAAACGCTTAATTACCTTTCCAAGTAGTATTTGTGGATTTTATTAGCTCAGAGACGAAAAAAAAGAGGAAATGAAAATTCATTTCCTCTCAAAATAGAGTGTAGATAATAGATTTAGAATTAGTGACAATGTCACTAACCTCTTAAACTTCTATAGGTTTTTTACGATATCACGTACTAGTGCAGGACCGTGGTAAATGAAGCCAGAATAAACCTGAACCAGTTTAGCACCTGCCATCATCTTCTCTTTTGCTGCAACATAAGAATCAACACCACCTACCCCAATCACAGGGATTTGGTCTTTAAGTTCTTCGTGTAGACGGCGAACAACTTCAGTACTGCGAGACTGTACAGGTCGACCACTTAGACCACCCGCCTCGTTCGCATGTTTCATGCCTTCAACGATTGAACGATCTAATGTTGTGTTAGTCGCAATTACCGCATCGATATTATTAGTCAGTAGAGACTGGCAGATCTGTTTGATCTCATCGTCACTAAGATCCGGCGCGATCTTTAGTGCCAGCGGTACATATTTACTATATTTTTCAGCAAGTTCCGCTTGTTTCGCCTTTAGCTCTGACAGTAGTTCATCCAGTGCTTCACCATACTGAAGTGAGCGTAGACCCGGAGTGTTTGGTGACGAGATGTTTACTGCGATGTAACCAGCGTGCTCGTACACTTTTTCCATACAAATCAGGTAATCTTCCGCACCCTTTTCGATTGGAGTGTCTTTATTCTTACCGATGTTAATGCCAAGTACGCAATCGAACTTCGCTTTCTTAACATTCTCAACCAGATTATCAACGCCTAGGTTGTTAAAGCCCATACGGTTGATAATGCCTTCAGCTTCAACCAGACGGAACAAACGTGGCTTATCATTTCCAGATTGTGGACGCGGTGTCACTGTCCCTACTTCGACAAAGCCGAAGCCCATTGCATCAAATGCTTCAATACACTCGCCGTTTTTATCAAGACCAGCAGCAAGGCCGACTGGATTACGGAAGGTCAGACCCATACATTCGACGGGACGGTGTGGTAGTTGTTGGCGATAAAGAAGATCAACTGGAGTACCAGTAAAACGTTTGAAGTTTTGAATCGCAAGATCATGTGCCTTTTCGGCATCAAGTTGGAAAAAGCCAGTTCTGGCTAGACGGTAAAGCATTGTGCCTCCGAAAGAAAAAAGCCCCGTGTAAACGGGGCTGTATTATTAAATGTTTTACCGATTAATTCAACGAATTATAGCAATCGTTTACTCATTTGCTGAACAATTGAGGTTTAACAGCATCAGTTCGCGTAAAGCAACAGAGAATTTCGCGAACTCGTGCACTGAACCCACCTTGAATTCATTGAGAATGTTTTCCCAACGATGCAGTGAGATTTCATTGGTCACGATCCAGTCATCGAGTGCTTTCATCACATCAAGATCCTCTGGAGCACAGCCACAGCTTAGTACCTGACCGGTTAGCTGACGTTGCTGCCAATCAAGATCTTCGCGGAAAGCTGCTCGAGCTAACGCTTGCCAGTGGTTATCCACCGCCTGACCATTGATCTGTTTCAAGAACCAGTGCAGTGACAGACGATCGCCCAGATTGTAGTACAACTTAGCACTCTGTTCGACAGTTTTGCCTTTTTCACGAGCCACTGTGGATATATCCAGTACTGAGTATAGGCTAGACAGACGCGCTACATAATTAGCCAGTTCAGCATCAATACCCTGTTCGATCCAAGCCTGAGCCATTTCGTTGTGCTCTTCAACTTCTGAAGGAACCAACATCTCATCCAGATGTTGTTTGATCGTTTCTACATCACCTTGATAAAGTTCAATCAGAGCTTTAACACATTGACGACCATTACGGTTACGTAGCAACCAGCGAGACAGACGACGTAGCGTACGACGCACGTAGAACATCATGTCGTACTGAGCTACCGTAGTTGCCGTGTTATCCAGTTCACGAAGCTGTTTCAGAACATTGCCAAGACCGAAGATTTCACGTGAAGCCACATAAGCATTTGCGATATCAACCACGTGTGCACCCGTCTCTTCCTGCAGACGAGTAACAAAGTTACATCCCATCTCGTTAACCATTTGGTTTGCAAGAGCGGTAGCAATAATCTCAGCGCGCAGTGGATGGTTGTCCATCTGGGCTGAATAGTTACGGCGTAACTCTGTTGGGAAGTAGTTGGTTAGCTGTTGAGCATGGAAGTCGTCATTAGCGATGTCTTCGTGTACCAACTCTTCTTTAAGAACCATCTTACCGTATGCAACAAGTACTGAAAGTTCTGGACGAGTCAGTGCCATACCCTGCTTCTCACGCTCTAATAGCGTTTCGTCGTCAGGAATGTATTCCAGTGCACGGTCAAGGTGACCCGCTTTTTCCATAGTATGGATAAAGCGAATTTGCTCTTTAACCAGTGAAGTGCCCTGTTGCTCAGTCACTGAGATTGATTCAGCCTGACAGTAAGCATCATCAAGTACAATCTCGCCGACTTCGTCTTCCATCGACTCAAGGATCTTGTTGCGCTGCTTAACGGTAAGATCACCATTAGTCACCAGACCATTGAGGAAGATCTTGATGTTAACTTCGTTATCTGAACAGTCTACACCACCAACGTTATCGACAAAGTCGGTATTGACACGACCACCGTTAAGAGCATATTCAATACGCCCTAACTGAGTCATACCTAAGTTACCACCTTCACCAACAACTTTCGCTTTCAGGTCGCGGCCATCAATACGCAGTACATCATTAGCACGGTCGCCAACATCAGTGTGTGTTTCACTTGCGGCTTTAACGTAAGTACCGATACCACCATTCCATAGAAGATCCACTTCCATTGATAGCAGCATTTTGATCAAATCGTTTGGCGCTACAGATGCTTTCTTAGTGCGTAGCATCTTCTGAATTTCTGGCGTTAGTGCAATCGACTTAGCACGACGCGAGAAGATACCGCCACCAGCAGAAATCAGTTCAGCATTGTAATCTTCCCAACTTGAACGAGGTAAGTTGAATAGACGGTTACGCTCTTCCCAGCTTGAAGCTGAATCCGGATTAGGATCAATGAAGATGTGCATGTGGTTAAATGCAGCCTGCAGACGGATGTGCTTAGACAGCAGCATACCGTTACCAAATACATCCCCTGCCATATCACCTACACCGATTGCAGTGAAGTCGGTAGTCTGACAGTTAATTCCCATTTCACGGAAATGGCGTTTCACTGATTCCCAACCACCTTTAGCCGTGATGCCCATAGCTTTGTGGTCGTAACCATTCGAACCACCAGAAGCAAATGCATCACCCAGCCAGAAGTTGTACTCTTCAGAAACTGAGTTTGCCAGATCCGAGAATGTCGCTGTGCCCTTATCGGCAGCTACAACCAAGTACGGATCATCTTCATCGTGACGCACAACATTCTTCGGATGAGCCACCTCACCTTCAATGATGTTGTCAGAGACATCAAGTAGTGCGCGGATAAAGCGTTTGTAACAACGTTGACCTTCAGCAAAGATCTCGTCACGGCCACTTAGCGTGTGCTGACGTTTACAAACGAAGCCACCTTTTGCACCTACAGGAACGATAACCGTGTTCTTAACTTGCTGTGCTTTTACCAGACCAAGAATTTCTGTACGGAAGTCTTCCTGACGATCTGACCAACGCAGACCACCACGAGCAACTTTACCGCCACGCAGGTGAACACCTTCAATGTCCGGTGCGTAAACGAAGATCTCAAACGCAGGAACTGGTTGAGGAATTTCAGGAATATCACTTGGCTTCATCTTCAATGATAGCCACGGCTTAAACTGCTTGTTGTCATCTACTTGATAGTAGTTGGTACGCAGCGTTGCGGTGATCATTTCCATGTAGCGACGGATAATACGGTCATCATCCAGGCTTTCTACATGATCAAGTTGCTCAGTAATCTTAGCAATCAGATCATTTTGACCTTTCTGGCTGCCTTTGAATTTTGGTTCAAAGCGTTTAGCAAACAGATCAACCAGACCTTTAGCCAAGTCAGGGTAATGGCTCAGTGTCTCTTCGATGTATTGTTGACTGAATGGGAAACCAACCTGGCGCATGTAACGAGCATAAGCGCGAAGAATTGAGATTTCACGACCAGTTAGTGAAGCGCCAAGTACCAAACGGTTAAAGCCATCACTTTCTAGTTCACCAGCCCAGATGGCTGCAAATGCCTGTTGGAAACGATCACGAGCTTCACGAAGATCAACCGTCTTCTCGCTCTTATGCAGCATAGAGAAATCGAGGATCCAATATACTTGACCGTTCGCCTTACGAACTTCATATGGTGATTCACCAATCACGCGCAGGCCAAGGTTTTCAAGCATTGGCATAACATCAGATAGGTGGATTGGCTCATCACGGTGGTAGAGTTTCAGACGTACAGACTTAGAATCCGAACCCAGTTCTTGAGGACGGTAGAAAAGCATACCAAGTTTGTTGTCATCGCTTAGCTTTTCAAGACGTTCGATATCCGCTACCGCAGAACCAGGCATAACATCTTCTTTGTATGAGCGTGGGAAAGCGCGCAGGTAATCTTTCGCTAAAGGCAGACCTTTACTCTCACCAAAGTTTGCCACGATCGCTTCTGATAAACGATCATCCCAAGTTGAAGATGCTTCCATTAAGTTTTGCTCAATCGTTTTAACGTCGACGTCCATGTTGTTGTTATCAACACGAACAATGTAATGAGTACGAGCGAGTGGGCTCTCTGAGAAGTAGGTAGTAAATTCTACTTCTTGTTCACAGCCGAAGTACTGCTGCAAGATGCGCTGTGTCTGGCGGCGAAGTTCAGTGTTGTAACGATCTTTTGTTACATACACCATACAGCTAAAGAAGCGGCCAAACGGGTCTTTACGTACAAACAGACGTAACAGGTCACGGTCCTGCATTTGTACAACGCCCATACCAACTTCTAGCAGTTCTTCTTCTTTGGCCTGCAGTAGTTCGTCACGTGGGTAATTTTCTAAGATATTGTGAAGTGCTTTGTAAGAGTATGACCCCTCACGGTAACGACTTGCTTCGAGGATACGCTCAACTTTTTCACGGATGAGAGGAATTCCTTCAACGCTCTGGTTATATACCGCAGAAGTATACAGACCAGTAAATCGGTGCTCACCAATTACCTTGCCATTTTCATCAAACTTCTTGATGCCAATGTAGTCTGTGTAAGCCGGACGGTGAATTCGCGATGCTCGGTTACCTTTAGTCACGATAAGTAAGAATGGCTTCTTCGCTTCAAGGCGTGCAGAATCAGGGAAGTCAGACAGTTTAACTGTACGAACACGATCACGGTTTGCAAACAGGCCAAGCCCTTTGTCCGGTGAAGGTCTTAGTTCAGTGTCGCCATCAACAGACACAAGGTCGTATTCCTTATATCCCATGAAGGTGAAGTTATGATTTCCTAACCAGCGTAAAAACTGGATCGACTCGTCATAACGATCGCGTTGGATCTCGACCTTGCCCTGCTGAGCTTCTACTTGAGCAGTCACTTCTTCCAGTTTCTCAACCATCAGTAACCAGTCTTGAACAACCAGACCAGTGTCGTTAAGAATACTCAGAAGTTCCTCTTTCAGTGAAGCCATTGCTTCTTTATCGCTCAGGCGGTCAACCTCAATATGGAACAGTGACTGTAGGGCGCCCTCTCCTTGGTTGATGCCAGTAATCTCGCCATCTTTTGTACGCGAGATCTGAGTCGGACCATGGAGCATTAAGTGTGATGACAGATCCAAACGGCTTAGTGCCATTTTTACTGAGTCGACCAAAAACGGACCATCAGGAACCACAATCTCCACGATTGTGTGAGTTGATTGCCAGCCTTGGCGACTTACGGTTGGATTGAAAACTCGAACAGAAATATCGTCAGCTTTTTTCTCATTGATATGGTGCCAAAGTGAAACCACTGCGCCATATAAGTCAGATTCGTTACGTTCGACCAAATCGTCCTGAGAAATGTTACTAAATAAATGTTGAGCAAGTTGGGTGACTAGGGGTTGATGAGCAAGCTCGAGTTTGTCTTGAATAAGCTTATAAACTTTTTCAAGCAGAACCGGCATCAATGTTTCACGCGCGGTCATAATCACACTCCACAATTAGAATTGTATGTATTTTGGGGATGTTGTAAGCATAGTGCTTAACACGGGTAATGCCGCTTTATTGTAAAAGCTTTATTGATAAATAGTTAATTCTTTTAGGAGTGGTAAGAGGTGAAATGTTTGATAATGTGACTAATGTTCTATTTAAACTTCTATAAAATCAGTTGCTCACAGAAGTTCTAACTTCAAAAACTTATTATTTTGGTCAGTTGTTAATCTAAAACGCCCTTTTAGCCCTATTTGACTAACAAAAGGCCTGAAACGCGATGCAGGCAATTGTAGGCGTAAGCCATTGTCTGTCACCACTAAAATGTTGCTCGCGGCACCATTGTAATGAGAAAGAAAAGTTTGATAACTGATGTTAAGAGTGAAGTAGTATTGATTCATAAATCGGTTAAAAAAATAACGCTTTTTCCAATAAAACAAAAATACTGTATAAATAAACAGTAGCGCAAAAAGCGCTACTGTTTTGACCAATTTGATTACGATTCCAGTGCTTTGGTCACTTTCTCGAATAGGTCTTTAGCCAGGTTGTCCATTGCTTTTAATGTCTCTAGCTCTGCCTTGATTAGCTCTTGGCGAGCAGGATCATATTTACGGAACTTCAACAAAGGATCGATTAGACGAGATGCTACCTGTGGGTTACTGCTGTTTAGCTCGCGTAAGATCTCCCCTGCAAACTTATAGCCTTCACCAGATTTAGCGTGGAAGCGTACCGGGTTCATGTTAAGGAAAGAACCGATTAAGCTACGAGTACGGTTAGGGTTTTTAAGGCTAAATGCTTCGTGGCTCATTGTCTGCTTAATGACTTCAAGCACATTCTCAGCTGGGTTTGTACCCTGAAGAGCAAACCACTTGTCCATAACTAAGCCATCGTGTTTCCACTTATCACTGTAGTCTTGCATCAGTGCTTCACGACATTCAAGTTGAGCACTATTTGCTGCACTCATCGCCGCAATCGTGTCAGTCATATTGTTGGCATCAGCGTACTGGGCTTTCGCAAGTTCGTTACCCTGCTCGGTGTAAGCTAAAAATCCTAGTGCGGTGTTACGAAGAGAACGTTGGCCAATTGCCGCATGTTCAATTGAGTACTCTTCCTGTTTAGAGCTGTGGTAAATTGCGCTAAGCTCGTCATGTAACTCTGAAGCCAGAATCACTTTAAGTGCTTTTAGTACTTTCGCTACTGCGTCTACATCTACTTGTTTATACCAACCAGAGACTTCATTAAAGCTTGGCAACGAAAGGACTTCTGAAATAAACGCTGGCTCAAGTTGGTCAGACAGTAATACTCCGCGGAAGGCATCAACGACAGCAGCAGAGAGTTCTACTTCTTCACCCGCCTGCACTTTCTCCACGTTTGAACGAATGTACTTCGCCAACAGCATTTGACCTGCATCCCAACGAGCAAACTCATTGCGCGCATGCACCATTAGGAAGGTCAGCTCTTCATCGCTGTAGTCATACTCTAGCTTAACTGGTGCAGAGAATTCACGTAGCAATGAAGGTACTGGTTGTTCTGTAACGCCTTCAAACACAAATGTCTGTTTCGCTTCAGTAACATCAAGTACATTACCAACCACACAACCGTTACGGCGTAACTCAATAACATCACCATTTGCTGCATACAGTTCTACATCAAAAGGAATATGAAGTGGTTGCTTGTCGGCCTGATCCTGAGTTGACTCTGTTGATTGCTCAACAGTTAGAGAGTAAGTCTGTTGCTCTGCGTCGTAACTGCTGGTCACACTAACTGTTGGCGTACCCGACTGGCTGTACCATAAGCGGAATTGCTTAAGATCAACGCCACTCGCATCTTCCATCGCAGACACAAAATCTTCACAGGTTGCAGCTGTGCCATCATGGCGTTCAAAATACAACTTCATACCTTTCTGGAAGCCCTCTTCGCCTAATAAGGTATGCATCATACGGATCACTTCACTGCCTTTTTCATAAACAGTTAAAGTGTAGAAGTTGTTCATTTCGATCACTTTGTCAGGGCGAATCGGGTGAGACATCGGGCTTGCGTCTTCAGCAAACTGAGGACCACGAATGATTCTGACATTGTTGATGCGGTTAACAGCACGAGAACCAAGATCAGATGAAAACTCCTGATCACGGAATACCGTTAAACCTTCTTTAAGGCTTAACTGGAACCAGTCGCGACAAGTCACTCGGTTACCTGTCCAGTTATGGAAGTACTCATGACCAATAACCGCTTCGATGCCTAAGTAATCGGTATCCGTCGCGGTCTTCTCATTAGCCAGAACAAACTTAGAGTTAAAGATGTTGAGACCTTTGTTTTCCATCGCACCCATGTTGAAGAAATCAACGGCGACAATCATGTAAATGTCTAAGTCATACTCCAGACCAAAGCGCTCTTCGTCCCACTTCATTGAGTTAATTAGTGACGTCATTGCGTGTGGTGCACGATCAAGGTTGCCCTTGTCGACAAAGATTTCTAGCTCTACGTTACGACCTGACTGAGTGACGTATTTGTCGCGTAGCACATCAAAATCACCTGCTACCAATGCAAACAGGTACGCTGGTTTTGGATGTGGGTCTTGCCATTGAACCCAGTGACGATCGCCTTCCAGTTCGCCTTCTGCAACGCGGTTACCATTACTTAACAGGAACGGATTTTGCGCTTTATCAGCAATCACTTTGGTCGTGTATTTTGCTAATACATCAGGACGATCCATGTAGTAAGTAATACGACGGAAACCTTCCGCTTCACACTGAGTACAGAATGCGCCACCTGACTTGTAAAGACCTTCAAGAGCCGTGTTCGCTTCAGGGTCGATAAGAGTCACAATCTCAAGAGCAAACTCGCTTGGCAATTGGCGAATCTCTAAACCACCTTCAACTTCGCTATAGTCAGTCCAGGTTTCGCCATTAATTGAGATGCTTTGAAGCTTTAAGTCTTCACCATCTAAGCGAAGCGTCGTTGATTCTTTAAGTTGTTTAACTTGCGATACCGCAGTAACCGTTGTCTCGTTGTCGTAGAGATCGAAAGTCAAATCGATATCTGTGATGGTATGTGATGGAGATTGATAATCTTTGCGGTACTTGGCTTGAGGAGTCTGAGCCATGTCGAAATCCTTCTGACTGAATGCATGTGAATAGCACGCCGACTGTGACAGGGCGTGATAAGTATAAAGGTCGAAGTCCGACCTTTAAAAATTGGTATTAGCTTACAACTCTGGATATAAAAAAACGAGGCTCGATGTCGAAATACCTCGTTTTTTGTCTATTGTTGACGTAAAACTCAAACTGATTGCCTATTTACGCATCAAAGGTCACATTTATCCTCCAAGCGTTTTTAACGTATTCGGTTAAGTACTGCGTAGAGCGCCCCTTCTTCCATTTCTAAAGTCAGCGTATCACTGTTAAGTGTGTAGCGAGTTTCGTGTTCACCATTCTCGTACAGCAACACCAAATGTTCGCCTTCGGTGTAGTAAACACCTTTGTGAATCGCTTCATCGCCCTGGTCGTTACTGACTCGGAACATAAATACAAAATCAGGCTGCAGAATCAAATCGAGCTGATGAACATCGCTGGTCAACATGTCATCTCCGCCTAAATGGGCACTCGACCACATGCCAGCCAATGAATTAGAGAGTGCTTTAGTAAAAACCACACCGTTCAGATTGAGCAGGTTATGATTCGCGGAGTACTCGTACACCTGAGGTTCAGAGGTGTTCAAGCCTAATATGAGTGTGTCATCGTTAGCGGTATAGAAACCTTCCCAATGGTCGACTGAATAGTCCCTTTTCTGGATATCAATTTTAAAATTATAGTTTGAGTCTAACGAAAGCTTGATCGCCAAAAAGTTTTCTCGAGACTGTTCGGGATTCGGATTAACAAGGTACCAATCCCCTAGTAGAAACGGTTGGTCAAACTGAGTCAAATCGCTATTGTCTCGCACTCCATTAGCGAGAACCGAGAAGCTAAAAATTAGTGATAATAAAACTATCAATCTCATAGCGCGCTCCTTACTCTTTTCTTTAAGCTTAGGCACGACAGTTACATTTAGCGAAAAAAATTGATCTTTATCACAATAATTAGCCGGATAAAAAAAGCGAGCCACTTGGGCTCGCTTTTTAACAGACTGATTAATCTTACGATTTAATCATATCGACCATGATGGCCACTGATTCGTTTAGATACGCATCAGGCGCTTCATAATCTTTTGGTATGTCATCTAGCGTTTTGAAAGGCTCTTTACCCTCAGCTTTCTGACGCTGATTGATACGAGCCAGGCGTCTAGCGTCAGCTTCATCACTCTCTGCTTTACGAGTTTTCTCGTTAAGAGACAGGGTGTTATCGTCTTTTTCCGCCTTGTATTTTTCAATATCTTCGGCGACAAAACGAAACTCCAGATCTTTCGCAATACGGGTCTGATGCTTAGCCGTTAGCTTACCAATCAAAGCTTCGTTACGCTGTAACACTTGGTATTTAGCCTGATCGATACTATCCCAAGGCAATGCATTATCTTCTACAGACTCACCCGTTTCACTCGGCTCTACTGCAGTTGGGAATGCGATGTCAGGAGCAACGCCTTTATTCTGCGTACTACCACCATCAATACGGTAGAACTTTTGGATGGTGTACTGAACATAACCTAATTCTTTATCGAAAAGATCATAGATATGATTCAGTGAGCGATGCTGTTGCACCGTACCCTTACCAAAAGAGTTTTCACCCAAAATAATCGCGCGGCCATAATCCTGCATTGCTGCGGCAAAAATCTCTGAAGCAGACGCACTGTATCGGTTGACCAGAACGGTTAATGGACCATCATAGCTAATCTTACCGTCCGTATCGCTGTTAACATTGATTCGGCCATAGCTGTCACGGACTTGCACAACAGGTCCGCTAGTGATGAACAAACCAGACAACGCTGTTGCTTCGGTTAAAGCACCACCACCGTTGTTACGTAAGTCGACAATAATTCCATCAACGCCCTTTTCTTTAAGCTCACCAATAAGTTTATCAGTGTCTTTAGCCAGGCCGACATAGAAGCTTGGTACTTCTAGTACGCCGATTTTCTTACCATCTTTTTCGATAACTTCTGACTTAACCGCTCGATCTTCAAGACGGATTTTGTCACGAACTATGGTAATGACTTCTGCCTTAGCATCTTTACCTTCCGGTAAGATTTGCAGATTAACCTTAGTGCCTTTCGGCCCCTTGATTAACTGTACAACATCATCCAATCGCCAACCGATCACATCAACGATATCTTCGCCATCCTGACCAACACCTATAATGCGGTCACCTTCTGCTAACTGTTTGCTTTTCGATGCCGGGCCACCAGCAACCAGTGAGCGAATAACCGTATAGTCATCCGTCATTTGCAATACGGCACCAATACCTTCTAGTGACAGGTTCATATCAGTTTGGAACTGATCGGCATTTCGCGGAGAGAGATAACTTGTGTGTGGATCGATTTCACGAGCGAAAGCATTCATATAAAGCTGGAATGCATCTTCGTTATGAGTCTGACCAAGACGTTTAAGCGCATTATTATAACGCTTACCTAATACGTCTTTAATTTCGTCCCAGTCCTTGCCTGTTAACTTAAGGTTTAACGCATCATACTTAACGCGTTTACGCCAAAGTTCGTCAAGTTCAGCAGTATTGGCAGGCCATGCTTCTTCACTACGATCAAGTTCAATCGTCTCATCGCTGTCAAAGCTCATCTCCTTATCAAGAATCGACAAGGCATACTGGAAGCGCTCGTAACGACGTTTGATCGATAAGTTATAGACATCAAAAGCAATTTGGTTATCACCCACTTTCAGTTGGTCATCAATACCTGATGTCCAAGATTTGAATGAGTCGATATCCGCCTGAGTGAAGATATTACGATTGTAATCAAGCATTTCGATATAGCGTTCGAAAATAGCTTGAGAGAACTGATCGTTTAGCGAGAAGTGCTTGTAATGAGAACGGGTAAAGCGAGATGTGACACGTTTGCTGGCTGTCTCATGCTGAGCTTCTGGAGAAAGGACCGGTAAGTCCTCTAGACTGATGTTTGCTTCTAAAGCATGAGCTGTAGAAGCTGCTAGCCATAGGCTAGCAGCAATCAGCGACAATTTTGAACGGCATTTCATGCGTAGGAGTATCTCCTTTATGCGCGTAAGTGCTCCGCTTTTACAACCATTTGTAGGCCGTTAGTCAGTTGAACACGCACATCTTCCTTATTGATTTCAACGATAGTCGCAGCCATGTTTCCTTTGCCCATATTAACGTTAACTTGATTGCCAACTTTTACTTCGTCAGCATTCAGAGCGCGCGTTTCTACTGGCTTAGCGGCTTTTTGTACTTTGTTCTGTTGTGGGCGACGGCCTTGAGGCTTCTTCGCCGCTGGCTTAGCTTTCGCTTTGCCTTCTTCGCGAGCTTTCTGTGCTTGCTCTTTACGACGAGCTTGTACTTTAGCTTTGCTCTCAGCTAGTGCTGTTTTAGCGTGTTCTACGTGTTCTTCGTCTAGCTCACCTGCTGGGTTGCCATCTAAATCTACACGTACTGCACCTGGCTTAACACCGTGAAGGTAACGCCATGATGAAGTGTATTGTCTTAACGCTGCACGAAGTTGAGTTTTGCTTACTTTCGGATCGTCGCTTAGGCGTTCCGCAAGATCTTGAAAGATACCAATTTTAAGTGGCTTAGCTTCACCTTCTAAAGTAAAGCACTTAGGGAAACATTCAGCAATGTATGCGATAACTTCTTTGCTGTTTTTTAACTTTTCAGTGTTTTCCATGTGGGTTCCTGGTTATTGCGGTACATCCGCGAGCATTAAGATTAAATATTTGAGGTATTATAGTGACCTGCAAGCGAAAAACCACACTCAATAGAGAATTTATGCCTTGATAGCGTGTGAATTAAGCAGCTTTTGCACTTCTCGCATCAAAAATGTCAGTCCTTGTTCATCAATTTCGTTAAATCGACCCACTTCCGGACTATCAATATCAAGTACACCAAAAATTTCACCATTGATTGAAAATGGAATCACAATCTCAGAATTGCTCGCTGCGTCACAAGCAATATGACCTTCGAACTGGTGAACATCATGAATACGCTGAACGGTATTCGTTGCTACTGCTGTACCACATACACCTCGGCCAACAGGGATGCGCACACAAGCTGGCTTACCCTGGAAAGGACCGAGCACTAACTCGCCCTCTTTCATTAAATAGAAACCAACCCAGTTCAAGCGCTCCAGTTCCATGTTTAACAAGGCACTAATGTTAGATAAGTTAGCAATCAGATCGGTTTCAGATTCAATAAGTGCCGTAGCCTGCTTGGTTAAGCGTTGATAATGTTCTATTTTCATTAATACATCCATTTGAAAATTAGAGACTTCCACTATGAATCTGCGTACAATTTCCGCAAACTACTAATAGTAAGCATTCTCATTATAATGATTGATAATCCCAACACTATTAGCCGTTCTTGGCTGATAACTCAAGTAAAAAAGCATAAATCTAAACTGATACTTGCCAACGTTATCGCTCTGGTTGCTACGTTAATCAGCGTACCGATTCCTTTACTCATGCCATTAATGGTTGATGAAATTCTGTTGGATCAACCCGGAGCTGGTCTCGATGCCATGAATGTCGTGTTACCGAGTTCCATCCAGACCCCAACAGGCTATATCTTCTTTACTCTGTTTCTGGTGGTCATCATGCGTACCGCTAGTCAGGCGCTTGCTATCGTTCAAAGCCGTCAGTTTACGTTGGTGTCTAAGACCATTACGTATCAAATGCGTAGTAAAATGATCGATAAGCTTGGACGAATCAGTATCCGCCAGTATGAAACACGCGGTTCAGGTGGTATCAACGCCCACTTAATCACTGATATCGAAACCATCGATCAGTTTATCGGCTCTACTTTAAGTAAGTTCTTGATCAGTCTGTTGACGGTGATCGGTACCGCGGGTGTTTTACTCTGGTTAGACTGGCGTTTAGGCTTGTTCATTCTGCTGGTTAACCCTGTAGTTATCTATTTTTCTCGCAAACTGGGCAGCAAAGTTAAGCACCTTAAAAAGCGAGAGAACCAATCTTTTGAGCGTTTCCAGAACCGTCTGGTCGAAACTCTGGACGGCATCTATCAGCTACGAGCGGCCAACCGCGAGCGCGAGTTTCTTAATGAACTAAAGTCGCAGGCCGACCAAATTCGTCATGACGCAGATAAATACGCCTGGCAATCAGAAGCCGCTGGCCGAGTCTCTTTCCTACTATTCTTATTAGGTTTTGAACTGTTCCGCGCCGTGGCCATGTTAATGGTGCTATTTAGCGATTTAACCATCGGTCAGATTTTCGCTGTATTCGGTTATCTTTGGTTTATGTTGTCCCCAGTTCAGGAGCTGCTCGGTATTCAGTTCTCCTGGTATAGCGCCAAAGCCGCATTAAAAAGGATCAATGCCCTACTCGATTTAGAAGAAGAGAGTCGACCTGTCAGTAAAGTCAATCCTTTCGACGAAGATCGTGAGGTCGATGTCACGATTGATAAGGTTAACTTCTCCTACAATGATGAAATACAGGTTCTGTCTGAATTAAGCCTCACTATACCCGCAGGAAAGAAAGTGGCGCTGGTGGGCTCAAGTGGTGGTGGCAAGTCGACATTGATCCAGTTGCTTATCGGTGTTTATCAACCAGACTCTGGAGTAATTCGTTACAATGGTCAAACCACTGACGATATCAGTTTTGAGATAATTAGGGACCAAATTGCCGTTGTATTACAACAGCCTATACTCTTTAATGACACTTTAAGGCATAATCTGACACTAGGCTCAGACTATGATGACCTTCAACTGTGGCGCGCACTTGAAGTCGCCCAGATGCAAGATGTGATTAGTCAATTAAGTGACGGGTTAGAGACTCAAATAGGTCGCAGCGGCATTCGACTTTCCGGTGGTCAAAGACAGCGTCTGGCGATTGCCAGAATGATTTTGAGTAACCCTAAATTCGTCATCCTTGATGAGGCAACTTCGGCGCTGGATACTGCCACTGAAGCTGCATTACATAGAGCCCTTACAGAATTTTTAAAGGGTCGTACAACGTTAATCGTTGCGCATAGACTATCTGCCGTTAAACAGGCAGATTTGATCTACGTACTTGAAGATGGGCAAGTGTCTCAAGCAGGTACGCATGGAGAATTGGTTGAACAACAAGGCTTATATCAAACCTTATACGGCAACGTGCAAAACCACGTTTAGCCTGCCTCTCAATCTAGAACCTCTAGAGGGGCAGCTATGAGCGCCCCTCAGACCCTACATGGTCATGACTCGAAACCGACCAATGTGCGACTTTGCCACGGCTGCGAACTACCGGTCGATCTCGTTAGCGTAGAACATGGTAGAAGTGCCTACTGCCCAAGATGCAACAGTCATCTATATCGTGGCGGCACCCCCTCATTATCGGGTAATCTGGCCATCGCAATTACTTGCTTATTGCTGTTTGTCCCTTCCCATTTTTTCGACTTTATCAGCATCCGGCTATTTGGCGTAATGATTCCTGCCACACTCCCTTCTGGCGTATTTGCCTTGTTCCAGGAAGGCTTTGTGATGCTGTCGCTACTGATATTCTTTTGTAGTTCGATCGCTCCGTTGCTTTTGTGTAGTTCGGTGGTGGCCGCCCATATCGCGCTGAGTAAAGGTTCATTTCGGCTGTTAAAGACATCACTGTCGATTATCCAGCATATCAAAGCCTGGGTGATGATCGATGTGTTCTTGGTCAGCATTGCGATTTCCTGCTTTAAGCTACAGGATTACTCAGATATCTTTGTTGGCCCCGGGCTAATCGGTCTGGTGTTGCTTCAGGTCTCAACGGTGTTACTGGTGACGCGAGTCAGTGTTCGTCGCTATTGGGAAGTCTTCCATGCTGAAGAAAACTATCAATTAACTGAGAAAACACTGCATTGTCATCACTGTCACCTCTCTCAACCAGAGGGAACAGAGTGTCTGCGTTGTCAAAGCCCGATTCATCATCGCAAACCTCACGCGATACAAAAAACCTGGGCCTATCTTATCGCGGCAACTATCGCGATATTCCCAGCCAATATCATTCCGATTTCGATTCTGCTGACCAATGGCAAACGATTAGAGGACACTATTTTTTCTGGTGTCGCGTCGCTGGTAAATAGCGGAATGACAGGTATCGCTATCATTATTTTCGTCGCCAGTATCGTCGTACCCGTCGCTAAGATTGTTGGTCTCTCCTATCTACTATTGGCAATCCAGTTCAAACGCAAGATTTACCACAAACATCGCATGCTGATCTATTTCGTCATTAAATGGATTGGCCGCTGGTCGATGATGGATCTGTTTGTTATCTCAATCATGATGACATTAGTTGATCGTGGCCAAATTCTCGACTTCACACCCGGTTATGGGGCAGTCGCATTTGGTATCGTAGTTGTGCTCACCATGCTGGCCGCAGAAAGCATGGATCCGAGACTGATTTGGGATAACTACCCGGAAGAATTTGATAAAAAAGAGTCGTTAAATGAGTAACCCTTCTCCTACACAAAACTCATATTCCCCGCATATCAAGCGCAATAAAGGGATATCGCCGCTCTGGCTGCTACCCATCTTAACCATGGTGTTGGCAGGCTGGCTGGTATTCAAAGCCGTGCAGGATGCCGGGCAACGAGTACAAATTTACTTCTCTGATGCTCAGGGTCTGATAGCGGGAAGAACCACTATTCGCTATCAGGGCTTAGAAGTGGGTATGGTCAAGGACATCAATCTGGCAGAAGACTTACAAAGTATTTATGTCGATGCGGATATTTACCCGGAAGCAACCAAACTGTTGACTAAAGAAGCTCGCTTCTGGCTAGTCAAACCAACCGCGAGCCTATCAGGCATCTCAGGTTTGGACGCTCTTGTCTCGGGTAACTACATTGCGATCTCTCCGGGCAATAACCCTTCTGAACCAGAAACTGAGTTCACAGCGTTAGAACGTGCTCCTTCAGATTTACTTGCCGAGGAAGGCCTCAACATCTCTCTTAAATCAAGAGATCTGGGTGGTATCTCAGTCGGTTCTCAGATCGTCTATCGTAAGATTCCAATTGGTGAGGTCTACAGCTACCAGCTCGACCAAGACTCTAAGAATGTCATTATTCAAGCGTCAATTCGCGACGAGTACCGCCATATCATTACTGACGATAGCCGTTTCTGGAATGTGAGTGGTATTGGTGCAAATATCGGCTTTGAAGGTGTTGATGTACGACTTGAAAGCTTTAGTGCCCTGCTTGGTGGTTCTATTGCTGTAGACTCTCCAGATGGCGGAGAGCCAGTCGCTGATAACACTCAATACAAGCTCTACCCTGACTTAAAAACCGCAGGTCGTGGTATCGCTATTAAAATCGACTTACCAGATGACAACAAGATCAATGCTTCCGGTGCGCCAATCATGTATCGCGGCATTGAAATTGGTCAGATTACCGATTTGGAACTAAGCAAAGGCAGAGAACGTATTGTCGCTTCTGCTGCGATTCAGCCAGCCTTTAGTGACATGCTAACCACAGGCAGCCGTTTTGTTCTTGAAGAAGCAAAGGTCTCCCTCTCTGGCGTGGAAAACATCGGCAACATCATCAAGGGTAACTTCCTGACCGTTGTTCCCGGTACAGGTGAACGTTCACGACACTTTAACGCAGTGAGAAAAGATGATTTTAACCGCCAGCAAGCGCGTTCAGTATCTCTTACCCTGATCGCCGATAACTCATTTGGTTTAGATAAGGGAGCAAACATTCTCTATCGTGGTATTAGTGTCGGTTCAGTGACCCAAGTTAACCTCGTGGACGACAAAGTGCAGCTCGACGCTCTGGTAGACAGTGACTATGCGCGCCTGATTAAGTCGCAGAACCGCTTTTTCGTTACCGGTAGTGCCAGTGCCGAACTGACCGAGTCAGGATTAAACATTACCGTCCCACCAGCGAAACAACTTTTGACGGGCTCGATTAGCTTTGTGAGTGAAGGCAGTGACACTCCGCAGCAGCAATACAAGTTGTACCAAAACAAATCGCTGGCTGAACTGGCTAAATACAACATGTCCGGCTCAACGAAACTCACCCTGTTTGCCAACGAGCTTCCTCCAATTAGCAAAGGCAGCCCACTGCTCTATCGTAACCTACAGGTAGGTAATGTGGCCGACTTCTATCTGGTTGATGGCGGTGTGATTATTAGCGCCAGCATTGAGAACCAGTACAAACATCTGGTAACAGACCAAACTGTGTTCTGGAACCGTTCAGGCGTTGAAATCGACGCTAGTCTGGCTGGTATTAATGTCAAAGCGGCGCCACTGACATCTCTGATTCAGGGAGGCATAGCTTTTGACTCTCTGCCGGGCGTCGATAACAAGCAGAACGACAAGTGGCTACTCTACTCTGACTTTAAAACCGCAAGAAAATATGGTCAGGTGATCACCTTAACCTTTAAGGGCGAGAATACCATTAGTAAGGGAACGGCTATTAACTATAACGGTGTAAAAGTGGGTGAAGTAACCTTGGTCGTGCCAGACTTTAAACACGATAGCGTTGAGGTAAAAGCGCGTATCTTGCCTGAATACACCAACACAATTGCAGTCGAAGGTTCTTATTTCTGGCTACCAAAAGCGGAAGTTGGTCTCAATGGCGTCAAGAATATCCAGAACCTGCTGTCTCAATCGATTAGTGTGTTACCGGGTAACGGAAAATCAAGACACAGCTTTGCTCTCAATAATCAGCAGAGGGCGAATAGTGGCGTTACCTTTACCCTGCAGAGTGAGTCACGTGGTTCAATCACAGCTGGCACGCCCGTTCTTTATCGCGAGATCGAAGTTGGCCAGGTGACCAACGTACAACTGGGTGAGTTTGCAGACCGAGTGATCTCTACCATTGTGATTGATTCTGAGTATGCCTACTTAGTTCGACACAATAGCGTGTTCTGGAACACTTCTGGCGTTGATGTTTCTATTGGCATTACAGGTGCAAACGTCAGAGCTGGCACGCTGGAGAGTATCATGCGTGGTGGGATCACATTTGCAACACCAGAGCAGAAGCAGCTTGAGCCTGTCGCCTCTCCGGGACAATCCTTCTATCTCTATGCCAAAGCTGAAGAAAGCTGGAGCACATGGAGAACTGCAATACCTAAACCTTAACGGTAGAAAACGCAGCGAATTCGCTGCGTTTTTTGTTTGAATTGGCTATAATCAGCGACCTTTTACGCTAGTAGAGACAGAGCCTTGCACCAAAACGTATACCTACCTGAAGATTTTCTCGCGGAAATTGAATCGATTCTGCCCCAAGGGCTGAATATGGCTGACTTTATCGCCGCTTGTCAGCGCCCTCTGCGTAAGAGTATTCGCGTCAACACCCTAAAAGTGACTATCGAAGAGTTTACTCAACGAGCGCAGCAAAAAGGTTGGCAACTAGAGCCTGTGCCTTGGTGTGAGGAAGGTTTCTGGATTGAGGCAGATGAATCTGAAGTTCCACTTGGTAACTCAGCAGAGCATATGTCTGGTCTGTTTTACATTCAGGAAGCCAGCTCTATGATGCCCGTCTCAGCGCTGTTCTTGGATCAACAACAAGAGTTCACTAGCGTGCTCGACATGGCAGCAGCGCCCGGCTCAAAAACCACTCAAATCGCTTCTAAAATGAGTAACCAAGGCGTGCTAGTGGCAAATGAATTTTCGTCAAGCCGTGTTAAGGTTCTTCATGCAAATATCGAGCGCTGTGGTGTACGTAATGCCGCATTAAGTAACTTTGATGGCCGCGTATTTGGCGGCTGGTTACCAGAACAGTTTGACGCCGTACTGATTGACGCGCCATGTTCCGGTGAAGGTACAGTGCGTAAAGACGCTGACGCAATGAAGAACTGGAGCAAAGAGTCCGTCATCTCTATCTCCGACACACAGAAAGACCTGATTGAGAGTGCCTTCCATGCTCTTAAGCCGGGCGGTGTGATGGTTTATTCAACCTGTACATTGAGTATTGAAGAGAACCAACAGGTGTGTCATCACCTAAAGGAAACCTTTGGTGACGCGGTAGAGTTCGAAAGTCTGGCGACCCTATTCCCAAATGCAGATAAAGCCCTGACTGAAGAAGGCTTCTTGCACATTTTCCCTCAGGTTTACGACTGCGAAGGTTTCTTTGTCGCTCGCCTGCGTAAGTTGGAATCGGTTCCTGCACCTAAAGTTAAAAAACGCTTAGGTAAATTCCCGTTCGAAAAGGCTAGCGCTAAAGTACAATCGGATATTGCTAAACAACTTAAAACCCAACTGGATATTGAACTACCAGACGACGCTTCAATCTGGCTACGAGACAACGACGTATGGCTGTTCCCTGACGCTCTTGAAGCCATGCTAGGTGAACTGCGATTCTCCCGTATGGGTATCAAAATCGCTGAAGCTCATAAAAAAGGTTATCGTTGGCAGCACCAAGTCGCGACCGCTTTAGCAACTGGCAATGAATCTACATCAATAGCACTTTCTATTGATGACGCGCGCGAATGGTTTATGGGGCGCGATGTTCGCCCTGTCGACTTATCTGGTAAAGGTGAAGTGATCGTCAAACTCGGTAACGATGTGATTGGATTAGGAAAGTGGGTTGGAAACCGCGTGAAGAATGGTCTGCCGAGAGAACTAGTTAGAGATAAAAACTTGTTCTAATCGCTCAATCAATAGTATGAAATTCTACATTAGCCTAGCTAACTGCTAACGATACACTACAATTAGGTTATCGATATAAACAATATATCAACCAGTTAGCGCAGGCTCTGTAGGAGCCGTTCCCCTGGGCCCAAAGCAGGATCAGCTTTGGGCCTTTTTTTCGTTTGCTATGTCGATAAGCAGATTAGCTCAGGCGAATGCCCTCTTTCTCGATAACAATTTTGCCCTGCTTGTATAAACCACCGATGGTTTTCTTAAACGTACCTTTGCTGGTACGGAAGGCAGCAAAAATAGCTTCCGGAGATGACTTATCATTCAGAGGCAGGAAACCGCCCTTCTTCTCAAGTAAATCAATGACTTTCTGACTTAGGTCATCCATTTTGCCAACACCAATCTTCTGTAGCGACAGGTCGATCTTGCCGTCTTCACGAATGTTCTTGATGTAGCCTTTTAGCTTCTTACCGATAAACAGTTTGCCGAACACGTCCGATTTAAAGATCATGCCCCAGTGTTCGCCCTCAACGATCGCCTTGTAGCCTAAATCACTACGTTCAGCGATGATCAGATCTACCTGCTGGTTGCGGGTGTACTTTGGTGGCGTCTTATCAAGCAGCTTATTGAACTTAGTCGTACCAACAATGCGGCCAGACGCTTTGTCACTGTAAACGTAAACCAGAACATTTTGCCCAGCAGCAAAACGGGTGCGCTGCTCACTGAAAGGGATCAGCAAATCTTTGCCTTTAATGCCCCAATCCGCAAATGCACCAATAGAGTTTACGCCTTCAATGGTCATCAATCCCCATTCGCCAACTTGAGCAATTGGGGTTTCAGTTGTTGCGACTAACTGACTGTCAGAATCGAAGTATAAAAAAGCGTCCACAAAACTACCGATTTCTACTCCCTCAGGAACAAAACGTTTCGGTAGCAGCGTAGTACCGTAATCGCCGGCATCGAGAAATACGCCAAAATCGGCGCTTTTTACTACTTCTAAGTGGTTTATCTGACCAACTTTAATCATTTCAACTGTCTCTTGTTAAATTTGCGGTGATTATAGCGAATCTCTGTTATGCTTGCGCCAGATATTTAGTACTTTTTTAGGAGCAGTAATTGATCACCGTTGATAAGCAGGACGGCATCACTCTCAAGATTTCTCATGCGATGGCAGCCACCAAGAAATCGGATTTAGACCTCTACTTTTTCGTGCCCGGAGAACTTGGGCTTTCACCGGATGTACTTAAAGAAAGTGAGTTCTACTACGAGTCTATTACCCAAAAACGCGCTTACTACAGTGACAAAACACTCCTTCCTCTGGTACACAGCCGACTGGCAAAACGAGGACGCCTCTCTTCCACTCAATACCGTGTTAGTTTGAGTTTGTTTGCTTATCAATATGTGATTGCACTAGACAAAGCCGTCAACGAACTGAATAAGCATAACAAAGAGTCTGTAACCACCGACGATGTCGATGAAGTCATCAAGCTTTCACTCGATATTCTCAAAAAGCTACGTCGAAGCATCCCGTATGAAGAGAGCCTCAAGCGTTACTATGCCAATATCGACAACTACCTCTCCTGGTATACCGGTCAGCGCCTGATGTCGCTGGTTGCTCACATGCCTCGTGATAGTGAGTATAAGAGTCTTAAAGAGAGTCTGCTGGCAATTGTCGAAAAAGAGGCGGCACACCGTAAGCTCAATAACTACAACTCGAAAAGTGTACGTGACGACGTAACGCGACTCAGTAATAAAATGCGTCTGTTGCGCCGCCTGATCGAACACCCTGTAGTGCTTAAAGAGCGTACTCAGTCATTGGGTAAGAACATGAAGCGTGTGGTCAAAGGTGGCGCAACCGGCTTTGTGATGGTGTTCGTGACCATTACCGCTATCCTTGCTCGCGACTACTGGGGCGAAATCACTGCTTCGTTTATTATCCTGATGTCGTTTGTCTACGCGCTGCGTGAAATTTTTAAAGATGACCTGCGCGATGTATTGTGGCGTTGGCTCCGTAAAGGCCGACCAAAATGGCGTAAGCTCTATCTCGATCCGACAACCAAAAAAGCGGTAGGTCAGAAATTAGAGTGGCTCGACTATAAGTTACTGGACAAGTTGCCAGATCGTATTCAGTTGATTCGTAAGAAGCGTGTAGTACAACGTGAGGAGCAAGTCCTCCACTACAGCTCTAAGACCGAAATGTCGACATCGAAGTTTATGAGTGGTTACGAAGAAACTCGTGAATCCCTACTGGTCAGCATGCGTGCATTAACGCGTTTAATGGATAAGGGTTCAAACAAGGTTTACATGAACAATAATGGTCAGGTGAGCCGAGAGTCAGTAGAAAAGCGCCACCTGATCAACCTGATTGCCAGAGAGAACAATCACGACGGAAACCCACGTTACTACCGTTGGAAGATCGTTCTTAACCGAAGCAAAATCGTCGCTATTGAGCAAATTGAAGTGGATGACATCAGCCATCCATTCGCTTCAGTGACAGAGTAAGTAAGAATTCCGCCATAGGTTCATCGCCATGCAGGCTTGGGCAGATGGCGGTAATTTTCACTGCCTGATTGACCCGCTCACCGGTAGCGAAAGTTTGTTCCAGCATCTCATCGATCAGTTTTCCATCTTCACAGACAAAATGGACATCCGCTTCCGGGCGTTTGAGAAACTGCCCATCGACCGCTTTAAACGCCAGAGATACCCTCTTACCGCACTGCTCTGCCTTACTCATCGCCATAAAGCCACCTGCGACATCAGCACCCACGGCAAGCACACCAAAGTACATACTATTGAGATGATTTTTGGTTCTTCTTTTTAGCGGGATTTTCACTTCAACCCGTTCAGAATCCAATTGCAATATCTTAGGTCTGGCTAACCAGATAAACGGAACTTTGAAAAAACCAAACAGATTGAGATATAAATTTGCTTTAGAGAGAGCTGATAACATTGAACTAGTCCGACCAGTGAAATTAAACCTAGTTCATAACGAATAACGCCCAATGTCAACATTTCATTAACATTGGGCGTTATAAACAGTGACTTAGCGTCTAAATAGCAGTTACACCGTCACTATAACTTCAATTTGTGGATGTTCTACAAGGTATTCTTGCAAGCGAGCATAGTGAGTAAGTCCATTGCTGGTGACTACCACTGGTTTACTGCTGTTGGTTGCGGCTTTAACCGCCTGGTCAATCAGCTGCAACACCGCTTCACTTTGTGGGTCAAACAGGTACTCAAGGTCTTCACTTAAACGATCGACACCCAAAGTAAATTGAGCAAGGTTTTCTAAATTGACCACCACACCATCGAAATAGTGCAGCAGTCGTTCTGATAGCAAAGCAGCGGAAGGAACATCTATGGTGTAAAACACTTTCAGTCCATTAAGACCTCTTGGAAGCCCTTGTTCCGCGAGTAAATCAATGATCTTGGCGGCATCAGACAGGCCGCGTACAAACGGCACTACGATATCAACATTGCAACCCTGCTGTTGCAGCGCTTTTATCACCTGACACTCTAACGCAAATAGCTTAGAAAACTTTTCATTCGCGTAACGCGACACACCACGTAAGCCCAGTGCTGGGTTGACTTCTTGCGGTTCAAGCTGCCCGCCTAACAAAGTGCGGAAGCTATAGCTGTCGGCGCCACCAAGGTCAATGCGCACTGATTGATGTTGTGGCTTAACCTCTGTCAGGATCTGCTCTGTCAATGTCGACACAAAGTGCGAATCGACGCTTAGGTCGCCTAATATGGCATTAATCGATGCCACCTCAGCTTCTGGCAGAGATGGCTGAACAGATGCGTGATCGGGATGATAAAAGATATGCTCCAAAATCATCTCAGATAGTGAAACAAACAGATGTGAACCACTTGAAGCTTGATCAGGCTTAGGAAGTGAATCACCAAGATTTAGCGCAGGATGCATACTGCTAGAACGGGTTAAACTCATTACTGCTCCAGGCAAAGGTTTTCGTTGTATTTCTATTCTTCAACATACCTATCGTCACCCTATAACACAAGGGCTTGCGAGCATTTTTAGTAAATAAAACTGCATAAATTTGCACTTTACAGTTTGATACCAATAAGAATCACGATAAGTAGTTTATTCCTAACTTGGTTTCCGTTATCTTTATCGCTTCGTAATAAAAAGAACAGGCTGTGGTATGCCATTAAAAACCGATGAATTAAGAACCCAACCGCTGGGTCCAATGCCAACTCCGGCAGAATTAGGAAGCGCCCATCCGATTACAGATGAAGTCGCTCAGCGTATCGCACAGTCACGTCGCCAAATCGAAAACATTCTTACAGGGGAAGACCAGCGCCTATTGGTCATTGTCGGCCCATGTTCAGTTCACGATACCGATGCCGCTCTTGACTACGCGGAGCGTTTAGCAGCAATTCAAGCGCAATACAAAGATGAACTCTTCATCGTAATGCGTACTTACTTTGAAAAACCACGTACCGTTGTAGGTTGGAAAGGATTAATCACCGACCCTAACCTGGATGGCTCTTACGCCCTGGAAACTGGTTTAAATAAAGCCCGTAAGCTATTGCTCGATATCAATAAGCTTGGTCTAGCTACTGCTACCGAGTTTTTAGATATGATCACTGGCCAGTACATTGCCGACCTGATTACCTGGGGCGCGATTGGTGCACGCACAACGGAATCTCAAATCCACCGTGAAATGGCATCAGCACTCTCTTGCCCTGTTGGTTTTAAGAATGGTACTAACGGCAACATTAAAATTGCCATTGATGCGATTCGTGCTTCTCAAGCGTCGCACTATTTCTACTCGCCAGATAAGAATGGCCGCATGACCGTTTACCGCACCAGTGGTAACCCATTTGGTCACGTAATTCTACGTGGCGGTGATAAAGGCCCTAACTTTGATGCAGCATCGGTTGATGCCGCGTGTAAACAACTAGGCGAGTTCGGCTTACCTGAACGTCTTGTGGTTGATTTCAGCCACGCAAACTGTCAAAAGCAGCACAGAAAGCAACTTGAAGTTGCACAAGATATCTGTGAGCAGATCAAATCAGGTAAAAACCAGGTTGCTGGTATCATGGCTGAAAGCTTCATTCTTGAAGGCAATCAGTCAATGGAAGATCTTAACAATCTAACTTACGGTCAATCAATCACTGACCCTTGCTTAGGTTGGGAAGACACCGCTACTATGCTAGATATGCTGGCAAGTGCCGTAAAAGCTCGTTGATTATAATAAGGATTCCGACATGCCATCTTTTGATATTGTTTCTGAAGTCGATACTGTAGAACTGCGTAACGCGGTAGATAATGCTTCTCGTGAGCTGTCTACTCGTTTCGACTTCCGTGGAGTTGAAGCTTCATTCGAAATGCAGAAAGACGAGTCAGTTAAACTACGTGCTGAAGGTGATTTCCAGCTCAAGCAAATGCGTGACATTTTACGTGGTAACCTAACCAAACGTGGTGTTGACGTTAATGCAATGGAAGCAAAGCCGGAAGAAGCGACAGGTAAAAACTGGCACCAAATCGTTGTATTTAAGCAAGGTATTGAAGCGCCTATGGCGAAGAAGATCGTTAAGCTTATTAAAGACAAAAAGATGAAGGTTCAGGCTTCTATCCAGGGCGAAAAAGTTCGAGTTACGGGTAAGAAGCGTGATGATCTGCAAGCCGCTATCGCCGTTATCCGCGAAGCAGAGCTTGGTCAGCCGTTCCAATACGAGAACTTCCGCGACTAAGTGTATTCTGCTTTGGTAGAGATAGATAAAGGGCCACGTTATGTGGCCCTTTTGCTATTTAGTTGCACCCAATTCAATCAGCAAGTCATTACCTTGGAGGAAAGTCACTCGCTGTGATTTTGGTGGCATCAGTATGACTACTCGTTGGTCTTGTTGACGGGCTTGTTGTAGTTGTGCACTGAAGTCTGCTTCACTTTGGCACTCTACCCGCTCCGCATCTCGACGGACCAAATCGATAAATGAGAATGGACACTTAGCATCATGCAGGACAATTTCAGCCTGCTGCATCAACCTTAATGCTTTTAGCGTAAGTAGCTCAACATCTTCACCATACTCAATCCAGGTAACCGAACCTTTCTGGTCAAAGCCATCCTTAAGCAGTGCCTGATACGCTTTTTCCAGTTCGCTGTTGTTACTCGCCAGACCAACATCTGAACGAGCAAAGAAGGCTTCCCAAAACTTGCGTCTTTGACCAACGCTATCAAGTTTCGCTTTGATGTCTTTACGTTTAGAAGCAGCAAAGTCCGCTTGGACTGCTAAGTTTTGTGGCAGTACTGCTTCGAGCTTCTCTCTGACGTTGCGAATCAATACCGGCGCTGCACCGCCACTAGAAATCGCTAACTGAATACGGCCACGGTTAATCATAGATGGTGTAATGAAGTCACAATATGGCTGATCATCGACCACATTAACTAACATACCTCGACGCTTAGCATCATGATGGACCTGGTGGTTCAGGCTTGGGTTATCTGTTGTCGCCCAAACTTGTACGTAATTGGTATTGAGCAGTTCATCGGAATAGAAGCCCTGAATCCACTGACACTCATCTTTATCAATCAAATTTGCCAGATAGGTTTCTACATGCGGTGAGACAATGGTCACATTCGCCCCCGCCCTAACCAGACTGTCAACTTTGCGACTTGCAACCTCTCCTCCGCCTACTACCAGCACGGGTTTATTAGTTAAATCTATGAACAGAGGAAAATACTGCATTTCAATCCTTGAGTAATTAGAAACATCTTCAGCCTTGATACTACCAAAAATAGAGCAATAGATTCATTACCTATCGAGATCACGCCTAACAATTGACCAAATTTCGAACTATTTTTAGTTTATTGCACTGACACTAAAGAATGATTCAAATTTCAAATCTATAAGTATTGATAAATTTATTACACCATCCTGTCGCACCAATTTTGTGAAGTCTTGCACTATTTACATTTAAGCAACATTTCGTCATTCTAAAGTCTGTCAGGATTTGTGATTTCATTCAAAAATCTTTTTAAATTATACATTTGAGAAATTACCGATCCTTTCCTACGCTTATAACTGGTTGATTTACTTAATGCTCAAAGATGAGCATAAGCAACCTAATAATTAAGAAACACAACACCATTTAATCGTTGTATCAGGTTGAACCTGATTTAACATGGATCATACAGGAAGGATACAAATGGCACATAAACTAACACTTCTTGCTTCAGTTGTAGCGGCATCTACTGCACTGATGTCTACAAGCGCTGCTGCTGCAGATAGCACGCTGGATAAAGTAACTAAACAAGGTTTTCTAACTTGTGGTGTAAGTACTGGCTTGCCAGGTTTCTCTAACCCGAACTCTAAAGGTGAATGGGAAGGTATTGACGTTGAATACTGTCAGGCACTTGCTTCTGCAGTACTAGGCGATAAAACTAAAGTTAAATATGTACCTCTAACAGCTAAAGAGCGTTTCACTGCCCTGCAATCTGGTGAAATCGACGTTCTTTCTCGTAACACTACTTGGACTCTACACCGTGATACTGCACTAGGTCTGAACTTCGTTGGCGTTAACTACTACGATGGTCAAGGCTTCATGGTTAAGAAAGATCTTGGCCTGACAAGTGCTAAAGAACTAGATGGCGCATCTGTATGTGTTCAGTCTGGTACAACAACAGAACTTAACCTAGCTGACTACTTCCGTAACAGCGGTATGTCTTACAAGCCAGTTGTATTCGATACAGCAGCTCAAACGTCTAAAGGTTTCGACGCTGGTCGTTGTGACGTGCTAACGACTGACCAATCTGGTCTGTACGCACTTCGCCTGAACCTACAAGATCCTTCTTCAGCGCAAGTACTTCCAGAAATCATTTCTAAAGAGCCTCTAGGCCCAGTAGTTCGTCAAGGTGACGACCAGTGGTTCAACATCGCTAAGTGGACTCTGGCTGCAATGGTGAACGCTGAAGAATACGGCATCACTTCTAAGAACGCAGACGAAATGCTTAAGTCTAAAGATCCAAACATCAAGCGTATCCTTGGTGTAGACGGTCCTAAAGGTAAAGGTCTGGGCATCCGTGATGACTGGGGTTATCAGGTAATCAAACAGGTGGGTAACTACGGCGAGAGCTTCGAGCGCACCGTAGGTGAAGGTTCACCACTACAAATTTCACGTGGCGTTAACGCACTGTGGAATGCTGGTGGCTTCATGTACGCTCCACCAATCCGTTAACTCTTAGTTAGTTACAATAGAAAATGGGCGGTTTTGGCCGCCCTTTTTATAAAAAATGGATTTGAGGTTATAGCTGTATGAAACCTACTAATGTTGCGGCGAAATCGGATAACGGACCGAATTCAAACGCTAACCTTTTTTACAATCCCACCTTTAGAGCTGTTGTTTTCCAGATTATTGCGATCTCAGCACTCGTCTTTTTCTTTTACACAATTGTCAATAATGCACTAACCAACTTAGAAGCACGTGGTATCGCCACGGGTTTTGACTTTCTTACTCAAGAAGCCGGCTTTGGGATTGGCTTAACGCTGATTGAGTACGATGAAACCTTCTCTTACGGCCGAACGTTCATGGTAGGCCTGCTTAACACGGCGCTAGTATCCTTCTTTGGTATTATTCTGGCGACGGTTATTGGCTTTGTCATGGGTGTTGCGCGTCTATCGTCTAACTGGCTAGTTAGCCGTTTCGCTGCTGTTTATATCGAGACTTTCCGTAACATCCCTCTACTTCTTCAGATTTTCTTCTGGTACTTCGCTGTATTGCAAGCACTGCCATCTGCACGCCAAAGTTTAAGTCTGGGTGAAGCCATTTTCCTTAACGTACGTGGTCTCTACTTCCCTGCACCTGTTTTTGAACAAGGATCTTCGATTGTTATCGCGAGCTTTGTCATCGGTATTGTTGCAACGATTCTGATTGGCGTGTGGGCAAAAAACAAACAAAAACTCACTGGTCAGCAAACACCGATGGGCCGTATCGCACTTGGTCTGTGTATCGCTCTGCCTGTGGTTGTTTACTTCCTTGCTGGCGCTCCTATCTCTGCTGATTACCCTGAACTGAAGGGTTTCAACTTTAAGGGCGGTATTAGCATCATCCCAGAACTCGCAGCATTACTGCTTGCGTTGAGTGTGTACACTGCATCGTTCATCGCAGAGATCGTTCGTTCTGGTATCAATGCGGTTAGCCACGGTCAAACAGAAGCGGCGATGTCGCTAGGTTTACCTCGCTCGCGTACCTTGAAGCTTGTCGTTATCCCTCAGGCTCTGCGTATCATCATTCCACCGCTAACCAGCCAATACTTGAACTTAACCAAAAACTCATCGCTTGCGATGGCGATTGGTTACCCGGATCTGGTATCGGTATTTGCGGGTACAACGCTAAACCAGACTGGTCAGGCGATTGAAATCATTGCGATGACAATGGCGGTTTACCTAACACTCAGCCTGCTGACATCAGCTCTGATGAACCTGTACAACAAGAAAGTTGCTTTGGTGGAGAGATAGAATGAAAGTACATCAATTTCAGCCTGACCTTCCACCTCCAGCAAATACTGTTGGTCTGGTTGGTTGGCTCAGAAAGAACCTATTTAACGGTCCGGTGAACTCGGTTGTTACCGTGATTCTCACTGTCCTGTCAGCAATGTTGCTTTGGGAAGTGGTTAACTGGGCATTCCTAAACGCTGACTGGGTTGGCACAACTCGTGACGCATGTAGCCGTGAAGGTGCTTGTTGGGTATTTATCGCCGTGCGCTGGGATCAGTTCATGTATGGCTTCTACCCTGAAGCGGAACTTTGGCGTCCACAATTGTTTTATGTAACGCTGGCGATCTTTACTGTATTGCTTGCTTACGAGAAAACGCCTAAGCGTCTGTGGATCTGGCTATTCTTCGTTAACGTTTACCCATTTTTCATTGCAGCTCTGCTGTACGGTGGTGTATTCGGTCTGGAAGTCGTTGAAACGCACAAATGGGGCGGCCTGCTTGTTACACTGATTATCGCGCTTGTCGGTATCGTTGTATCACTGCCAATTGGTGTAGCTTTGGCACTAGGACGCCGTTCAGAGATGCCAATCATCCGCAGTATCTGTACTGTCTACATTGAAGTTTGGCGTGGCGTTCCACTTATCACTGTTCTGTTTATGGCATCGGTTATGCTGCCACTGTTCCTTTCTGAAGGGTCAGAAACAGATAAACTTATCCGTGCTCTTATCGGTGTGGTTATGTTTAGTGCCGCTTACATGGCAGAAGTGGTTCGTGGTGGCCTTCAGGCGATTCCTAAAGGACAATACGAAGCGGCTGATGCGCTTGGTCTAAGTTACTGGAAAAAAATGGGATTGATTATTCTTCCGCAAGCGTTGAAGATTACTATTCCGTCAATTGTGAACACCTTTATTGGTCTGTTCAAAGATACCAGTCTGGTACTAATCATCGGTATGTTTGACGTACTGGGTATCGGACAAGCTGCAAACACTGACCCTGAGTGGTTAGGCTTTGCAACAGAAAGTTATGTATTTGTCGCGTTAGTGTTCTGGGTATTTTGTTTCGGCATGTCGAGATATTCGATCTGGCTAGAAAACAAACTTCATACCGGTCACAAACGATAATTAGAGCTCAAGGACGTATTATGACGCAACAACAAGATTACATGATCCAACTAAAGGATATGAACAAGTGGTACGGTGAATTCCACGTACTAAAGAACATCAACCTGAACGTTAAGAAAGGCGAAAAAATCGTAATCTGTGGCCCTTCTGGCTCAGGTAAATCGACCATGATTCGTTGCATCAACCGTTTGGAAGAGCACCAGAAAGGTCATATTTTCGTTTCAGGTACTGAGCTAACTGAAGATCTGAAAAATATCGAAGCGGTTCGCCGTGAAGTGGGTATGTGTTTCCAGCACTTTAACCTCTTCCCTCACCTTACAGTGCTTGAGAACTGTACGCTGGCACCAATTTGGGTTAAGAAAATGCCTAAAGAAGAAGCTGAAGCGATTGCAATGAAATACCTTGAGCGCGTTAAGATTCCAGATCAGGCTGATAAATACCCTGGTCAGTTATCTGGTGGTCAGCAGCAGCGTGTAGCTATCGCTCGCTCTCTTTGTATGAGCCCGCAAGTTATGCTGTTTGATGAACCAACGTCAGCACTTGACCCAGAGATGGTACGTGAGGTACTTGACGTAATGGTTGAACTGGCAGAAGAAGGTATGACCATGTTGTGTGTAACGCACGAAATGGGCTTTGCTAAAGAGGTGGCAGACCGCGTTATCTTTATGGATGCCGGTGAGATTATCGAAGAGAACAACCCGGTTGAATTCTTTGAAAATCCTCAGTCAGACCGTACTCAGAACTTCCTTGCGCAAATATTGCACCACTAATCAGATGTACTGCCAAAGGGGTGACTTCGGTCGCCCCTTTTTAGTTGTTATATTGTGTTACATCTTTCAAAATACATAAGTTTTTATTTCTATTATTATTTTGTCTACTACTAAGTGAATTGGGGCTTGATCTTTTTACCATTCAACCTCATAAATGTAGATATAAACATAAAACCTTACGAGGAAGATTATGAACAGTCCTATGTTTACCCGCACTTCATCTCAAGAAAGTGCACTGCAAACAAACAAAGTATTGCGTAATACTTACGCTCTACTCTCTATGACACTGCTATGGTCAGCAGTGGTCGCTGGTGTTTCAATGGCGATGAACCTTCCTCGTCCGGGCATCATTATTATGCTTGTTGGCTTCTACGGTCTACTTTTCCTAACTGAAAAGAACCGCAACAACAGCATGGGTCTAGTGTTTACCTTCCTATTCACTGGTTTCCTGGGTTACACACTTGGTCCAATTCTTAACGCTTACATTGGCGCTGGTATGGGTGATGTCATCCTGACTGCACTTGGCGGTACAGCTCTGTCGTTTATGGCGGCTTCTGCTTACGCACTAACAACTAAGCGTGACCTGTCTATGATGGGTGGCCTGATGCTATCGCTATTTGTAGTACTGGTTGTAGGTATGATTGCGAGCTTCTTTATCCAGTCAACGATTCTACACCTGGCACTAAGCAGCCTGTTCATCGTGTTCTCTACTATGGCGATCCTGATGACGACTCAAGGCATCATCCGTGGCGGTGAGACAAACTACATTTCAGCGACGATTACGCTTTACGTTTCAATCTACAACATCTTCATCAGCCTGCTAAGCATCCTTGGCATCATGAACGACGATTAAGATTAACGTTTAATCAAACACCAAAAAGCCCGAAAGATTATCTTTCGGGCTTTTTCTTTCTTGCCATATTGTCCAATCGCGGTATGCTGCGCTACCCTATTGAATATCAAACTATTTAGGATCGTTAAGATGTTTGAATATAACGGCAAACAAATCGAAACTGACGCTCAAGGCTACCTACTAGACCATACTCAGTGGGAGGAAGGTATGATCGCTATTCTGGCCGAGGAAGAAGGCATTGAGTTAACTGAAGCGCATCTGGAAGTGGTTCATTTTGTGCGTGAGTTCTACGAAGAGTTCAACACCTCTCCAGCCGTTCGCATGTTAGTGAAAGCAATGGAGAAAGCTCACGGCCCGGAGAAAGGCAACAGCAAGTACCTGTTCAAACTATTCAAACAGGGTCCGGCAAAACAAGCGACAAAGCTTGCAGGTTTACCAAAACCAGCCAAGTGTTTGTAACACGACCCGTTATTCAGATCCTGTTGCTTTGGCTATAGGATCTGAAAGCCTTTATAGGGTTTGTAGGCAATAGTTTCACGCACCACGTTATCAACGACCGATGTTTTAGGCCCCTGTGCCAACCAGTCTGCCATCAACTCAATTGCTGCCTCTGAACCACACACAACGACTTCAACATCACCGTTGGCCAGATTCTTTGCATATCCGACTAAGCCAAGTTTCTGTCCTTGATATGAAGTGTGATAACGAAACCCCACTCCTTGTACTACACCGGAAACTATAAATTTTTCACTACAATCCTGCATCATTTCTAGCCCTTTTATTCGTTGCCTGTGACTGACAACACTAGTGGTTCATAACAGCTGAATCCGACTATTGTTGCTCATTCAATATATTTCCATGCTAGACCGCTTCCATTGTTCTGTCGCGGACTTAGCTATCATTATTGCAGCCATTTTAAATTCGACTGTAACGAGTATTTTCTCACCCCAAGCTATACTCACAACACTAACTGACCGCTGCTGTTTAGTTTAACAGCAGTTGCTGATGCAAAGTTAACCACCGCTGTTGAAAGGGCGCATATTTGTCACAGTTATCTATGCCGCCGTACGTTATATGTGTATATTTCACTATAAAATGTAGCAATGTTTGCATGTTCTCAATATTAGGATTTTCGCAATGAAAGAAATACCGTTTCGCTGGATTGATAAATATCTTATTCACCTCAAGATTCAGGAAAAATTCTACTTACTGTTTGCACTGCCCCTACTCGCTGTCGTCATTTTAACGCTAGTGCTCAACAGTGCAGCCAACACCATGCTTGGTCATCTTTATCAGGATGAGCTGCATTTGATGCGTAACTTGATCGAAGCGGGCAACTTGTCGCAAGCACAAGTAGCGAGCATTGTGGCGAGTTCAGACACCATCTCTATCGGCGGTGGTCTAGGCTCAGTTTCAGTGAATAACGGTGCTTTCAGCCTGGTCGCATCTCACCAGCAAAACCTTTGGTCAGCTATGTCGACCACTGAAATTGCCATTATTTTAGTTACACTGTCACTAATTGCACTTGGTGTGTACTACATCATGACCTTCATTGGTGGCGCGATGTTCACGATGAACAAAGCCCTAAATACCCTCGCAAGTGGCGACCTGACCAGCCGCATGAACTTCTTCAAAGTCCGTGATGAGTTCAGTGAAATCGCCATCACTATCGATAAAGTGGCTGAACGTGAGCAGAACATGGTGATTTCTATTCAGGAGTCAGTCGCTCTGATGCAACAGATCAGCTCTGACCTCAATTTGTCTAATCAGCAAAGCGCTGAGGTCTCTGGTACTCAGCAAGAGCACCTGAACTCACTGGCAAGTGCGACTGAGCAGATGGCATCTACGATTCGCGAAGTGGCGACATTAGCACACGATTCGAGCACTCAGACTGAAGATGCACGTAGCGTTGCAACTCAAGGACAAGCGAAAGTTGGTCATACTCTGAACTCTATCTCGCAGCTATCGAAAGAGATTCAGTCAGCATCTGAAGCGGTTGCCGAACTTGACGCTAACGCAGCACAAATCGATGAAGTGGTCACCACCATCAACGGTATTTCTGAGCAGACTAACCTACTCGCACTCAACGCCGCTATCGAAGCTGCTCGTGCTGGTGAACAAGGCCGTGGCTTTGCGGTGGTAGCCGATGAAGTTCGTGCCTTAGCTGGTCGCACCCAGCAAGCGACGGTTGAGATTCAGAGCATGATTGAAGCTCTGCAACGTAACAGCCAGTCACTGACTCAATTAATGGAGACAACCGTCGTTAACGCGTCTGAAGGACAGCAATTGATGTCAGAGGTCGATGTAGAGATTGGCTCACTGGCTGAGAAGAACCAATCTATCTCAGACAGTAGCGTTCAGATAGCAACGGCCGCTGAAGAGCAAGGCGTGGTTGCCGACAACATTGCCGCTAGCGTGGAAGAGATTCGCGTACAGGCTGACAACGTCCACAACATGATTAACACTACTAACAGCAACATCGCCCAGTTAAGAAGTCAGAGTGACCAGATGGAATCACTGCTGACGGGCCTTAAAGCCTAACCTTAAGAGCCGCTTTTAAGCGGCTCTTTTATTTGCTTTTCCCTACCAGTTCCTTGAAAATACCCCACCTTGAAAAACAAACAATTGAGTAAACCAATGACTCCAGCTATCTATCTGGTCAAAGGCCGTGATAAGTCTCTTCGCCGTAAGCACCCTTGGGTGTTCTCTCGTGGTATCCATCGAGTTGAGGGCGAACCGAAATTAGGTGAAACGGTTGATGTATTCACTCACGATGGAAAGTGGCTGGCGAAAGCGGCCTACTCACCTAATTCTCAGATCCGTGCGCGTGTATGGAGCTTTGAGAAACAGGATATCAATCTGGATTTCTTTGTTAAACGCATTCAGGATGCACAGCTACTGCGTGAAGACATCATCGAGCGTGACGGCCTGACAGGCTACCGTTTGATCGCTGCTGAATCCGATGGTTTGCCTGGCATCACAATCGATAAGTTTCAGAACTATCTGGTATGTCAGTTACTTAGTGCTGGCGCAGAATTCCACAAACAAACGCTCGTTGACGCCCTTCTGAAGGTGTTCCCTGACTGTAACATCTACGAACGCTCTGATGTTGCGGTACGTAAGAAAGAAGGTCTAGAGCAGACTACAGGCGTACTACACGGTGAAGAACCACCACGTTCGGTTGTGATTGAAGAGAACGGTGTAAAGATCAGCGTGGATATTATCGAAGGCCACAAAACTGGCTTCTACCTCGATCAACGCGACAGTCGTCAACAATCGATGAAATACGTCAAAGATAAAGAAGTACTCAACTGTTTCTCTTACACTGGCGGTTTTGGCCTTTACGCCCTTAAAGGTGGTGCAAAGCGCGTGATCAATGCTGATGTCTCTCAGCCAGCTCTTGATACCGCGAAATACAATGCAGAACTTAACGAGTTTGATATCTCTAAGAAGCGCGCCGTGTTCCTTAACGCAGACGTATTTAAGCTGCTACGCGAGTATCGTGATCAGGGTACCAAGTTTGACGTCGTCATCATGGACCCGCCTAAGTTTGTTTCTAGTAAGAACAACCTCACTTCGGGCGCCAACGGCTATAAAGACATCAACATGCTGGCGATGCAAATCCTCAAGCCAGGCGGGACGCTACTGACCTACTCTTGCTCAGGCTTAATGAGCGGCGAGCTATTCCAGAAAGTGATCGCTGATGCCGCTGTAGATTCTGGTCGTCAGGTCAAGTTCGTTGAACGCTTTGAACAGGCGGCTGACCACCCTACTGACAGTGCTTACCCTGAAGGTTTCTACCTGAAAGGCTTTGCTTGTAAGGTGTTGTAGAAGCGAGAAGCGAGAAGCGAGAAGCGAGAAGCGAGAAGCGAGAAGCGAGAAGCGAGAAGCGAGAAGCGAGAAGCGAGAAAATTTTGAGGGTTGGCACTTGGTGTCAACCCTTTCTTTTACTGGTGCTGAATGATACACAGCCTAAGTAACGAGCATTAAAAAAGGGCCTTGCGGCCCTTTCTGTTTTAGTCATCTTTGATTATCAGGATGTTAGATAGTTCTGCAGTCAGTTGAGTTGTACTCCAACCTTCTAACTCAATGGTTACACTGTTACCACCTTTACTAACGACAATTTCTGCATGTGCATCGCTATCTGAGTTAGCTACAACAATATCATTACTTCCAATGATCTCATCGACTGTACGATCGTCGCCCTCAAACAACTCTGACAAGTCAATCTTATCACCTTCAGCTTTATCGAAGTCCTTGATAACGTCAGTTGAACCATCAAGGTCACCGTCTAGCCATGTGAAGATATCTGCACCGTCATCTCCGACAAGAATATCGTTGCCCTGACCACCGATGATGGTGTCATTACCAGAGCCACCACGTACCGCGTCATTACCAGTGCCACCGTCCAGAATGTCATGACCTGTACCGCCGAAGATAAGGTCTACGCCTTCCTCACCATACACAGTGTCATTTCCACCACCACTTTGGACGATATCTACACCTGCATCGGAATAACCTTCCAACTTATGATGGTAATCTTCATTTCCGTAGGTCATATCATCTGCAGTGGTCGTTGTGCTTCCGTTAATATCCGCATTAATAAACCTTTCGACCGCTTCATTCTGGTTGTCATAATCGATATTAACGTCCATACCAGGAACAATACTATCACCCATGTAAATAGTATCCGCACCAGCCCCCATACTGACGCTATCACCTCCAACTCCTACATCGATAGTTGCTCCGTCAAGCACATCGTAGCCTAGGTTGGTATTAGACTCAGTTTCCCAAGTGTGGGCAGCAGACTGATTCCAAAGCATATTGTTACCCGTCACTACTACGTGATCGATGCCGCTAGAGATTGAACCAACAACTGATGTAGCATTAATCGTTACCGTACCCTGAGATAGGCTATCTTGTGGTTTCGAGTCAATGGCAGAGTACTTAAACTCATCTTGAATACTGACTTCACCATTAACGTCAAACTCAATTCCAGAAACGTTAAAACCAGCACCTTGACCTGGGTTAGTCGGGTTAACAACCGCTAATCTAATTTCATCAAAGGTCGTTGAATCCGAGCTAACACTAACACTTGCCGTGTGAGCACTATGGTTAACATTTTGCAGTGTCAGCTCAATTGGGCCACCGACCAGTTGCCCGTTATCAAACAAGTATGCAACTAAGTCCGCCGTAGGTTCCTGATTGTTGCCGTGTCCATTACCTAACAAACCTTGCACGCTAGATAAGTGGATATCTGCAGACGAGATATTACCCGTATCTGACGCAAACGAAATGTACTCTCCAATCTGGGTCTCCTGACCGCTACCACTATCATGGCTTGTGTGAACGAATACACCTAGCTGATTAGAATTGTGATCATACTTGATGGTTGCGTTCCCATCGGTGAACTCTGAGCCATCAAACTTACCACCAGAAATGACAACGCCTTCTAAACTTAACTCTTCGACACCAGGGTGTTTCTTATGGTTATCGTTTCTCTCGTTTAGACCATTTTCCGTGGCAAAGCCCGATGTAGTAAAGTCAGCACTGTGCTCAATTGATCCGGCTTCGTTTGCAACATAAATAATTTTCGCGCTGTCTGAAACAATATCACCAACCTTCAGTGCATCACCAGGCTTACCGTGTTCATCAAGCTCGTAGAGGCTACCGTGCTCTGGCAACTCTTCAATTCGAACTGAAGTGTTCTTATCGTCGGTAGTACTTGCATCATCTTCTCTATCAGTTGCATGTGGCGCAAAGTTAACATTTGCGACATTAGTGTCCGAAGAAATAGTGAAGTCATTAGCGATTGGACGCTCATTAGTGTCAACTGGCCCTTGAGGTCGTTCAAGAACTGTAACATTAATTGTTGCTTCTGACGCGTTGGTCAGCTTACCTCCAAGATCACCATGCTCTACGTGAACATCATCATCTTTGTTAGTATCCGCCTCTGTCGACGTTGCGATGACCTTAATGTCAAATGTGTCAGGGTCTAATACCTTGACCTGAAGCTCTGCTAGATCCCAACCAGTTACGTCAATTCGACCAGCCTCAGTTACTGTATATGTGTGCTTACCATCAACTAATACTGAACCAACAGGAAGGCCTTCCAATTCTACTGTTAGAGTCTCAGAACCGTCTGTCGCATCCACCAACGAAGCACTAATCTCGCTCAGCTTGATAAATGAATCTTCGTAGCCATAGTTATCAACCGCAGTAAATTGAATATTGTCAATTATCGCTCCAGTCGAGTCAGCCTCATCTGCTTCTAGTACCAAGCGGTATTTACCTGAGTCTTCAACTGGTAATGTGAACGTTCCTTTTTGCCAACCATCACCAACTCGCTCAGCGATGAAGTCATAAAGTGTTACCTTACTGCTCTCAATTGGGTTACCTGACTCATCAAGCTTAAACAGCGATACCTCCATATCTGAATCCGAAGGATTAACATCATTTCTCGCGGCAATATCGAATTCAAAGTTATAGAAACGACCAGCAACAAGCTCCATGTCGGTATAAAGGACTTTGTCGCCCACTTCGCCTTCAATTTCCATTACTTGGTTAGTAGATGAGCCCGATAAGTATGTTCCTTCTGTCCCTACTTCAACATGTTGACCAGCGTTGGAGGTTTTCCACTCACCAATCGTACCTGCACCTGCGACCCCATTTATGGCAATACTACTATCCCAGCTTGGGTGATCATCGTTAGTAAGTATGACATCTTCAAAGTCTATTGCTGCAACTTTTTCAAAGCCACCAATAATCAAATTAGGTTTGTCTGCATCAGGGTGAACATCAACATAAATGCTGCCAGTTTCAACGATATTGTCACCATCTTTAGCAGTCACCGTAATCTCAAAGTTAACGTCACTATGCTCTGGTGCTTTCACTTTAACTGAATCAATATCATCAATACCAACGACAATAGTGCCACTGTTATCGACTGTAGATTCAACACCATCAACAACTACAGTTGCACCCTGTGGAATACCAGATAGTTCTATCGTATTTACAGATGTTACTGCGTCTGCCACGCCAATGTTTAGGTCAATGAAGCGATCTTCTAGCCCAGCCACATTGTTGAACGATAACTCATCAGCGCCAGTCACAGAGATTGATGCTGTAGCCGTTTCAGACTGATTGACCCCGTCTGATACAATTACGTCAACTAAGCGCGTTTCTTCATCAGGCGTATCGCTACTATTTACAAATCGAATAGACTTCAAAAACGCTTCGAACTCATCGGCAGAAACACTACCTGATGGATGAGTGATTACAAGTGCGATTGTAGTGCCAGTAACTGTTTTTTCGACATTGAAGCCACTATTCTCAGCCCAAGTTAAGTTATCTCCGTCTTTGGCATTGGTTAGCGTAACATTCATAGACTGGATAACGTCCTTGTCGTCAAAGACATCGGCGTCTATATCTGCAATCGCGGCTTCTCCGCCCTCAACGTACGAAGAGTCGAAGTCGATACCATCTGTATCAACTTTACTGACCTTAATAACAATGTCGTTAAAGTCATTGTCATCGTTGCCTTGGCCTTTTTGGTCATCAAAGCTCAAAACCAAATTGCCATCAGCATCTACTGTAGTAGAAATCTGATGATCTTCATCAGTCGACTTGTAAACAGGGATTCGAGATTTAACTTCACCATCTACAACTAGCTGACCCTGATTATTCAGTTCCAACTTATTGAGATCAGCACCAGCGATCTTGCTAAAGCCATTCGGAATTAGGAAGAACTCCAGGTTATCGATTGAAGATAACGGGGAATCTAACAACGTGCCCGGTTCTAAACTTGGGTCGTTGTTGTTAGAAATCAGTACATGAAGTTGCTGAGTATCACTCTCCTCGTCATAGATATAGTAACCAAAGACATTGCTGTAACCAGCGCCTTCACTCACATACTCAATGTCGTATAGAGCACCATTAAGGTCGACCATTGGCGCTTCATTATCAACGATGGTAGCGACACCTGTCACTGCATCTTGCTGATGAGTCGCGTTGCCTGAAATAGAGAACTTTTCATTGTTGTCTGAATGTGCATCTTGGTTAGTCGCTACTTGAACAGTGAACGACTCATGCCCCTCAGGAACGCTGACAACAAACTTGCCATTCACAACCTCAACTGTTTGACTCTGCTTATTCGCACCCTCGCCAAAGGTAACAACAACACTAGATGCATTAAAGTCACCCTCGGTTGGTTGACCGTCGACACTCACTGCAGAGCCATCATTTAGAGACATTTCGATTGTGGTTTTAAGTTCACTGCTATTTGAAAGCTCAACAACAAACGTTCCAGATTGACCTTCTTCAATTTCAATGTCTGAGATACGCTCTACTACAGGACGGTCATCATTGCCAACTTGCGGACCTTGAGGGCCATCTGGGTCCGAACCATCATCAAGAATTGTCGCTTCGGCTGAATCGGTACCATTCGATACATACTTAGACTCATCAGTAACAACCAGCTCAAAATCCTCTCCGCCTTCGAATACAGGATCGTCTTTTGTGGCAACTTCAACGAAGATCTCAGTCTCACCGTTAGGAATAGTAACAGTAGGTTTACCACCCTTAATTTCTACTTGAAGTTCAACACGCTTTGGCTCACCAGATTGCTGAGGTTCTAAATAATAGGCCGTAAACAACTCACCAATATCTTTAAAGTCAGCGTCTTCCGCGGAGGTCACATCTCCATCAAGTGAAATTGCCAACGAAACGTCGATATTTTCTGAAGAAGGATTCGACAGATTTACCGAGAACACCGCTTTGGATCCTTCAGCTACATCTGCAACACTTTCAACAGTTAGAGCCGTTGAATCAATATTTTCAATAATACCGGTATCAGAGACTCCACCAACATTTAAGCTGTAGCTTTCATCAAGCTCATGAACACCATCAACAAGGGTTGGGATAAGAACTGCAAAATCTTTAACGCCTACAGGAATAACCAACTTGCCACTTTGCTCGTCATAGGTAACACCGTTTGTAAAGCGAACCTTGCTTAGGTCTAGATCCTTCTCATTGCCAGAATCTTTCGCATCATCTGTATCTTTGCCGAACGTGACATCTAACTTAGTTTCAACAAGAGCACTAGAATCCAGAGTTACTTTGTATCCAAGCTCGTCACCTTCAACGACTGAGTCTGCTAGTAAGTCGACAGACGCAACATTAGAAGTGGTCGGCAGAGGGTTAACGATAACATTGACTGTTGCACTTGCGACTTCACCATTGTCATCAGTAATCTGGTATTTGAACGTTGTTTCGCCAACAAAGTCATCGCCGGTTAGATCGAAGTACACCACACCATCTTTGATGTACGCATTACCTTCAGTCTCACCATATACGTACGTAATACGTAGACTATCGCCATCTGAATCAACATCGTTGTTCAGAAGCTCTGACCCGTTAATACCAGCAAGCTGAGATGCAGGTATTTCTAGAATACCACCCTTGTTTACAGCGTATGCGCCTTCACTTGACGCTTTGAAGCCTGTCAGGAAGTAATCTGACGCATCGTTATCATGTGTTGGTCGGTTAGAGTACTCTGTTGCTTCAAATACAACCGTATCAAACGCAATTGGAGTACCATCTGGGCCAAGTGGAGTAATGTCGTAAGTACCTTTATTGCTTCCCTGTTCTGCGACAAACGTATCACCAGCAACAGCTACGCCGTTTAGGTACGCAACCCAGCGACCCTGCTCATGGTTATCAGTAAAGTCACCGTCATTACCTTCGTCCTTAAACAGGTTAGATACCGAGAAGGTAAACTGCGTTGCAGGGCTATCTAGGCTAATCTCAAACTTTTCAGACTGCTGCTCTTCACGATCGTACTCAATCTGAGCGCCTAATCCACCAACTTTGCCTGCTACACCAATCTTAATGCCATCATGTGCAAAGCCTTTATCTTGTCCATCAAAGCTGGCACTCAGCTCTGCACCTTCAGCTGACCATGGCGAATCATTGTCATCACTGAACTCGCCCAGTTTAACTTCAAAACCTTGAGGGTCATTGTTTGCTTGCAGATCACCGTTGTCTTCATCGATTGTAACAACCTTGGTTTCACTCATGTTACCGTCGCTATCGACAGCACGGTAATCAAAGCTATCCGTTGCCTCAGTCTCTAGATAACGAAGCTCCCAGTTACCATTGCCGATAGTACCGAGCTCAACACCCGTAATTAGTGCTCCGGCAGGAAGTTCAGCACCAGTAGCCGTTAGTGTGCCACCATCAATGTCACCACTTGTAGGGATAGTGATCTCGTGGAACAAGTTTGTATCGTTAGCTGTTGTCTTCTGGAAAGTGTATTCAACGCCTTCTGCAGGACCACCTTCATAGTGAATGACAATCTTGACTGAAGTTTCATCATTTGTATTCAGCTCATCGTAGAACCAACCACCTACACCGTCTAGGCCGATGGTAACGCTAGTTGCTGGACGTGAACCGAAATCAACCGAGATTGAATCATTTTCATCGATGCCTTTATCGTTGTTAACACCGATACCGTAGCCTACGTGACTCGCATTAGGGTCACCCATGTGCTGGTAGAGCTCGCCATTGGACGTAATTGTCACTTCATGACCATTTCCTAGTTCAACAACTCGCTTGTTTGAATCTGACGTCGCATCACCCCAGTTTAGGAACTCTTCGTTTGATGCTCCTGCTTCAGAAAGCTCTGCATCTTTAACCCCTAGAATAAAGCCTTCAGAGTCTGCATCTGGTTCGTAGTGAATAGAGTTAGCATCAAAGTGTTTCTCGTTTGAGCCACCAAGTAAGTGCTCTTCCTCTACAGGGAAGAACTCATCGCCCTCTTTGTAGAACAACTGGCCATGGTCTGGCAGTTCAACGATAACGACTTTCGGATCAACGCCTGCTGCATCATCTTCAGCATCAGATATATGGTCTGTTGAAGTGTCAGATGGATCTGTATTGATAGGCGTATCTGCTGTTTCGAAGATAACCTGAGTCTTACCTGTAGAGTCGACCGCTGCTGTGAAGTCTTCAGCTTTAGGTGGGTTGTCTTCGGTATCTTGAATCATCGCAGTTCCACTCTTCGAGTCATTCGCTTCAGCCTGAGCTTCCGTCGCACCCGTTAAGGTGAATGTCTCATCCCCCTCGTAAACCGGATTTTGATCATCGTCGATCGTTTG
>NZ_AEVS01000050.1 GCF_000189255.1 Vibrio brasiliensis LMG 20546 | reverse complement strand
GAATTAACATCCATCCAATTCATTTTTTCAATATTAAAGTTCATAATTAATCATAAATTAGTTAATAAACAAAGAAATTATACTTATATTAATAGTCACTAGTTCTGTTTGCGATCAGTAGAAGTAACGTTCTTAAACATAGTTATCTATGATGAAAGTAATGAGGATCGCCATGTTATATCCCCAACCCCATTCGATACATGGAAGAAACTATGCCTAACACACATATTCGTATCGGTAGCTGTTTATTAGTGAAAGATGAGTCGACCTCAGAGATTCGCCTCGCAAACGGTAAGGCAATGTCTTTAACCCACCCAGAAAGCGCTATTCTAAAGTGTTTACATCAAAATCAAGGGCAGGTTGTAACCAAGCATGATCTTATTGTTGCCGGTTGGGGGCGACCTGACATAATCGGCCCCAACTCTTTACCTGTTGCGATGGCGAATATAAGAAAAGTATTGAGTTTAGCAGAGCTAGAAATTGTCAATGTGCCAAAAGTTGGTTACAAGCTCGAACTCCCTCCTGAGTCACCCGTAACTAAAGAGGCGCCAAATTTATACGTAAGGTCCAATCCGGCTAAACTTCACAACGTTAAGTCTGTGGCCATATCGCTATGTTCCATAACAGTAATCACATCTACCTGTTTATTGGCTTTATTTGCCTATTACTCATGGGTCAGGATCGATTGCAAAGTCGTCGATAGTGTTAGCTATTGCTTTAATGAGCGCGACTCTTTCGAAACTCTTGCTCCTATGACATTGGGTGAACCCGATAAAGGGAATCTTTACTACTTTAACGATTCTGGTTCCTGGGTTGAGGTGACAGACAGTTCACAACAGTTGCACGAGGCAGAATACAATGATTAAACATTTGCAGTTGGCTGCTCTAATCTCTTTGGTTGTTACATTGTGTATCTTTTTATACGGTGCAATCGCTGGCTATATGAATAACTACCGAATGATCATAGAGGTTGAGAACCGTGTCGCGATAATAGAAGCTTATCGCGGAAGAGTAACCGCGTTACACATTCAGTATGATGAAAATGGCGAAATCGTCTCCAATTGGCGTATTTCTTCAAGACAATTAATCTATGGCCATCAGTGGATTCGAATCTTCGAACAACGTGAGAATGTGTATGGTGATCTGTCGGATAATAACGTGACTCGTGAAAACCTGCTTACTCAACATATGTGGTTCCGGTTTACTCGGGTAGATAGAATTGGGGATACGGTCTATTTGTGGGATAACTATCCGGTGCCCACTCTGCACAAAGGTCATATTGAGGGGCTATTAGAAGTAGATCAGCGATAATTACAGTGATTGTGCGTCACTAATTCACCGTTTCGCTCTGGTATAAAGCAGGTTCACTGTACATTAGCTGTAACGAATACCAATAAAAAGGCCCCCTTTTGGGCTGTCTCTTGATCACTAGTAATCCAAGTTCAAGAGCCAACACATTGAGCGCCTTTTTGATACGGCTTGTTAATATTAGTAGCGTGTTACTTCACCAACAGCAATCGTCCTGTTAATCGTGGTACTTGGATAGCACCATTGACCGACTGAATGTTAATGCTTTCACCTGTCATCAAGTCAACAAACTCTGTCGCTGTTTTGATCCGTAACAGATCCACATTTAATGTGCGCTGGCTTTCACCGGTATTAAGAACGTAGATAACCTGCTGTTCGCCATCCACTTTTAGGTCGGCATACAGGGTGTCATCTAACCATAGGTTTCTTCTTTCACCGTTGTAGAGCGCAGAATGCTCACCGCGTACCTGCATCAGTTTGGCTACGTATTGCATTAGATCGTTTTGCTCGGTGTTAACAGTCGTATTGGTAACACCTGCTACCTTTGCACTTGAGCGAGCAACATGGTCATCACACACACCCTGACTCACGCAATCGACTGTAACTTTAGCGGCAAAGTTTTCAACCTCATCACCAATTTCCTCTCCGTAATAGAAAGTAATTGGACCAGAATATGCAGCTAAGAAACTGTATGCGGCTTTATGACGCTGGAAGTAATCGCCCAATCCGCCACGTTGAATCAAGTCACCAAAGCGGACTAAATCGTGGTTACCGATCATCAGATTTGGCATTGCATGATACGGTGCTGTGGTTCTCGAGTTCCAATCAGAATCAAGCGCACGAGCGTTACCCATTGCGCCAGACTCTTCGACCGCAAGAGCCTGAACTAAGCCGTAACGAAGTGGGAAGTTAAATGCCGATGAAAGGCCTGGTTGCGTATCGCTTCCATAGACAGTGCGAGTGATTTGATCGGCACTACTCCATGCTTCACCGACCATATAACCAAGTGTGCCCCACTCTTTACCTGCAACAACGTTCTCCATAGATGCTACTTCTACCGCAGTGCGGATACGATTCCAGCTATCCAGGGGAACCTGATACGCCTGGTCCAGTCTCCATCCATCAATGCCATACTCTTTAACCCAGTAAGTCGCAACTTCTGTAAAGAAGGCTTCACTCTCAGCGTTTGGATAGATGACATATTGGCCTGGGTAGCCTGACTCTTTTTTCAGACTCGGCAACTTGCCTGTAGGTGATGGCTTCGCTCCGTTGATATTGGTATGGCCAAAAACTCCATCTAACAATACGTAGAGCCCTTTAGAGTGAGCAGTATCTATCAGTTCTTTTAGCTTGTCGTTGGTTCCGAACTTAGGATCTACGTTGAAGAAGTCACAAGCGAAGTATCCTGTGGCATCGAGTTTGTCGTCTCCACCCTGACCGGCACATGAATCAAATACTGGGGTAAGCCATAGCGCATTCATGTTGAGGCTCTTGATATAGTCAAGGCTGTTGATGATCCCTTGAAGATCGCCTTTATGATGGGAGTTGCCATACCCTACGCCATAGTCGAAGTTTGGATCGCCATCGACAAACGACTCAACCATTACCTGATAGATACGTAAATCACACGCACTATTGTTATCACTGTAACAGGCATAATCGAGACCAGTCTCATTAACCGCAACGGTTAAAGAAGACTGCTGTTTGGCATTTAACGTAAAGTCATAAACACCCTGGCTAACAACGGTAACTTTAATGTTTCCATTGCCCGCATCTTCAAGAGTGACCGAATCGTCTGCTTGATTGAAGGATCCAAAACCAAGGTTTACAGTGCTCCAATCTTCTGACGCCAGTTTAAACTCATACACACCAGGCATTAAGTATCCGTTAAATGTGTAGATACCGTCACCTTGATACAGCATTTCATCGCTGGTATTCCAGCCGTTCATTGAGCCACGAACATAGAGCTTGCTGCTTCCATACGGCGCAACATCAATAGGTTTGCTGTCAACGATGAGCCCTTCGCCCTGTAGACCGTTTTGTGGCTGAACAAACACAGCTGCAGTCAAAGCCGGAACCGTAAAGGTTTCGTCGGCAAACTTGGTCTGTTTGACTTGATCATCAGCAGAGTTTTTGAGCGCACTATGCAACTCAAAACCCTGCGCACCGCTTATCTTAATGCTCTGTTGAGAGGTATTGGCGTTGATCAATACCAGGATAGCGTCATTACCTGGGTCTAAATCTGCGCCAACTGAAGCTCCATCATTTACCGACATCGCAATCAGTCCCGGCAAAGCATTACTTCCGGTATTGTGGAAACGAACTCGATCAAGCACTTCTTGCTCTGATGTCAGCTTAAGTAAAGGAGTCGATGCACGTACTTTGAGCAATGCTTTAAACGCATTATCTGTCCATTCGATATCTTGTGCAGAAGCGACTGTGTTTGGATTACTGATCACCGATTTAATCGCGTTCCAGTTAGCCTGATCTTTATCTGCTCGCGGCAAACCTACATTCCAGTTATTGGTTTGTTTGCTGAAATCAACTTTGTTATACCAATCACCACTGTCATAGCTATCACGCTCCATTGATTTAGAACGGAGTAATTCAGAACCCATATGCAGGAAAGGCACGCCTTGACCTAACATAACCGTTGAAAGCCCGACGATCTGCATTCGCGCACGTTGCGCAGAGGTGATATCAGCCGAAGCTTTGTACTGGTTAAAATCCCACAGAGTTTGGTTGTCGTGTTTAGATACGTAGTTAATTGATTCTTGAGGATCAAGTGTATAAGCAGCCCCTTGTCCGCCATATTGGTAATCTTTGCCATAGACCACACTGCCACTGTAGGTCTCTAGCGGGTAGTTCTGCAGGTTACCTGCCATGCCGTAACGAATCAGATCCATTTTAGATTTCAGACCGTCATCGAATCGTTCACCGGCATTGGCAAACCCTGGGGTTTCGAGTAGTGCATCGCCACTATCGAATGGCCCACCACCTCGCACTCCGTCACGAAGCCTATCGTTATAAGTACCTATACCCGTGCCTGCCATTGGCCACTGAGTCGCGTTTTCACCTCGTTGCCCGTTGGCAACCTCACCGAAGTTCCAGCCTTCACCATAGAACCAAGTGTCTGGATCGACTTGCTGTGTTTTATCGTAGATATGCAGCATACTTGATTTCATCAAGTGACCCATTAAATCGAAGCGGAAGCCATCTATCTTGTAGTCTTGTGCCCACATCATAACGCTGTCAGCCACTAGCTTCTCAAACATTCGGTTTTCCGAAGCCGTATTATCACAACAAGTAGAGTTCTCTACCGCACCTGTGATTGGGTTTAAGCGATGATAGTAGCCCGGTACGGTCTTATCGAGCACCGATTTATCGTATAGACCAGATGAGTAAGTGTGGTTATATACCACGTCCTGAACTACGCGGAAGCCCATATCGTGGAGCTTCTTAACCATTTGACGATACTCGCGGATTCGGTCTGTGCCGTCCTGTGAGACCGCATAACTGCCTTCCGGAGCGCTGTAGTGGAAAGGATCATAGCCCCAATTGAATCCATCTAAGGGTCTAATGTCAGCCAGTAAAGCCTGGGCTTCACCAGTATTTGGGTCGGTTTGCTCAAGAAGCGACAGAATCGTAGCGCTATGGCTCGTACCATCTTCACACAGTTTCGCTTTCGGATTAATGGAGCACAACTTACCAACCGTATCAGTAAGATTGACCGTTTTAGACTCTTGCTCTGCAATAGACGCTAAATCATAGCTTGGCAGTAAGTGAATCGTGGTTAAGCCTGAACTCTTCAATGACTTAAGTTGCTTAACACTGTCACGCTCATCTTCTAAGAAAGCGCTGTATTTCCCGTTTCTCTCTGGCGTTCCCTGTGTATCACTCGCACTAAAATCACGAATGTGGAGCTCATAGATGATGTGGTCTTCTGGGTTTTGAATCTCAGGGATTTCATGGTTATCCCACCCGCTCGGCTTGGTGTGCGCCGAATTTAAGTCCACTAATTGGGAATGTAAGCTATCAGTACTGAGAGACAGTGAGTAAGGATCGGTCGTCATCATCCATTCGATATGGTCCGTTTTTGGATGGTAAGCTTTGACGCGATAACGGTAGAAGATATTTTCTAATGCCGCACTTCCTTGATAACTCCAGACCCCTGTGTCTGAATTTACAGTCATCCTAATTGGAGAGTCTTGAACAAGCGCTTTGTCACTATCGTATAGATAAAGCTCTACGTCTTGCGCGGTTGGCGCCCAAAGCGCAAAGTTCGCGCTATCGCCTTCAATCCAGCTGCCTAGCTTCGCTTCATCAGCATCATTTGGCCCACTTGTATAAAGTGAATCAATGACACCCGGTATTTGAATTCGCGTTGCAACGAGTGGCTTGCCCTGATCATCGAGAGCAACGGCAATTAACTGCTGTTTAAGTAATTCTTTTGCTTCTTCAGCGGTTATCGCCAGATCAAATTCGATTCGACCTTTTAGATGCGGGAATTTTGCATTGTCTACTACGCCAGATAATGACAGTTCTCGCTTGGTGAACTGTTCTGGTTTGCTAATATCCCCAGCGCCTTCTGACGTTGACCAAAGTTGATAAGACTTAGCTTGTGAGTGATCGAACCACGCAAAACTATTAATATCTAACCAATGTGCAGAGGCGCCAGAGAGTTCGACACTGGTTTGTTCATTCGGTGAGTATTTAAGCGTTGAGCTACCATGTGCGGTATAAAGCGTATTACCCTTTATAAACTCAAGTTTCAGGTCGTCCCCACCAAGTGCCTTATCATTACCTTTATGAACAATGAAGTTCATACACGCACCATGAGCGTCCTTCAGAGGGACAACATATTTTGCGCCATACTCTGGGTCAATCTCACTCCAGTTGAATGGGTTGCCCCAATCAACCCCATTAAGCGCGCTATCAGTTACGGCGTCACAACTTGCATTATTCCAAAGGTGTAAACCCCAATCATCGTAGTTACCATCATCACGTTTATAGTAAATAACCGCTTGTTGATAAGTGGGCGCAGGTTCAGTAGAACTATTATCCGGGCTCTTAGGATTTGGATCGATGGAGTCTGGAATGCCGTCGCCATCGTCGTCACTCGATGCAAAGTCGCCTAATCCATCCCCATTGGTATCGATACTTTCGAATTTGTCTTTTGGAAATGCATCGTCAGTATTTAGCGCTCCATCACCGTCGATGTCTTGATCTTCAGAGTCAGCAATTCCATCGCTATCATAATCGCTTGGCATACTTTCAGCTGAGTATGGATCACTGCCTAAACGCTCTTCATCGATGTTGCTCCAGCCATCACCATCTATATCTTGGTCCAGACTGTCAGGAATCTTGTCGCCATCAAGGTCGCTTGGCTGGCTAGCTGAGTTATATGGGTCTGTACCTAAACTCAATTCTACCGTGTCAGCAAAGCCATCATTGTCATCATCTAAATCTCGATGGTCACCTATGCCATCTTGGTCACTATCGACAGACTCTTGTATATCAGCAGGGAAAAGGTCCACTACGTCTGCGACACCGTCACCATCGCTATCCGCTGCAACAGTCGGCTGACCACTGCCGTCGTTCATCAAGGTCACACCTTCTAATCGACGATTACCCTGTTTCTTCTCTTGCCCCAAGGCCTTTGCACCGAGCTCCAGCGTTTCGACAAGTTGTTCAAAACCTTGTTCTTCAATGGTATCTGGCAAAATCTGGCTCAACGACTTTGCGGCTCTCGCCACTAAAGTTTGCCCGTTATCGATGTAATCGGACTCCAAGTCCAGTTTTGGTTGCTTTAAATGGCGTCTCAGCTTAGCTGTCGCTCGTTTTTCACTCTTTCCTTCCATCATTTGAAGTGAAACATAAGTTGAAAACGGTGTAATGTAGCTGTGGTCAGCCGGAGCCAGCATCAAATAATCTCTTGTTGCTGTTACGCCTGGAATATCACTATCTATTGAAATACCACGTTGTACGCGCGCAATGAGGTGGACGTTTCGATCTTTTTTAGATAGACCACTAATATCAATTGCAGCGTATCCAGTTTCATCTGTTATTGCAGACGGCTCTAGGTCATCCTGTTTAAAGTTACCATTGACGTCGAGCCACACTTCGGCGTTTTCAAGGTAACCATCCATTACCTGCACTTCTAATTGGTCATTACAACCAGCCAAAAGCCCAAGCGATGCCATGGCAATGCTCAGTTTTGTAAGCTTGATGTTCATTCTTATACCTATTCTAAATTCACGTTGTGAGGTTGAACCCTTTGAAATAAGGTCATAAACCCTCAACTTGACGTTATATTTGGATATCGAATAAACACCTCCTCCTATGCAAGGTCACACGCAGGCGTAGATCAAAAGGAGGAGATTCCGTTTTGGACTAAAGCTCACACAGATGAGGATGAATACGATCGGAACATTACACTCTTGTGGCGCATAGAGTGAGGCAAGCGACACTTTGTAGCAGTAGAACCATGAGTAGCTGTAGGATTACAACAAAGTGCCTCAATTATGAGAAACATGATCTTGTGCCATAACTGCTATTAGGTACTTGCCGCAAAGCAATGTTCGGCGACACTTGATATGACTCGCTAACGGCATAAAAAAACGCCAGCTATTTCTAGCTGGCGTTTTCTAAATCTGGTCGCTCGAATTAACGATATAGACCGATATCTTTTTGCATGTGACCAGACAAATCACTTGCGTATTGTGCACGTGGTTCGCTGTTGTCAGTGAAAAGAATATCTAATAGGTGTGCAATCAATCCTTTGAAAGAAACCGCGTAGGTTTTTTTATCCATAGAGATAGGTGCTTCGATAGTACCCATTTGCATTACTTGTGCCATGATTGCCTCTCTATAAACTGGTAAATTCGTTTTGATGCGCTAATGATAGGCAATAATTTTTCGCTCAAAAAATGACATTTTTTGGAAATTCGAATTAGATTTTCTAATAAAACAAATCATTAACACCAAAACATTTACCGTATCCACATTTAGTGACTATAAATCCACAATAAGCAAGATTGCGCGAATAAATAGTCACCAACGAACGATAAACCCGTTTCAATATCACATTTATTTTACAATCATAGTAAGACTAAAACGGGATTCTTCTCGAAAGTTAATTAGTTTATTTATCCGTAGTTACAATAGCTTGAGCCGCATCATTTTTCTGTTTAATGATCGATGCAACGACAGCAACCGTCATTGTCGTCAACAGTACTAGTAAAGAGACTGCTGTCGGGATTTCCCACGCGGATCCGACTAGCATCATCTTGATACCAATAAAGATCATGATGAATGACAGTGCTGGTTTGAGATAGATAAACTTATCCATCATGCCCTGCAATACAAAATAAAGTGAACGCAGACCTAACAGCGCAAATACGTTTGCCGCTAATACCAGGAATGGTTCTCTGGTTACCGCAAAGATTGCGGGAATTGAATCAAGCGCAAACATCACATCCATAAAGGCGATAACAGCAATCACAATAAACATCGGTGTTGCGATACGTTTACCATTCTCGATCACCGTCAAGGCGTTACCAGCGAACTGCTCACTCACAGGGACAAACTTGCGAATAATACGTTCAGGTAGTGGATTAATCTCATCCTCACCCTTATCACGCGCTAGCTGAATACCTGTCCAAATCAGGAACAGAGCGAACACGTATAGCACCCAGTGGTACTGTGCAAGTAGCTGTGCCCCTACTGCGATCATAATCGCACGCAAGATCAAAGCACCAATTACACCCCATAGCAAAGCACGTGGTCTTAGATGTTCAGGTACCATGTATTGATGAAATATGATTGCAAACACAAACAAGTTATCAACGCTGAGTGACTTCTCTAACAAGTAGCCGGTGATAAACGACACGGTCGCTTTCTCAGCCGTGTATTGGCTGCCCGGTGCGTAGATATCCCAGAACAAGTAGATGGTTGCCGCAAATAGAAACGCCAATGCAAACCAGAACACACTCCAGATGGCTGCTTTCTTGATGGTAATTTTTCCACCACGAGTTTGCCAAATATCTAGTGCAACCAGTGCGAGGGTCAGAATGCCGAAGCTAATATAAGTAACAGGGGTCATGTGTCCTCCAAAGGCGGAGGGATCGAGGAAATATTGAACTATGACGATCCCTACCGCAAACAAACAATCCACCTAGCACGTCGTGTGCTAAGCAGCATTTGATTACGTTGGTCTCGTCGAAGTGATTCTGATATTGAACATCAGAAAGACTTATACTTACCGGATAGAATGAATCTAACGAGATGACGATAAGTAAACCAGAGGCGACTACTCCCCAAACAAGGCGGATTCTATGCCTGAAATTCCCTTTCGTCTATAAATAAAATCAAAAAGGAGCAAAATAATTGCTCCTTTTTATCGGCGTCCTGCGGTGATTGTTGTAGCGGTTAAACGCCACCCACAGGAATAAAGTAGACTAAGGCTGACCATACGCTAATCCAGCTAATGACCACAGCAACGTCTATCCAATCTTTACTCCACATAATACCCCCTTGAGTATTATCGATACATAGCATGAACCCAAGGAGTAATTAGCAACCTTTGTGCCACTGTTGCGACTGGAAATCAGGTTTGTGTCGGTTAAGAGTTTGCGGCTTGTCTTCCAGTAACTGGATAAAGCAGTCCGCCATGGAGATGGTCGTGATCATGCCCTCATCTTCCATATTGAGAATCGCGTCATAACCCTCTTTACCTTTCATGGTGTAAGCCGAAGAAGTCCCGTGATATATACGCTGTGGCTCGATTGAGCGCCAGTCTCCATTAGAATCCTGGATCTTTAGATTCTCGATACGCTTACCTTTTGGCTTGTCAGATCGATAATCAAAACTCAAGTTGTAGGTATAGGGATAGGAACCATCTCCTGTTCCTTCAACGCCATTATTTAGCGCGTTGTTGATTGCCCCTTCTAAAATAAGCGGCAAATAGTGACCTTTGATTTTGTAAATACCAATCGGAACGGCAAATGGCAGCAGTTTACCTGCCACATCTGCGACTGATACATCGCCTGGATTGAGTGAGTTTCTCACTCCCCCTGCATTATGAATCGCAAAATCGGCCTGATAACCTAATTGATTCATTTTATAGCAAAAGGATTCTGCCACCAGAGGCGCCAGTTCGCTTGGCCCTTGTTCATCAGGTACTCGAATATGGCGTAGCTTGTGATTGGCTGTCGCGATGACCTTGCCCTGCAGAGTTCTCACCTGACTACGGTACTTATCTTGCAGGATATTTTGCAGTTGCGGATCTTTTTTGCACACCACAACATTAGGGTGGCTATTAATAAACTGGCGAGCTTGTTGATAAGGCGTTTCGTTATGAGTTTCACTCATGCCGGCATCGATAAACAGTCTTCTACCGAGCAACAGTTCATTCTTACCCCTGAACGAGACGAGTTCACCATTGTTGGCAAACTCTAAGTCACAGTGACCCAGGCTCAGAGCATGATAGCCTGCTTGCACGACATAAGTCTGATTGACCTTAACGCCGTACTCATCGTCTTTGACCAATCCAAGGCTACTAAAGTCACCCTGTAACCTATGGCTGTGACCACCAACAATTACGCTGATACCATCAACATGATTTGCCAAGTCGAGGTCAGCTTCATAGCCCATGTGGCTAAGTAAGATGATCTTATTGATACCCGTTGCCCGAATATCTCGTACTGTGTGTTGAGCGGTTTGTATCGCATTAGTAAACGGCGTATCCCAATCTGGGTTGGAGATATCAGCCATTTTATCGAGAGCCAGCGAGAAGATCGCAACCTTGTTGTGACCTACCTGCTTTTCAATCCAGCGGGCACCGCCAGTTTCAGGGTTGTAGCTTAGCACTCTCGAGTTGCTCGATAGTTTAAGCGCTTTGCTTTCTAATTCGTTGCTTAAGTCCCAGTTACCAGCCAGTAGAGGGAATTCTATTTGTGTCGCGAACTGAGCAACAGGTTCATTACCCATATCAAGTTCATGATTCCCCAATGCCATCGCATCAATGCCTAAGCCGTTGAGCATCGTCGCGTTTGCTTCACCCTTAAACAGTGAAAAGTACAGAGTGCCTTGAAAGCAGTCACCTGCATGCAGGAAGATAAAATCCTGATCTGTTTTCGTCGCCTCCTCACGCAGTTGTTTTACGCGGGTAGCAATACGAGCAAATCCACCAGCGCTTACGTATGGAGAAAGCGTCTTGCCTGCGACATTAATTGATAGTTGAAGCGATGTAGGTTCAAAATAGGAATGGGTGTCGTTAATGTGGGCTAGCCTTAGCCGTGTTGTTTTATTTTTTTTATCTGTCATATCTTTTCTCTCTTTCCGCTACATCCTACCTTATCCAATATGACAGATTCATTATATTTCACAGATATATTCAGAATGACATTTCATATACATGGTTTTGTATGAGCATAGTCATACTAATTGATAAACAGATGATTAACTTAGGCTTATCAGTTTGTGACCTAAATGTCTGCTATAACAAGAGTTTTCTATTATGCTTATAGTAACGCAGTCAATGAGGTCACTGTATGAAGCTAGAGCGAATTGAGATTTCAGGTTTTCGTGGTATCAAACGTCTTTCAATCGCATTTGATGAACTCACCACCCTCATCGGTGAGAATACTTGGGGTAAATCATCACTATTAGACGCGCTTTCCGTTTCCCTGCCACCAGAAGGCACCCCATACAATTTTGAGATGACCGATTTTCACGTCGATTATTCTATCGCTCATCCGCAAACCCAACACCTTCAAATCGTACTTAGTCTGGTTTCAACCGATAAAAATGAGATTCACTCTGGCCGGTACCGTAAGATAAAGCCTATCTGGGTTCAGGACGAACAAGGGACCAATCGTATTATTTACCGATTGAGTGCATCCCGAGATGAATACGATATTGAGACCAAATACAGTTTTCTCGATCTGGAAGGGAATCCAATTCCGCTCCACCACTCAGAAAAACTCGCTCAGGAATTGATGACTTTACATCCGGTGATCAGGCTTAAAGATTCTCG
>NZ_AEVS01000051.1 GCF_000189255.1 Vibrio brasiliensis LMG 20546 | reverse complement strand
AAATTTTTGTCTAATAAGCGTTATACAAAAAGGAGGAGTGGGTGATAAATAACATCGCTAAGTTGTTATTGCATTTATTAGTCTCATCGGTAACGGCTTTTTTAGCTGGTTTCTTGAGTGTAGCCATGATGATGATGGGCGGATTTGTAGTGATTCCGACGCTTCAAACTTGGTTCATAATGAAGTATCAACAAAGGAATTATTTTGTATCAGCAGCCATCACATTTGTTCCTTGGGTGGTCATTTATTTGTATACAAATGATCAGCCAAATCTTACACAAGAGATAATCAATCTAGCTTATTGGTCAGCAATTGCTGGGATTCTTATTTACGGCGCTAGATATCATGTATATCCGAAAATTATGGGCTATTGGTCAAGTAGATAATTTTGTATAACAAGTTACCATGGCTTCAAGATACTTTTTCTAATCTTAGATAAGTCGTTCAGGCTGTACCTCTATACGATTTTGTCCAAAAGGTTGCTAGAGAATAAAGTAAACGCGCTCGGACATCCCCTGGGCTCATACTGTTACAGTGCTAATGCCTTGACCAAAATTACAATCAGCTTACGCATGATTTCAGGCTAAACATTCATTCGCCGGCAACCTCTGGTATACACAGAACAAGCGTAAAGTTAAGCCATATACCCTGTAAACTTTAACAAAATCAAACTGAGTATAAGCACAATCCAACTCCACATACCTAAGGCATTTACCCACATAAAAACTTTAAACTTGATAGAGTCAGTTGTTGCTCGCTTACGAATAAATGGGTACTTAACCCAATAATGGAATAACCTTGTACTGATGTAAGCAGAAATCATGCACATTGGGTTACGGTGCAACTTATCAACATCTTTAGACAGTTGATGATCAATAAAATCTATTCTTTGAGGATCACCTAAAGAAACCATCACACTCATTATTGCTCCAGGAATAGACCAAGTAATGGCATACGTTCCAAAACTAAATCCTATCAAAGCGATAAGAGATTCGTACCAAGTCATTAGAATACTACCTCTATATCAGATACAATTTTCCGTGAGCTTCGATATTGTAAATAAGCCACATCAAGAACTTAAGCAAAATTAAACATTTTAGGTAACGCAACAAAAACAAATACTCCATGAAAGAGCCAGAGCCCCAAGGAATTCCACCACATAAACGCTTTAAACTTTATAGAGTCAGTTGTCGCTCGCTTACGAATAAATGGGTACATCAGACAATAATTAATAAATCGACTACCTACATCCCAAGATGCTTGATACTTCGGGCGCATATAACCATTAGATGCATAGTACTTATCAAGATCTTTAGCTAATTGTTTATCAATAAAAATAATGTACTTATAGCTACCTAATGAAATCACAGGAAAGGTTATAATTGCAGTCACTGCCCACGCCATTGCGTAAATCGAAATCAGCCCCAAAATGACAATCTCTATATTCTTAACAGCTTCATTCATAATAACTCTGCACCCCATTCGTAGAGTTTTATTGTTGCTTCATAAAGGAAATCTCCCATAGTCTTGCCCGCCGCTCCACCAGCTATACCACCAGCAAAACTTCCCGCGACCGCACCTGAGATCGACGCAACGGCAAGAACGGGAGTAGAGGCTGTTACACCAATAATCAAAGCAATACCAGAAATGGCCGCCGCTGCAATACCAGCGCCAATAGATCCACCTTGAGCACCAACTACAACGCCACCGATAAAGCCCCATACCTCACGAGTCGTTACCTTACCACAGCCCCCAGTGCCATCGACTTTACACGCCTCATAGATATTGCTCATCCCACTTGCTGCACCGACGACCAAACCAACATAACCTAACCCTCTTGATGCAGAAATACCGAGCGCAATATTGCCAATCCGTTTGCCTAACTCTTTCACCAAACCCGCTTTTAATATCTCATCTCCGTTGTGAATCACCGACTTGGTCGAGAGCTTTAGATTGCGCTTGATTTGTGTATAAACAGGAAGTTGAACGCTGCGCTTAGATAACATCGCAAATGAGCCATCGAGTTTTTTAAATAGTTCCGCCCTCTCTCCGACAAACGCCCCGTAGTTGACCCCACCAGTCCGGCTGGCCATCGCTACTTGAGAGACGTATAAGTCATTAATTTCTAACAGGACATTTTGAATATTCTTTAAGTTTTGTTCAACGATAGCCGCCGTTGCCCCCACTCCTGTTGATACCTGAGCATAATAATCACTCGGTAAACCATCCGATTTGATGCGCTCATCCAACTGGTGAGAAAACAACTCAAAATGACGGTTAAGTGTCGCCACTTCCTCATCGAGTAGCTTGCCTAATTCCGTACTGGCTATTTTTGCTTGCTCAACCCATAGATTAAGCAGTTCTCGTTGCTGGTCGGTTTCAGGCTCTGTTGTCGGGAGAAGCACAATTTCGCCCTCACAAACAGGGTCGTTCAGATGAAGATTACAACGCCTGATATACTGTTGCTGGGCTTGTTTCGTGTCTGATGTAAAGAGGCTGTCCCACAGGTCATCTTGTGATTGCGTGATAGGCGATTGCATCCAACCAAGCTCAAAACTGACTTTCTGTTGGGCCGCTTTTCGTTCTGCGAGGACTTTTTCTCTATGCGCTGCGTATCGAGCTTGACTCGCCTGAATGTATTGCCAATCCTTTTCGTTCTGTATATATCGTTCCCTACGCTGCCTGGCTATTTTTTCTCTGGTGGTTTCTTTCGGCACAACCTCTTCTTTAATCACTTGCGTTGCTGGCATTATCGAGCCTGTAGGCGCAGCGTATGCTTTTGCAATAGCTCGCTTTAATGCCGCTTTTGAAGCCGCAGACCTTCTGGCCATTTCGCAAGTTGGGCAAGGACAAACTAACGGGTTTGGGTGCATACGGGGGCAACGGTGAGGTATAGAAGAGTTATAAATATCTGGCAAGCACACATCACAATCATTCGCGTTTTTAGGCATGATTTTGCCCTTATCAACCAACAGTTCATCAACTGTATGCCCCTTCTCGGCGCAGATTGTGACACCTGTGTATCAACTACATACATATAGCCAAGCTATGGATGACAAGCGCTTATGACCTAACAGTTCCGATATCATCGGAATCGGATAGCCTTTCAATACTCAGCCTTTTTTCGCATCTGCATTCATCTAGGACTAAACTTTTACGTTAGTGTCATTTCTAATAATAGAGGGATAAATGGACGACGAAGAAAGCTCAGTCGATGATTTGCTGTTCATTATTGAGGACGAAGCGGAAACCCCCAGCGAGAAATCAACCACTCTTACGTGGCGAGTGTTGATCGTCGACGATGACCCAGAAGTTCATCAGGCGACACTACTGGCACTGAAAGATATGATCATCGAGAATCGTCCCATTGAGTTTCTTCACGCCTACTCAGCAGAGCAAGCAGAACAGGTACTCACCAATGAAACTGACATCGGGGTAATATTATTAGATGTGGTAATGGAAACCGATCATGCGGGACTTGAACTGGTTGAAATCATCAGAGAGAAACTTCAACTAAACGCCTTAAGAATCGTTCTACGTACCGGTCAACCAGGGTACGCTCCAGAGATGGAAACTATCCAGCGCTATGACATCAATGACTATCGAACCAAACCTGAACTGACTCGAATTCGTCTGTTTACTATTCTCACCAGCGCAATCAGAGCCTACCAGCAAATTTGTAACCAACAGACTATGCGTCAAGGGCTAGAGAAAGTAGTCAAGGCCAGTACCGAGCTTGCCAATTATCACGGCATGCGCATGTTTGCCGAAGGGGCAGTAAAACAGATCAGCGCCATTATTCAGATCGAACCTGATGGTTTGATCTGCGTGCAAGAGAGTCCATCAGGTATGCCATCAGAGTCGACTCAAATCATCGCCGCTGCGGGTCGTTATAGCAAGTTCGTTCAGTCCCCTCTTGAGAAGCTCGACTCAACCAATATTCGCCAGCGTATTTTGAGTTGTCTGGAAAGCCAATCCAATCAACTCGACGACGGGTTGACCTTGTATTTCTCCACCGACCAAGGACGTAAATTAGCAGCCTATGTGGATGTGAACCGCCCACTAGAAAGCGTCGACCAGCATCTGCTGGAAGTGCTTTGTGCAAACCTTTCAGTCGGTTTTGACAATGTGATGCTCTATAGCCGTCTGGAACAGCAGGCCTATACTGATCCGCTACTCAACATCCCAAATCTTAATAGCCTGCTGCAGCATAAGCTTGACGACTTATCTCAGGTTCTGGCGCTGATCGATATCGACGACTTCTCGGTCTTCAATGACAGTTTCGGCCACAAGTTAGGGGATGATCTGCTAATGGCAGTCGCAGATCGGCTTACCAAAGCCTTCCCCACCAGCTTTTTATCTCGGGTAGGCAGTGACGTCTTTGCACTTATTGGTACAAACCAGAACGTCAGTAGTCAGCGTATTAACTCGGTATTTCAGCATAACTTTGTCATCGACGGTCAACCTTTTAAAGTGATGGCCAGTGTAGGGTTAGTTAAGCTAAGTAGCAGCGATATCCTTTCCAGACGCTATAAAGACTCTCAGGTCGCACTCAAGCAGGCGAAAACTCACCATCGCGGAGCTGCGATGACTTTCTCCCATGATATGGGACAAAATGCGCGCGACCGAATGCAGTTACTGATCGAGCTCAAACAGGCCCTGGACGATAACGGTTTGTTTTTGATGTACCAACCGAAGTACAACCTTAATTCCTTGGAGTTAACCGGGGTTGAGGCCTTGCTGCGCTGGAGGAATAAGCAGGGCGATCTCGTCCCGCCAGATCAGTTTATTCCATTGGCCGAACAGTCCGGAATGATGGTCAACATAGGCGCATTTGTGGTACAGCGAGCCTGCCAGCAATTTAAACAGTTACTCGACAGTGTCGATGGCAATATAACCATGGCAATCAATATTTCGCCAGCCCAACTCGATGAACCTGACTTCATCCCTATATTGGAATCTGCTCTCAAACAATACGCTATCAAGCCTCAGCAAATCGAATTAGAAATTACCGAGACTATTGCTGCCAAGAACTTGTCCGCCTTGTGTGAAGTGTTAGACCAGGTCAGGCAACTCGGTTGTAAGATCGCCATTGACGATTTTGGTACCGGATTCTCCTCACTAAGTATTTTGCATAAGTTGCCAGCGACACGTCTCAAGATTGATCGCGCGTTTGTCGATGCAATGGAAGAGGACTGCAGCATAGCCAAGATGATCGTCAACCTTGGCCAAACACTAGGGATGCAAATTACCGCCGAAGGGATAGAAACGGAATTTCAGCACAACAAGTTGAAGGCGTTTAACTGCGAAGAAGGCCAAGGCTGGCTATTTGCTAAAGCGATGACAATGGAGCAATTGATTGTCTTTATCTCCCAATCCGACGATTGATTGCAGGTGAAAAGTCTATGAATAATACCCACACGTCCCCCAGCCCTGACTCAGCTAATCTTAACCACTTTCGCTCCTCCGCTTTGCTTCGCCGCTATCGATTTATGATTTACGGTGGCCTGATATTGATCATTCTGCTGACGCTGGGAAACACACTCTATTTAAGTAATCAGCTCAAATCTCAGCTTCTTAATCAGTTAAATCAAACTGGAATGGAGTCGATGTTAACTCTCAACCAGACCCTGTCCGTTTCGCTTAACCACATCGATCGTATGAAAGATGCGTTGGAAACCGCGCACCAATACCCGCAACTGATACCAAATGATCAAACTATCAACTTCCTGTCAAAGCAAACTCTCGGCTCACCAGAAGGTGCTCCGTTGGAAAACCTGCCGCCAGACTTACGGCACAAGTTGGGACAACTTTACGTCCGATCTAACCCAAGAGACTATTCATTCGATGTGCGTATTCTGCTAACCATGATCCCTGAAGTCGTCTCCACTCATCAACAATATGACGACTTTCAGTGGAGCTATTACTACGATGCTGACCAAGTAATCACTTACATCTATCCTTTCCTGAGCTACAGTGACCTGCTAGCCGCCACCGAAACGGATAACATGGATGATGCGCTCGATGTCATCTTTGAAGCTGGCGGAACATTTCCGCTGAAACTGATCAACCCAAGAGCCAATCCTTCAAAACAGAAAGTTTGGACCACGCCCTATATGGATGCTGGCGGCAAAGGAATGATGGTTTCTTTGTTGGCGCCTGTTTACCACAACGAGCGCTTTGTTGGCTCAGTGGGCACCGATATAACGCTATCCGTTCTGGATAAGATCTTAACTAAACGACCGCTGGAAACGGGTCGCTTAGTTATCGTTGATAGCAAAGGTTTGGTGGTAGGTGATAGTAATGGTGCCCTAAAAAACACAACCGAAAGCATTACCCAGCATGGGATATTGACTCTGTTGAGTGTCGCAGAAGCTCATCGGGTCATGCATGGCGAGATGCAACAAACCACTGACGGATACTGGGTATCATTTATGCTACCCGACACTCCGTGGCGGCTGGTGCTTGAGATCACTGACGGCGAAATATTCCAGCATGTATTCGACAAGCTGCTACCCAATTTGATTATGGCGACAACCTTTACCGTATTACTGCTGTGTGTCGTCCTCTATCAACATTGGAATTTTAGTCAGCCTGCACTTCGTCTGGCACAATTTGTCGAAGACCTGCCCCGTCAGGACTCCATTAATCCTCCGAATGTGCCAGAACGATGGCAAGCCCGTTTCCAGAGAGCCATAGACAGGGAACAGGACAGACGTAGCTATTTAAGAACCATTGAGCAACAAACCGAGGATCTGGAACATCGGGTCAATGAACGAACACTCGAGCTAGAACAAACACTTGAAGCACTTAAGGCAACTCAGGAGGAACTGGTTCGTTCAGAAAAACTTTCCGGACTCGGTTCGCTGGTTGCAGGCGTTGCCCATGAACTGAACACACCCATAGGTAACGCAATGATCGTCGCCAGCAGCCTGAAGGATTTCAATCAGCAGTTCGTCGAGTCGACCAAAGAAGGTTTAAGGCGCTCCGCTCTCGACAACTACATCAAGCAAAGCACCGAATCTTCTGAGAGCATTGAGCGCAACCTACGTCGCGCTTCTGAACTTATCTCCAGCTTTAAACAGGTCGCGGTTGATCAATCGAGTTATCAGAGAAGAACATTTGTACTACGAGAAATCATGCGCGAACTTCAGGTCACCATGTTGCCAAGCCTTTCTCGTCAACAGGTTCAGCTTGAGACCGAATGCGAAGAGTTTATTGAAATGGACAGTTACCCAGGTCCACTGACTCAGGTGATGATGAACCTGCTCTCCAACGCTCTTGTTCACGCCTTTTCTGATCAGCAGGTCAAAGTTATATCGATTAAAGGCCAATTGCAGTATCAGTGCGCCATTATCACTGTCAGCGACAATGGCCATGGCATCGCCAGCGAGAACCAGAGCAAGATATTTGATCCCTTCTTTACCACCCGTTTAGGTCAGGGTGGCTCTGGCTTAGGGCTCAATATTGTCTATAACCTGGTGACCGGCCTGCTTGGCGGTGATATTCAAGTGACCAGCGAACCAGAGCAAGGCAGTTGCTTTACGCTCACCTTGCCACTAAACGCACCACAAAGTGATAATATTGATGCTTAACCTTGAACATAGCACTGATATTAAATGAACAAAATTATTGAGTTAGTCACCCAAGATACGCTGCGAGTGAGTGCGTTACAATGTGCTGCTAAGTTAGATCTGCCGGACTGGTATCTGGCGGCAGGGTTTGTGCGGAATCTGGTTTGGGACCAATTACACGCTTTACCCGAGCCGACTCCACTCAATGATGTTGATATGATCTATTTTGACCCGTCAGAAAAAGATGACGAGACCTATCTGACCTACGAGCAACAGCTTACTGAGATGATGCCCGAGTTAAACTGGCAGGTAAGAAATCAGGCCAAAATGCATCTTAGGAACGGCGATAGGGCTTATACCAGCAGTCTCGATGCAATGAGTTACTGGCCAGAAAAAGAGACCGCTGTTGGCATTCGATTGAACCAAGGACAAGACTACCAATGTGTCGCTGCATTTGGTTATCAGTCGCTGTTTGAGCTCAAAGTAACTCATAACCCGAAACGAGGTAAGTCTGTCTTTGACCAGCGCGTCGCGACTAAAGGTTGGCTACAACGCTGGCCAAAACTGACTCTGGCTAGTGACTAACCACCGACTGAGGAGTCACCACAGCGACTCCCTGATGACGGCGAACTTTGTAGGCAAATAGCCACAGCAACCCGACTGCGACCACCACACCTGTCAGAGAGACATAGAGTGTCGCGTAATAGTTATAGAGCTCTCCTACCACGCCAACAGCCAAACTGGCCACCAGCATACTGATACTCAGCATATTGGAAAACAGTGTCGATGCGGTGCCGAGTCGGTCGCGCATCATATCTTGCAGTACCACCATACCTAAGGTGGCGCAGACACCGATAAAGAACCCGTTCAGAACCTGAGCAGCCAGCATGGTGGCAAATGAAGTGCTATTTAGCATCACCAAATAGAACAACACGCCGCTGGCAATACCCATCATCATTAGTTTAATCGTGCCGACTTTTTGCGCCAGGCGCCCTGCCCATAACATCACAGGGATTTCGCACAATGCGCCAGCACCGAACAGAAAGCCAAGCCAGTTACCGTCTACCTGGAGCTCTTGAGACAGATAAAGTGGCATACTGGTGATGTAAAGATTGTTAGCGCCAAAAGCGAACACTAACGCAACGCAATAGAGCGCAACCAGACCATTAACTCCAGCGTCAGACTTACCCCTGTTCTCTTCATCATTGCTCGCAGCCGTTTTGCATGACGGCAGTGAGGTCATGATCACGATAATCGCCACAGTAACAATCGCTGCCGAAACTACAAATGCAGCACTGAAGCCAAAACTGGCTTTAAGCATAAACGCAGCTGGAGGGCCAAATACCCAGGCTATTGCGATACCTGCGCGCATGGTCGAAAGAAAGGTCGTGCTGTCTTCAACATGTTTATCGGCATACTCTCTGCCCATGGCAAACAGTTGACCAAAGGCGGCGCCACTGACACTGCCGAACACGGTGGCGATGGTGACTGCTAGCCAATAATCACGCACAAACACAAAGCTGACGACCGTAATCAGATAACAGCTGAGTGATACAATCAGGATCGTCTTGCGCTGCCAATTCTTATCTGACTGAGCGGCAAGCAACTGTGAGACAACCACGGTGCTTACCACCGCCAGTACCATATACAAACTCAGCATCATAGGCGTAGCGGCTAGCTGCTCGACGATAAACAGGCTTGATAATGGATAGAAAAATGCGCCACATAAACCTGATACAAAGGCGGTAAAAATAAACAATATCGCCGTCTTGTCTTGATACATACTCTCGCTCTCCTATCACCAACCACTGACTTTGAATGGCGTTAGTCTACTCAAACTTATCGCTGCTCAATGATGGTATTCGAGCCACATCTGATACTAATCCTTCAAAACCTCTTATTTCTTTGACAGAAAATAAACACATCTATTAGTCTATCGTCAGCTAAGGGAGAGTGTCTGATGAAGCCTTTTATCGAGAATGTTCTTAACTCACCAAGTTATGACTGGCTGGTGAGGGAGTATCACTGTCGGGTCAAAAATGATCAGTTCGCCTGCTCATGGCACTACCATGCCGAGTACGAACTGGTGCTCTATCTCGATCCTCAACAGGTGTTTAACGGTAACTACTTTGCCGGAGATGCCATCGGACAAGTCAACCACAATACGTTATTGCTCTATGGGCTAGGGCTACCACATATGATCACAGGGCAGTTAGCTGGCAGTGAAGAGAAGCCACACAGCTCGATCATCGTTTGGCTTAAACATCACTGGATCGAAAAGCTCCAGGCTGCGATCCCGGAAGCACGTAACATCAAACGTCTACTCGACAATGCCGCCTTTGGTCTTAAGTTTAGTGCTGAGACTGCGGAGAAGGTTTCGGCTCTATTGTGTGGTATTGAGAATAGCGAAAGACACCTTCAGGCGCTCAAAGTGATGGAGGTCTTGATTCATCTCGCCGATGACAAACAGTCTGAAAAACTCTCATCGACTCCCTATAGACTTAAGCAACTATCAGGTGATAACGATGCCCACAAACGGGTTGCGCTGGCAGCTCAGTTCATTGAACGGAATTATCAACACTCGCTGCGGATTGCCGACCTTTGTCAGGAACTGCATATTAGTGAAAGCTCAGCCTATCGACTGTTTGAAAAGCACTATGGCGTCAGTTTTTCTGATCACCTTAAACAGTACCGCGTAGGTAAAGCGTGTGAACTGCTCGCAAGTACCACCACCCCCATTGCTCTGGTCGCAGAAAAAACCGGGTTTCAGAATCTATCGAACTTTAACCGCCAGTTTCGTATGGTCAAACAGATGACCCCTTCCCAATTCAGGGCAAGGTTTAACTAAAATCATCACCGCACGACCACCATGCTCAGAAAATAAAAAAGCGCTTCGGACAGAAGCGCATTGGCAATCGCATAAACAGGGAGTGGTATAGCCTACATGTTCTACCTGGACAGTTGTTTTTGCGTTATTCCAAAAAAACTCACACGAGAAGAATTACTCGCTGATGCCGCGGATCTTGGCATTACGTCGACGTAGCATTTCCAAAGTCACCAGCAACAACACCGACATCAGAATCAACATACTCGCGACGGCTAGAATCGTCGGGCTGATCTGTTCGCGTATCCCTGACCACATTTGCCTCGGGACAGTTCGTTGCTCGACACCTGTGATAAACAGTGCCACAACCACCTCGTCAAACGAGGTACCAAAAGCAAACAGACCACCTGAAATCATCCCTGGGCGGATCAGCGGAAACGTCACATGACGGAAGGTATAGAGCGGATTTGCACCTAAGCTGTATGCGGCTCTGACCAGACTGTGGTCAAAACCACTCAGAGTAGCGGTAACCGTAATCACAACAAACGGAGTTCCCAATGCTGCATGCGCCAGCACAATCCCGGTAAAGGTTTGTGACAGATCCAAACGGGTGTAGAAGAAGTACATTGCCGCCGCAGAAATGATCACGGGTACTATCATCGGAGAGATCAGAAACGCCATGATCGCGTTGCGAAACGGAACATTGTTAGCCGCTAAACCCATCGCCGCTAACGTCCCCAATACAGTTGCAACGATCGTCGCGCATACTGCAATTATGGTGCTGTTTTTCAACGCATTCAGCCATTGGCTATTGGTAAACATATCTGCGTACCAACGCACCGAGTAAGCCTCTGGGTCTAAACTCAGCATCCCCTCAGTAAAGGTAAAGTACGGTGTTGCATTGAATGACAGCGGTACAATGACCACTATTGGCGCGATCAGAAACAGAAACACCAGAGTACAGAAAGCCAGATAACCAAAATATCCTGCTCGCTCACGAACGGTACAATAAGCTGGTAGTGCCATGATTAACCTCCTACCTTGATATTGTTGATACCCACAACACGGTTAAACAGATAGAACAGTGCAGTCACCACGGCCAACAGCAACCCGCCCAGTGCCGCCGCCATACCCCAGTTAAGCGAAGTCTGCATATGGTAGGCAATCATGTTGGAAATCATCTGACCGCTACGTCCGCCGACTAATGCAGGAGTGATGTAGAAACCAATCGAAAGAATGAAGGTCAGTAGCGCACCAGCGCCAACACCTGGCATAGTCAACGGCATATAAACTTTGATAAAGGCCACTGACGGCGTTGCTCCCAGCGATCTCGCCGCTCGGAAGTAAGTCGGACTGATGCCTTTCATTACGCTGTAGAGCGGCAGGATCATAAATGGCAGCAGGATGTGTACCATCGCGACTATGGTGCCAAAGGTGTTGTGCATCATCGCCAGACGTTCACTCGTCACCCCAGTCCAGATCAGCAAGTCGTTGATCACTCCTTGATTTTGCAGCAGCACTATCCACGATGTAGTACGAACCAACAGTGAGGTCCAGAACGGAAGTAGCACCACAATCAACAGCAAGTTAGCTTGCTTATCCGGCAGGTTAGCCAGCAGATAGGCGACAGGATAGGCCATAACCAGACAAATCAGCGTGATTGCCAGCGACATGCCAAAGGTTTTGGCAAACAGATCCACATACACCTGCCTTGTTTCAGGCTGAGCAGTGATTTCACCCGTTTCGCCATAACGCATATCGAGCGCAGCCAAATAGTAACTGAGAGTATAGGGCGAACTGAGGTTTTTCAGTGCGGCCCAGTATTGTTGCTTAGACCAACGTTTATCCAGTTTGAGAATCTCTTCGTGACTGGCAGGCAAAGCGTCAAGTTTCGCTACCTTACGCCCTGTTTTCATTAGCAGACTACGCATGCCAGAGACTTCGATGTTCATCCGGTTAGCAAGCTTAGGTAAGGTCTTGTCCTGATACCTGTCTTTTAATTCCGCCATGAACGTCTGCTGAATGGCGAGACTCGGTAGCCCGTTATAGTCCCACTGCTCAATGGCTTCCGTAGTATTGGGGAATCCGCTTGGTAACGCATTGTTATCCACACTTCGATAAAGCATTTCAATGATAGGAAAAGCGAACGTGACGCAGATAAAACAGACTAAAGGAAGAATCAACAAAAGGGATCGGGTCTGCTTCTGACGTTCAGCGCGTTTCAACTGCGCCTTAAGTTCTTTATCTGAGCGGACTATCTTTCGCTGCAACGACAGCACCGAGCTTAGCCCTGTTAGTTCTCGACTCATGCGGCTACCTCTTGTTCAGCAGATGAAGCAGCACAATCCAGAGCATGACAGTCAACGCTATGCCAGCCAACCTTATATTGCTGGCCGGGCGTAAATGCTCTTGCTCCGCGGCTATCATTTGGCACCTTAACCACCAGTTCACCCACATCGTCAACTGCAACCACCAGACGGTGATGATCACCATGGTAAATCACTTCACGCAGTTGGCCGGTGAGAATGTTGTCGCAATCTTCAGGCTGAGGGTCAATGATGATTTTTTCCGGACGAACCGACAGCAATGTATCCTGACCCGCGTGAGTAACTTTGACCGGTTTGGCAACGATATGCTGCTGACCAACTCTAACCTGACAACGTCGCTCATCTAAACCTGATACCATGCCTTTGATCTGATTGTTTTCACCAATAAACTGGGCAACGAACGCGTTACTCGGTGCTTCATACAGCTCAGTCGGAGAAGCCAGCTGCTGCACCGCGCCATTGTTAAATACCGCAATACGGTCAGACATAGTCAGCGCTTCATCCTGATCGTGCGTCACGTAGAGAATAGTGATACCTAACTTTTCGTGCAGATGTTTGATCTCTAGCTGCATCTGCTCACGAAGCTGCTTATCCAATGCACCAAGTGGCTCATCCATCAGAACCAGCTTTGGTTCAAATACTAATGCTCTTGCCAGCGCCACACGCTGCTGCTGACCACCTGACAACTGCTTGGGATAGCGGGTTGCAACATGCTCCAGCTCAACCATCTCCAGTGCAGACTGCACTTTCTTGTCGACTTCCTCCGGACTCATGTTGCGCACCTTAAGAGGGAAGGCGAGGTTTTCTGCAATAGTCATATGAGGAAACAACGCATAGTTTTGAAACACCATACCGATATCGCGTTTGTGTGGAGCAAGGTTATTGACCGGGGTGCCATCAATAAAGATTTCGCCGCGTGTGGCGGTTTCGAAACCGGCCAGCATCATCAGACAGGTTGTCTTCCCCGAACCGGATGGCCCAAGCATAGTGACAAACTCACCTGGCTCGATGGCTAAATTGAAATCCTTTACGACCAGATTTTCCCCGTCATAGGTTTTCTGGACATGCTGAAAGCTAACGTATTCCTTCTGTACTGCCATTGTGATTCCTTATGCACAATAAATTCGACTGCAATCCATATAGGTAAAGGGCTTAACGCCAAAATAAGCCGTTTACATAGAGAGATTACGGGCAAGGTAACCCTTGCCCGTGAGTGACCATTAAAGGTTGTATTTAGACAGGTCTGGGCGAGTTGCGATTGCCTGTTCAACCAAAGCAATCACGTCTGCACGCTCTTGACCTTGTAGCTTCTGACGCGGAGCACGTACCTGCTCGCTACCACGACCACATACTTGCTCTGCCAGCTTGATGCACTGAACCAACGTTGGAATAGTGTCTAGTCTTAGCAATGGCAGGAACCAACGGTAGATCTCAAGCGCTTCCGCGTAACGACCCTGACTGGCTAGTTTGTAGATCGCTACGGATTCTGCCGGGAACGCGTTTGTCAGACCAGAAATCCAGCCAGTCGCGCCAAGCATCAGTGACTCAAGCGCAATGTCATCCACACCGCTGAACACTGTGAAGCGGTCGTCGAAGCGGTTGTACAGCTCAGTAATACGGCGTGTGTCTGTCGTAGACTCTTTCACTGCAACAATGTTTTCGCACTCAGCCAGCTGCGCCATCATGTCCAGGCTGACATCTACACCGTAAGAAACCGGGTTGTTGTAGATCATCATTGGCATTTCTGGTGTCGCCTGCGCCAGCGTGCGGTAGTACTCGACTGTTTCACTGTCTGAAGTGCGGTAAACCATGGCCGGCATAACCATACAGCCGTCGATACCAATCTTTTTCGCGTCCTGCATATAGTCAACAGCAGCGGTTGTAATTGACTCAGCCGTACCGGCAATCAGAGGAACACGGCCTGCCACGACTTCCTGAGCTGCGGCTAGTACCTGACGTTTCTCTTCAGGATAAAGTGCGCAGTTTTCACCCACAGTACCCAGACAGATGATACCGTTAACACCATCATTGATTTGGTTATCAATCACTGTCTGCGTCGCATCTAAATCAATGCTCTGGTCATCACGAAACTGTGTACTTACTGCTGGGTAAACACCTTTCCAATCTACGTTCATCTTTTACCTTCCATTTGTATATTGTATGCAATTATAAAAAGCGGTCGAAACCGAAATGAGTAAGGGCTCCCCCAGAAATTTACATCGCCTGTTTTTGTGTCAAAACAAACTTCACCGCAGCCAAGTCAGCCAGAGCGCTGCCCACTGATTTATATAAGGTGATCTCCTGATTGCTGCTGCGTCCGCTGTGCTGATTACTGCACAATTCGGGTAACTCGGCCAGAATCTCATCTGCAGAAAACAGGCCTTGCTTAATAGGGATAAGCAGGTCGCCTGCTTCTGCTAAGACATTGATTCGGCTATCAACAAACACGCTAGAACGTTCAACACTGATGCTGTCACATTCGCGTTTATCTGCGTCATGGTTACCAATTAAATCAATGTGTGTGCCCGGCTCAATGTTCGCGCCATTAAATAGCGGCATTGCAGAGCCCGTAACACAGGTAATGATGTCGACTTCGTGCATCACTGAGTCAACATCTTCAATAATCTCTACGTCAAACTGACGCTCAATCGGCAATGACTGGTATTCGCTGCTGGATAAGATAGCGTCGACCGTCTGGCGTGCTTTATCTTGATTGCGTCCCCAGATCATCACCTTGTGTAAAGGACGAACGGCGGCATAGGCGTACGCCATGTAAGGGGCAAGATTACCAGTGCCGCAAATCAACAGTCGCGTTGCATCTTCACGCGCTAGATAATCGGCAGCCAGTGCCGATGCGGCGGCGGTACGCCAGAAGGTCATAACCTTGCCATCCATTAATGCCAACGGCTCACCGTCCTGACGACGAAACGCCAGAATTTTAGATGCTAAGCTGTCTTTACCCTGCATAGAGTTTTGCGGGAAGTAAGTGAACGCCTTAACCGTGATCAGATCTTCACTCCAGGCTGGTAGCAGAGCAAAGGCGTCGTAACCACCCTCTTCCAACGGCATCACGCGACGCTGAGGAATGGTCGATTGCTGTTGATACGTTTCGCGCATCGACTCAATAAGCCCTTTCATGGTCAGGCATTCGACAATCTGCTGCGCATCCAGGTTAATCATTATTTGGTCCTTATCGAATGCCAGGTGTTGCACCAATCCATTTCGGTGCAGCACCTAGCGCGGTTAGTGAGTGGCTGATTAGTTTAGAAGCCAGGTGTTGAACTCTTCGTTCAGCTCATCGGCGTAATCTGACCACCATTCATCATCAATCAAGAAGGCTGTTTGAAAGTTGTTTGGCGCAGTTGGTAAGCTCGCAAGAATTTTCGGGCTGATTTGCGCTGATGATGATTTACGGGTAGGACCGTAAGCGACGTATTTCGCTTGATCCGCCAGAGGCTTAGTTCCTGAAGAGAACTTAATGAAATCGAGTGCCTGTTCCAGATTCGGGCTGCCTTTTGGAATTGCCCAACCATTCATGTAACCCAGTTGGTGATCCCAGATGATTTTGAACGGCTGTCCTTCTTCTTCAGTAGCACTGTGAATACGACCGTTAAACGCCGAAGCCATGGTCACTTCTTTGTCTGCCAGCATTTGTGGAGGCTGAGCACCGGTTGTCCACCACACAACGTGAGGCTTGATGCTATCAAGTTTTGCAAATGCACGAGCACGACCTTCGGTCGTTTCCAGTGTCTCGTAGACCTGTTCTGGTTTAACACCATCTGCGATCAGCGCCCACTCCAGATTACCCTGAGGCATTTTCTGTAGTGCACGGCGACCCGGATAGTTTTCCAGATCGAACAGATCCGTCAGTTTGGAAGGCACTGATTTACCTTTGAAGGCATCTTCGTTAATTGCCAGTACAGTCGAAACCACAATTGTGTTTACCGCACACTCATGAATAGCGCCCGGGATAAAGTCTTCTGCCGCTGGCGTGCCATCAGCACCTGCAGGCAGGATACTTGGATCAACAGGCTCTAACAGACCTTCAGCACAACCGCGTACTATGTCTGGCTTATCGAGAGAAACCAGATCCCAACGAACATTGTTGGCTTCAACCTGAGCTTTGATCTCAGCTAAGCCTCCACTGAAGTCTTCTGACACCAGCTCCACACCTGTCTTCGCTGTGTAAGGTTTGTGGTATGCCTCAACCTGGCTCTTAGTAAAAGCACCGCCCCATGACACGACCGTCAGTTTTTCGCTCGCGCTGGCAGCATTGATCGTTCCTAACAGCATTCCAGAAACCAATAGTGTTAGTGGTGTCATTGTCTTTCTTGACATGATTGTTTGCTCCTTATTGTTGTCACATCGGGGTCACCCCCCGAAATCTGTGGACGCCTCAATACTGCTGCTAGGCATCAAACTTTAATTTCCCGCCAACCTTTCGATTAACTTTTTATTAACATAATACGCATGTATATTTTATACAATATTTAATTTTAAAATTTTTTAGCAAAAGCGACTTAGAGCAAATGGCGAAATATCGAGCGAGGTTTTACTCGCACTATTTAGCTCACTGATCAGATCCGCAGTGATAGCTGCCTGAGTTAATCCGAGATGTTGATGACCAAAAGCAAGCAGGATTCTTCCTCCCTCTCTGCTATCAATAACAGGTAATGAATCTGGCAGAGATGGACGATTACCGACCCATTTATCTCCACCGTCTTCAGGTTGGCAGTCAGTGTTGAGTAGCCCTTTAGCCAGATCTTTTAACATGCTGGCACGCTTCATATTGGGTGGCGAATCTATGCTGGCATATTCGACTGTCCCCGCTAAACGTAGCCCTTCATCCATTGGCGTCATTATGAATTTTCTGTCTGCTGAACTGACCGGAAACGGCAGGCAATCTTTCAGTTTTGGTACCATTAGGTGATAACCTCGCTCCGCTTGTAAAGGGACTTTAACTCCGGTCATCTTATTTACTAATTTGCTCGATTCTGCACCTGTAGCGATAACCACTTTGTCGAATGAATGGCTCTCTTTATCAGTTAATACCACACCAAGTTCTCCATCAAAAAAGGCATCTTCGACTTGCTCCTGTACCCAGGAACCTCCCTTCTGAGCAAACGACGAAGCCAACTCAAGGCATAGCCTGTAAGGGTTTAGGCTATGCCCTGTCTCCGGAAAGAACACCCCAAAGTTAACTGAGTGAGTCAAGTTAGGAACCTTGGCACGAATCAGTTCTTTGTCCCACACGTGACAGCTGACGCCCTGTTGTTTAAGCGCTTTAATTGTCGGTCGATAGCCATTGAATAAAGCTTCACTTTCAAAGGTCAGTAGAGAACCATTCATCACAATAAGATGTTTCAGGCCGATCTGCTCAAGCAATTTAAACCAGCTATCCATCGCAACTTCATTGAGACTGGTAAGGGCTTTGGTTGCATGCTCTGTTGGCTGTTTTCGCGCTTTGAGTAAGAAGCGAACCATCCATGGTGACGTTTTATGAATGTCTTGAAAACGGATAGAAACCGGACTGGTCGATGACAACAACATCTTAGGTAACTGGGGTAAAAGAGCAGGTGTGGCGAGCGGAAAAACCTGCTCAGTCGCGAAGTGACCAGCATTGCCTTTTGAGCAACCTTCACCGGCGCCTCGCTTGTCAAAGATGGTGACATCTCCGCCTTCAAGTTGCAGTTTAAGTGCAATGCATAAGCCAATGATGCCACCGCCAACTACGGCGATTTTTTGTCCATGCGATGAATTCTTGTTCACCATTTATTTTGCTCCCTATCACGTTTCAAAAACAAAATTGTATAAAATATACTTAACATCACGATAACATCCATCTCCATCACTTCAACTAATTTCTTATTCAAGGAGCGAGAAATGAGACAGGGAACCTTCTTTTGTATAGATGCTCATACCTGCGGCAACCCGGTACGTTTGGTTGCAGGTGGTGTTCCACCTCTGGAGGGCAAGACGATGAGCGATAAGCGTCAATTTTTCCTCGAGCACTACGACTGGATCCGTCAGTCATTGATGTTTGAACCACGCGGCCACGCCATGATGTCCGGTTCTGTGGTTCTTCCTCCTTGTAGCGACAACGCTGATGCTTCGATCCTGTTTATTGAAACCAGTGGTTGTCTGCCAATGTGTGGCCACGGAACCATTGGTACCGTTACCTCTGCTCTGGAGCACCGTCTGATCACACCTCGAGAAGAAGGACGCTTGATCCTTGATGTGCCAGCAGGACAGATTGAGGTTCACTACCAACGTGACGGCGAAAAAGTTACTTCAGTGAAAATCTACAATGTACCTGCCTATCTGGCTCACCAGGATGTCACCGTTGAAGTTGAAGGCTTAGGCGAGATCACCGTTGATGTTTCCTATGGCGGTAACTACTACGTGATCGTTGATCCACAGGAAAACTACCGTGGCCTTGAGCATTACACTTCAGACGAGATCCTAATGCTGAGCCCGAAAGTGCGCAAAGCGGTATCAGAGGCGGTGGAATGTATTCACCCAGACGATCCAACCGTATGTGGTGTGTCTCACGTTCTTTGGACAGGCACTCCTACCCAACCTGAATCGACTGCCAAAAACGCCGTGTTCTACGGAGAAAAAGCGCTTGATCGTTCACCTTGTGGCACTGGAACCAGCGCACGCATGGCGCAGTGGCATGCCAAAGGAAAACTGAAACAGGGTGAAGATTTTATTCACGAAAGCATTATCGGCAGCCTGTTTACAGGCCGTATTGAAGGCGTGACCGAAGTAAACGGACGCGTGGCTATTTTACCAAGTATCGAAGGCTGGGCTCAGGTGACCGGACACAACACCATTTGGGTTGATGACCAGGACCCTTATGCCTACGGATTTGAACTCAAATAAACGATGGAATGTATCATCGAGATAATTAGGAATACGTTATGAGCACAACTGCCACTTTTTCGGCACTAAACCCGGCGACAGAACAATCTATCACAGGTGTTTTTCCACAGCATACACATCAGGATGTCGATCTTGCAGCTAAGGCAGCGCAAGAGATCGCTAAAAGCTATCGCCAGACCTCACCAGCGCAGCGCAGTCGCTTACTACAAGCTATTGCTGACTGTTTAGAAGAGCAGCGAGAAGCAATTGTTGAGCGCGCAAATCTAGAATCAGCCCTGCCACTCGCAAGACTTAATGGAGAGCTAAGCCGTACAACCGCACAACTACGTTTGTTTGCCGATGTCGTTGAAGGCGGTCTGTGGCAAGAGGCGATCTTCGACACTGCGAATCCAAACAGAGAGCCTCTGCCCAAAGCGGATATTCGTCGCCAGAACATCGCCATTGGACCGGTTGCCGTATTTGGCGCATCTAACTTTCCGCTGGCATTTTCTACCGCAGGCGGAGATACCGCTTCTGCCCTTGCAGCAGGATGTCCGGTGATTGTCAAAGGTCACCCGGCTCACCCAGGAACCAGTGAAATTGTTGCACAATGCATCGCGAAAGCACTCAAATCACTTGAACTTCCGCAAGCAATTTTTACGCTCCTACAAGGCACCACTCATGAATTAGGCCAGTCAGTCGTCATTCACCCTGCAATTAAAGCCGTTGGTTTTACCGGTTCAATTCATGGTGGTCGCGCCCTATTTGATCTGGCACAGGGACGCCCGGAACCTATCCCCTTCTATGGTGAGCTTGGCGCGTCTAACCCGGTATTTATTCTGCCAAAACGTATGGAGTTGCACAGTCAGTCGTTGGCAGAAGAGTATCTGCTCTCAATGAACATGGGCTGTGGTCAGTTCTGTACTAAACCTGCAGTGGTGTTTGTTACTAAAGGCAACGAGACAGAACAGTTTCTACAAACGGTGCGCCAAGGCATTGCCGCTCAGCAGGGGCAGACGATGCTGACTTGCGGCATTAAACGTAATTACCTGGAGCAGAGTGAAAAAAGGGCTCAGCAACAAGGGCTGACTCGCACTCAGTCGACTCCTGAGCAGGGCGTACCAGCGATACTATTTGAAACCACCAGCAATGACTGGCGTAACAACCCACAATGGCAGGAGGAAATTTTTGGTCCTCAATCTATCGTTGTGGTGTGTGAAAACGACCAGGATATGCTGGAACTTAGCCAGTCACTCGAAGGTAGTCTTACGGCAACGATTCATGCGGAGCAGGATGACTACCAGAGCGCACAACGACTAATCTCAGAACTTGAAGAAATTGCAGGTCGCATCGTGTTTAACGGTTGGCCAACCGGTGTTGAAGTAAGCTACGCCATGGTACACGGTGGTCCATACCCTGCCTCTACTATGCCAGCCAGCACCTCAGTCGGCGCAGAGGCGATCAAACGCTGGCTACGACCTGTCGCGTATCAGTCGATTCCTGAAGCATTACTACCAGACGCATTGAAGACCTCAAATCCACTCAATGTTCGTCGCAGTGTCGACGGAAAAACAGCCTAACTAAAACCACAAAAGCCAATCTCATCTCAGGTTGGCTTTTCAACTTCCTCTATGCAACTTACAGTCAATTATTCCATATAAAACATCAAGTTAAACCAGACACCAGCCTTATAGCTAGCTAATTTGGTACTCTAAGACAAATGTCACAATATTCACCTTGATGCATTCAATCACATATTATAACATCCTGTTTTTATTAAATTAGTTGGCTATAAAAATGACAAAATTTACAGAATATAAAGTGGTTCATATTGTTGAAGGTGGTTGCGGCACAATTCTGCTAGGTGCAAGCGGTTTACCAGTACAGAAAATGGAAGCTGAGCTGAACAACTACGCTCAAGATGGTTGGCAAGTTGTATTTCAAGTGGTTGAACAAAAGCGCTTTATGCTGTTTTGGAAACGTGAGGCTGTGATTATTACTCTTGGCCGATAGATTTGCTTAAGTACATCTCTTTGAAATTGATCCATCGCTATCAAGCTAGCGGTGGATCAAAACAGTTATTGAATATTGAATGTAATTTTCATCCTACTTGCTCTGAGTACACCAAGCAATGTATTGCTAAGTATGGGGCGATTAAAGGCTGGAAGCTTGGTCTGGCAAGAATTAAGCGGTGTAACCAACCAGATCTCATTGAAAAAATACATGATGAGGTGCCGTAATGCGCTTATTTGAACCAATTGAACAACTGGAAAAGAACGAAGATTTGTTGAGAAGTCAGGTCAATTCATTGCCTGATGACCAAAAGAAAGAGTTCTATAAACGCCAGTCTAAGAGACTCAAGGATCCGGACACATACGCTACCTTGAATTGGTTTTTTCTTGGTGGCTTTCATCACTGCTACCTCGGAAAATATTCCTTATTTGCTTTGGAACTGACACTGTTAACAGTGAGTATCGTTGGCCTTGTTTTAGGCCATTCTAGCGCACTTCTTATCCTCGCATTACTGGTAATCTACGAGTTACCACAACTGTTTTTTTCGCAAAAAATCGCAAGGCAGCACAACTATAAATTGTCTTGTGAAATCTTTAATGAAGTACGCAGAGACTAGGTAAATCCTACCGCCTAAAACCTTCTTATCGAAGCCTTCTTATCGGGACAGGCACCATAAAATCGAAAGGTAGTTATGGTGCCTGTCCCTTCAATTACTCTAAGTCAATAACACTACAACGTATCGAAAGAGTGTTCACAGCAGCACCTGGAGATAGGCTTTGTATGAAGTCCAATGCTTTGGCGAGATCTTGAGTTTCAATCTTTAAGTTATTATCAATACGCCCATCATTGGTCATGTCAGTATTAACCACACTAGGGCATAAGCAACATACCTTAACGCCGAATGGGAGAAGTTCGTGATAGAGCGATTGGCTATAACTGACAATTGCCGCTTTTGTGGCTGAGTACGCCGCAATTTTAGGGACAGGCGCTAAACCTGCTGTAGAACCAAGGTTGTATATTTCCCCATAACCCTGCTGCTTCATTTTTTCAGCAACCAAATTACATGCCGTGATGGTAGAGATTAAATTTACATTCACCAACTCAGTCAGTTTTGCCAAAGGAAGTTCAGTATTACCAGCTGCCAGAACGCCTGCACTGTTGACCATAAGGTCTATATTGTCGTTTTCACTGATAATTGATGAAATTGTCGCCTCAACAGCAACTGGATCGTTAAAATCGACGGACACCGTCTCAATCGAGCATGACGAATAGCGTGAGCTTAATTCTGTTTTAGCTTTCTCGAGATTTTCGTTATTCATAGAAAGCAGAATCAAAGAATAGCCTTGGTTAGCAAAATAATGAGAAATCGTTTTGCCAATTCCTCGGCTGGCACCAGTAATTAAGGCAACTTTAGACATAGTATGTCCCTGTACAGCATATAAGAGTGCTGGTTACTCTACTAAAAGATAAAAGGACAGTCGCAATTAATTTATGAAGTCAGACAAGTTGTTTTGAGTAAAGCGTCTAGCTTGATAGGCAGCATTTAAGACAACTCACTATTTAATAATCGTAACTCTTACAACTGAAAGTAGGAATAGTCGTTCTGAAGATGAGTTGGTTGAACAGGTGTTAAACAGCTTTCCCTTTGCTCGACGTGGTTGGTAAAGTGATTAACTAGCTATCTAACCGAAGAAGATTAAGTCTCTTTCGGCTTAACATCCGTTTGGCATGAATGACATTCTGACTGCAGCCCACGGCGGTAATTCGTTGTCGTTCTAGTTTTGTACAAGCCTCAAGCCATTTGAGCTGGTTGATATTAAGACGTTGTAATATGGGTGGGGTGCTTTCGGCTAAGCTAGCTTTGTCTTCCCGATATAAACGAGCGCTCCAATCGACTAATTCGATATAGTCCATAAGACGATATGGGATCCCATCAGCTAGCTCATTTGTTGCGGCCCCAATAAATGGATGAAGACATGGGGCAGACTCTTGCTGGTTGTTTAATGCTTCTAGTCGAGCTTGAATGGATGTGTAGTCAGAGGCTTCTGGGGTCTTAGCTTCACCCGCTCTTAGTGGGTTTAAGTCTACATAAGTCATCGCAGCCAGAAGCGCCTTTTCATCAAGCAACGCCTGACTTTTAAAACGGCTTTCCCAAAAGTGGCCTTTGCAATCATCCTCCTTGTTGGCTTGGCAAGCAATGTCAAAGTTGAGCTCTTTCATAAACCAACTCAGGTTCCACAAACGTTGACGCCACGAATCTATTATCGCCGAGCATGCTTCCATCTCTGCTTTGCTGGTGAGCTGACCATTAAGCCAACGAGAGACTAAAGCGGGCATCTTATGCTCTTGCTGCCAACGCTCAACAACTTCGTAATCCGATAATTTTTGCGCTTTAGCTCGATTGATATGAACCACAAGATGGTAGTGATTACTCATGATAGCGTAGGCACAAATGTCTATGCAGTATATCTGTGAGAGCGTCGTAATTTTGCGTTCAACCCAATCTCGTCGGTGCTGATAACTTTTGTTGGTAAGTGGATCTTCACCACAAAGGAAGCTACGTCTGACACAACGAGAGACGCAGTGATAGTAAGGAGTTGCATCAACGCACACCTGTTGCTTTCTTGCTGTTGTCATCTCAAATCTCATTGGTGGGGGATTCATCCAAGTTAGGGAAGTGGTAACAACACAGCAACCCATGATGTTGCGTCGTTTGGCAGAGGTATCAACACCTCATCCTAATTTCATTCTTTGAGGTGCCTGTCCTTTCAAAAAATAGGGTGTGTGTCCCTCTAACTAAAGGCAAGGGGCAGACTCTTGCTGCTTGTTTAATGCTTCTAGTCGAGCTTGAATGGATGTGTAGTCAGAGGCTTCTGGGGTCTTAGCTTCTCCCGCTCTTAGTGGGTTTAAGTCTACATAAGTCATGGCAGCCAAGAGCGCCTTTTCATCAAGCAGCGCCTGGCTTTTAAAACGGCTTTCCCAAAAGTGGCCTTTGCAATCATCTTCCCGGTTGGCTTGGCAAGCAATGTCAAAGTTAAGCTCTTTCATAAACCAACTCAGGTTCCACAAACGTTGACGCCACGAATCTATTATCGCTGAGCACACTTCCATCTCTGCTTTGCTGGTGAGCTGACCATTAAGCCAACGAGAGACTAAAGCAGGCATCTTATGCTCTTGCTGCCAACGCTCAACGACGTCGTAATCCGATAATTTTTGCGCTTTAGCTCGATTGATATGAACCACCAGATGGTAGTGATTACTCATAATAGCGTAGGCACAAATGTCTATGCAGTATATCTGTGAGAGCGTCGTAATTTTGCGTTCAACCCAAGCTCTTCGGTGCTGATAACTTTTGTTGGTAAGTGGGTCTTCACCACATAGAAAGCTGCGCCTGACACAACGAGAGACGCAGTGGTAGTAGGGAGTTGCATCAACGCACACCTGTTGCTTTCTTGCCGTTGTCATCTCAAATCTCATTGGAGGAAGGATTCATCCAAGTTAGGGAAGTGGTGACAACACAGCAACCGATGATGCGGTGACTTTTGGTAGAGGTATCAACATCTCATCCTATTTTCATTCTTTGAGGTGTCTGTCCTTTCAAAAAATAGGGTGTGTGTCCCTCTAACTAAAATCGTTGCTAGATTATTGGTATGATGCTGCCACAATCTTCGAGGAAGAGTAATGAAGGTAAAGATGAAAAAGAGTTTGTTGGTAATTTTCCTGTCAGGAATTAGTTGGGGCACGTACGCTGCGACATTAGAAGAGTGCACAAAGCTACTTCCGAATGGGCATGAGTACAAAGTAGAAATCACGTTCGATGTTGATAAAAGAGAATCAACGCCAATTGTAACAGGCAACTTTGGCGTTACTGGTGGCACAGATTCACCAGAGAATTTTGATATCGGTGCTTTTGTAGAGTGTGCAGGACCGCTAATTAAACGTGTTGACGAAGAGAAAGCTGAGTCAAATAACTCTCAGTAAACGAACCCGCCGCTTAGTGGCTACAAACATCTAACAAATTACTCTAGCTTGTTTCTGTACAACTAAAACGCCAGTCTTTAAAGATTGGCGATCATTTTCTATCCCCCTTCTCACACGCCTAACTAATTATGATCACGATAAAAAGTTATTGTTTCTAAGGGAGCTCAAGCTCACGTAGGATCTTTTCCTTTTTCATCAGTTTCATATGAATAAAGTTTTCCTAATTACCCTTTCTTTATTTGCAATTAGTGGCTGTGTGACACGCAAAGTCCCAGTAATGCCTGCTGCCAAATCAATCGGCGAAATCTCTGAAGTTGCTATCTACAATCTCGACTGTGAGATGATCGACACTTACACTCTTGAAGACGCACATCCAAACAACGTAACTCCTGTTTTGAAAAACCAGACATATATGTCTGGAGGCAACAGATACCGCATCGCCGAAATTCTGGATACAAGTCGGGGGCGTCCAAGCAGTGTTGTGGCCGAAATATACAGCTGTAAAACAGCAACATATAAAGCAAAGCCATCTGGTATCATTAGCCTTTTACCGGGAGCTCATGAGGTTAAACCGATTGCATTTGCTGAAATCGAGAACTCGACGTGTAAAGTTATTGGTAGCCATATTGTAGAAGAGACAAGTCCTGAAGGGCTCTACACAGAGCTAGCAAATGAAGTATTCATGCGTGGTGGGAATCGCTACCACATCACAAACATCATAGCGACTGATGGCTCTAAACCGACTTCTGTTGCAGCTGACATATACAGATGTAAACATCAATCCGTCTCTTTTTAATCTGCAACAATCACAGATAAAACAAAGCCGACCTGAGGTATAAGGCCGGCTTTTTTGTTTCTGATTTGTACCGACACTTACCTAAGCGCTGCCAAAATCGCCTCAGCTTTACTCACTTCAAACTGCTTCGGCTCTTCGATGTTCAGCTCAGTAACGACACCGTTATCGACCACCATTGCGTAGCGTTTTGAACGTACACCACCGAAGCCAGCCGTATCCATCTCAAGACCTAGCGCTTTAGTAAAGCTTGCGTCGCCATCACCCAGCATCAGGATTTCAGATGCGTTTTGCGCCTCACCCCATGCGTTCATTACAAAAGCATCGTTTACAGAAACACAAGCGATGATATCGACACCTGCCGCTTTTATCTCATCAGCTAATACAACATAGCCCGGAAGATGCGCTTCAGAACAGGTTGGTGTAAACGCTCCCGGTACCGCAAATAGCACTACGCGCTTATTGGCGAACAGTTCATCTGTGTTGTGAGTAAGCATACCTTGCTCACTGAGCTCGCTAAGAGTAGCTGATGGCAGTGCCTGACCTTTCTCAATCATATCGACGTTCCTTGTTGGATTTAGTTGTGAACAGTGTATAGGCGAATGGGTCAACAGACCACCTACTGAAATTAAGGGAATTGATGATTATTCAATAACCTATACTATTTTCAGGAATAACTGTATGTTAGTCATAGACTTAACAGATGATGTAATAGCTTTTATCGACGCTGATGTTGATACCTAATGTAAAGAGTCAATGGTCAGCAAGATTTAGCTTAGTAGGAGAAGTAAATTGGTCCATGTATATGGCTCGAAAGAGACCAAGGCATTCTGTTGTAACTGCAAGCAAGTTACTGTTCATCGCTACGAAAATTTTTCGAACGCGCAACCAGATACCGAAGTAAAAGGTTTTTTCTCAGGCTTGTTTGCTGCCATTGCAAGCTCTCTGATGGAAGGCGAAGCGACTGGCGATTATAAATGTAAGGTTTGTGGGACGAATCTATCTACGCCTGACTATTTGGATTAGGCTTCACCGTCACCGCATAAACGCAGTGACGGTGAAAGTATTAGTTATCTACGAACATATGGTTCGATTTGGTAACACCACGATCGTAAGTACAAAAGGTATCAGTAGCCTGTTCTGTTTTACTATGGATCTTGATGTTGGTGATGACTTCAACCGCGCCAGCGTCATAACACGCCTGTTGAGCATCTTTGACAATTTCCAACAGCTTGTTAAGTTCACCCTTCATGGTCGTTTCCATCGCACTGACCTGAAAAGGCACACCTGAGGCTTTCACAACAGCAATCGCTTTATCAACGACTTCAAAGTTGTTTCCTTCTTTTACTCTCGGGATAACCTGAAACGCAAGCATTACTTCATCAAGAAGTGGTTTTAGAGATGACATCAATATTTTCTCATGGATTTGGGTTTGAATTGTTCGGCGTATTTTAGCATGGTTCACTGAACAACAATCCATACCGTTGTGAGATGCCAGTATACCAACTGACATTAAATCTGTTAGCTTGTGAGAAACAGAGCAAATCAGTTAAAAAGAATAACCGCCCCGAGGCAGGCTCTCCACAAGTTCAGTTCGATACGTCAAGGAGGACGAATGAATTTCAGAACCGTTAACTTAAGCGATTCACAAGCGATTGCCGATATCTACAACCCCTTTGTCACAGACTCTACCGTGACCTTTGAGGAAAAAGCAGTAACGGCAGAGCAGATCTCACAACGAATCGAAAAGGTGCTCGACTCAGGCTTTCCTTGGATTGTTTTAGAGCAAGATGGTGAGATCTTAGGTTATGCCTATGCAGGTCCATGGCACACCCGTTCTGCCTACCGGTTTACCGCTGAATCGACTATTTACCTCTCACCTGATGCTGGCGGAAAAGGTTATGGTCACAAACTCTATCGCGAGCTATTAGCGAGGCTAAAGGAACAAGGAATTAAAAACGTAATGGGCGTCGTTGCTCTGCCCAATCCCCCGAGCGTGAAGCTCCATCAGTCGCTTGGCTTTACTAAAGTTGGCGAGTTCAAAAACATCGGCGTTAAATTTGAGCGCCAGATTTCAGTGAGTTATTGGCAGTTAGAACTCGGCGCCTAGTTAGGTAATATCAACGGTTGAACGCCACCAATCCGTCAATCAAAGCCAATAACCACAACCCAAGAAAGGTTTATTGATCTCCATCCTGCTCATTCTGTGAACAAAGCTCACAGCAGGACCCGGCAACTATTGACCCATCCCCCAAAAAAACGCGGTTATCTTTGACGATAGTCGCATTGCGTAACGCAAATGGTATATTGAATAAAATATTGAAAAAGAAACATTGGAGACTCGGATGTCGCAAAAACCTGTTTTTAAAACGCGAACCCAGTTAGTGGAAGAAGCTATCCGCACTAAGATTCTAAAAGGCGAATTGAAAACTGGTCAGCCACTGCGTCAGGACGCGCTGGCAAAAGAGTTTAATGTCAGTCGAATTCCTGTACGCGAGGCATTAATGCAGCTAGAAGCGCAGGGATTAGTGAGCTTTGAGGCACACAAAGGTGCCACGGTGACAGAACTCTCTCCGGATAAAATTGATGAACTTTTCGAGCTTCGCGCCGTGGTTGAGTGTCATATTCTTGAGCGGGCAATCCAAAATATGACCGATGAAGATCTGGCTCGTGCTAATGAGATCCGCGAACGCTTTGACGAAGTGGTTAACCGCGGCGATCAGGTGGAGGAGTGGAGCAACTACAACTATGAGTTGCACAAGGCGTTGTATGCTCCGGCAAATATGCCCGAAACTATGGACGTGATTTACAACCTTAACACTAAGTGTGACCGTTATATTCGTATGCAATTACTGTTTACCGAAGGGACAGCCAAAGCAGATAACGAACATAAAGCCTTAGTTGAAATGTGTCAGAACCGCGATATTGATGGCGCTAAGTACATGCTTAAAAAGCATATTCTTGAAGCTGGAGCCGCAATCCGTGATCTTTTGTTAGAGCGCAACAATACTCAGTAAGGTAAATAGTTGAGATGCACTTAGGGCCAGAATTTCTTCTTGCTGCTATACGGCAGAAAATCAAAGATGAAGGGTTATGCTATAGCGCGATGTCGGAGAAAACCGGCATCCCGTTGTCGACCATCAAACGACACCTGCACAACCCCTCTCTTGGCTTGGACAAGATTCTGCTCTATACCACCCATCTCAATACCGACCTGCAAGAGCTGTCAGCGATAGCGATTCAGATCCAGCGCGACAACGAGCAGTTTTTGTGTGACGAACAGAATGCTCTGTTCGTTGAGCACCCCTATCTGCTCGATTTTATCTATTTGATCACCTCTTGCAATAAGACCCCACAGGAGATCGCTGACGACTATCAACTTTCTGATGCCAGTGTCCGGTTTTACCTCAGTATCGCCGAAGTTCTCGGTTATATTGAAAACCTTGGCGACAAAATTTTCTATCGCTCAGGTCGACGTTTTATTATGGAGGAAGGGACTGCCCTAGATACCTTGTTTAAGCGTCGCTTTGAACGAGTTTCGATGGCGGATAACACCCTATCTCAAGTCTGTCAGGCGCGAGTTCGGCTAACACGTGAACAGTGTTTGCAGCTGGAGCAAGACGTCGATCAGAAAATAGGTGAAATGCATGCAGCTAACTGCGCGACAGGCACTGGTGAACTGACCAATATCCTACTTCGCTATACCCCAGGAGAGCAGATCTTCTTTTCTGATGATCTGCCTGAAATCAACGGCGATCTACTTAAAGAAGTCTCTGCACGCTTCCGACGATGACCTAGAACACAGGCCAGATTTTGCTGTGATCGAGCACAGATTCTATCAACCACCACTGGTTGAATTTCATTCAGTCTCAGTTTTTAAGACCACCAGTCTCTGAATTCGCCACCTTGTTACAAACATGTTAATAAGTGTTTGTTGGATTATTTTATACAATATACATTCCTCTTATCCCTTTGGTAATAACCTTGGTTACCCCCATGCCGTTCGCGGGCTAACACGTATGCCAAATGGTCACTCCGATAAGGACATAATGAGGAAGCTATGAAAGCAAAAAAACTAATCGCACTGAGTACTATCGCTGCTGCACTATTTGCCGGCAATACTCTAGCCAAACCTTACCCTGCTGGAACACAACTGGCAGACAAACAAGAGATCGTGCTGAACAACGGAGCTGAAGTCACGTCCATCGATCCCGCTAAGCAGGCTGCAGAGCCAGCATTCAACTTAGGTCGTGATCTGTTTGAAGGTCTGACAACGCAAGACAAGCAAGGTAAGACGGTTCCAGGTATCGCTGAGAGCTGGCAAGCCAATGACAATAACACGGTCTACATCTTCAATCTGCGTCAATCGCAATGGTCTAACGGTGATCCACTTACTGCTCACGATTTTGTTTACAGCTGGCAGCGCCTCATCGACCCGGAAACCGCTTCTCCATACGCTTGGTTTGCCGCTATTCCTGGAATTAAAAACTCGAACAGAATTATGAAAGGTGAAGCTCCTGCGAATACACTCGGTGTGCGCGCGATCGACGACTACACCTTTGAAGTGACATTAGAAAAACCGGTTCCTTTCTTTATTAAACTACTCAGTCACCCTGTACTGGCACCTGTTCATCAAGCAACAGTGGAAAAGTATGGCAGTGCATGGACTCAACCACAGAACATCGTCACCAACGGCGCGTTTACCGTATCGAACTGGAAGGTTAACGAGAAGATGGTGATGGTTAAAAATGATAAATACTGGGATGCTAACAACGTCGTGCTAGAAAAGATCACTTGGCTGCCAATTGGCGATGCTAACGTGGCACTCAATCGCTATCTGGCAGGTGAAATCGATCAGGCTTTGTCGATTCCGGCTGCGCAAAAGAACAAGCTGCTCAAGCAGTACCCAGAACAAGTTGCTGATACCAGTGCATCACTCGGCTCTACCTTCTATTACCTCAATACTGAGAAAGGGCCAACAAAAGATCTTCGAGTTCGTCAGGCACTCTCTTACGCGATTGACCGCAATATCATGACTAAAGCGATCGTTAAAAACGGTGGCATTCCAATGTTCACCTTAGTTCCACCGCAAACCGATGGGTTCAAAACCCACACTCCTGAGTTCGCTACGTGGAATCAAGAGCAGCGCAACACTAAAGCGAAAGCCTTGCTAAAAGAGGCGGGTTACGACAAAGGCAACCCACTCAAGCTAACCTTCACTATCCCGACCTTCTCTAAAGACGTGAAGATGGCAACGGCTATGGCTGGTATGTGGAAGAGTAAGCTAGGTGCCCAAATCGAAATCAAGCAGCTGGAACCTAAAGTATTCTACGCACTGAAAGATCCGGGCAACGTCAGTCGTGGCGGCTGGACAGCAGACTACAACGAAGCTTCAACCTGGTTAGATATCTTTGTCTCGACTGGCGAATACAATGACTCGAAATACAACAACCCTGAGTATGATCGCTTGATGGCTGAATCTAAGAGCCTGAGTGACCCGTCAGCTGAGTACATTGCCGCAGAAAAATTGCTTATCGAAGACATGGCGATCATCCCGATGTACCGCAATGGTAACGACCAGTACCTAATCAAAGAGTATGTCGGTGGTTACGAGCGAACTAACCCTGAATCTTCTTACTACCGCAAGAATGTTTACGTGAGAGCCCACTAATTGGGACGGTTTGCCCGCGCCTACCGATGTCCTCGTAGGTCGCGGGCTTTTTTCTAACGAAAGGATGCGTCATGTTGCTGTATATTCTTCGTCGCTTGCTTATCGCAGTGCCTACCTTACTGTTTATTGCACTGGTGTCGTTTTGGTTAATGCATATCGCCCCCGGCGGCCCGTTCGATATGGAACGACCAATGCCAGAAGTGGTTCGTGCCAATATCGAAGCCAAATTCCATCTCAATGAACCCTTTATCATCCAGTTCTTTATCTATATTGGTAACTTTGTTCAGGGTGACTTAGGCCCGAGCTTTGTTTATCAGGACTTTAGCGTCACTGAACTTGTTGCTCAGTCATGGCCTGTATCCGCCGTACTTGGCGTGATCTCGTTTAGTATTTCAGTACCGCTAGGTATGCTGTTGGGTACCATCGCGGCCCTTAACCGCAACGGCAAGCTCGACTACCTGTTGATGTCACTCTCCATGACTGGTGTGGTGATCCCAGCCTTTGTTCTGGCACCGATTCTGGTCACTCTCTTCTCAATTCATCTCGGCTGGCTACCAGCAGGCGGATGGGAAGGTGGTCAGCTTTCGTTCCTGGTTCTGCCGGTATTGAGTCTGGCGATAGGCTCAGTAGCGAGTATTGCGAGGGTGATGCGTGGCGCGATGATTGAAACCCTTAACCAACCTTATATTCGCACCGCAAAAGCCAAAGGCTTATCAACCAGTTACATCCTAATCCACCATGCGATGCGTCCATCGCTAATCCCGATTATTGCCATGCTTGGTCCTAGCTTTGTTGCCGTGGTCACTGGCTCAGTGATCATCGACATTTTCTTTAGCACTGGCGGTATGGGCCAGCACTTTGTTTCCGGTGCTCTCAACCGTGACTACGGCCTGGTCATGGGCATCACCCTGATTGTCGCTTCGCTGACTATCTTCTTTAACTTGGTGGTCGATGTGCTCTACACCATTATCGACCCGCGCATTCGTGTCTAGGAGGTAACGAATGTTAACCAAACGCATTGATGCCAAGGAGCTGGCGGATCAAATGAGCTCACATGTCGAAGCAGTTGAGGGCCGCAGTCTGTGGCAAGATGCCTGGGCTCGCTTTCGCAAAAACCGCGCAGCCATGACATCGGTTTACGTCCTGTTTTTTATCGTACTGTGCATTACTTTTGGCCCTCAGCTTGCCGCTTTTGGCCATGATGAAATTGACTGGAATGTCGTCGCGGATCCCTACGAACTGGGCAAGCCTTCAATCGAATCCGGCCACTACTTTGGTACGGACGATCTTGGTCAGGACATTTTCGCCCGCACTATGCAGGGTGGCAGACTGTCGATCATGGTCGGCTTTATGGGCGCACTGGTAGCGGTTGTCATTGGCACCGCATGGGGCGCTTTATCAGGCTATCTGGGTGGTATGGTCGATAGCACCATGATGCGCATTATCGAAGTACTTGATTCTGTACCGTTTATGTTTCTGGTCATCCTGTTTGTCACTCTGTTTGGCAACAACATCTATCTGATCTTTGTTGTCATCGGCATGGTCTCGTGGCTCGGTATTGCCCGGGTCGTTCGAGGAGTGACATTCAGTATCAAGAAACGTGAGTTTATTGAAGCCGCACACTCTATTGGCGTATCACGTTTTACTATCGTTCGCCGTCATATTCTGCCAAACGTACTGGGTATTGTGATGGTTTACTCATCGTTAATGGTACCGGGCTTTATCATGTTTGAATCCTTCCTGAGTTTCTTAGGACTTGGCGTTCAGCCACCGGATACCAGTTGGGGCATTCTTATCGCTGAAGGCGCTAAAACGATTGATGTCGCCTTATGGCAACTGGTGTTTCCTTCAATATTCCTTGTCGCCACCCTGTTCTGTTTTAACTTCATCGGTGACGGCCTTCGTGACGCACTTGACCCGAAAGATCGCTAAGGAGCAGTGATGAGTATTCTATCGATTAAAAACATGAACGTACGCTTCCAGACGCCCGATGGTTTAGTGCAAGCGGTCAGTGACCTCTCCTATTCAGTCAATAAAGGCGAAACTCTGGGCATTGTCGGTGAATCAGGTTCGGGTAAAAGCCAGTCTGTATTCGCCCTGATGGGCCTGACTGCCGATAATGGTAGGGTCAGCGGTGAAGCAAATTTCCATGGTGAGAACTTACTGACCATGTCGAAAAAGCAGCTCAATCACATTCGTGCAGAAAAGATTGGCATGATATTTCAGGACCCGATGACTTCACTCAATCCGTTTATGAAAGTCGGTAAACAACTGGCTGAAGTTCTGATGATCCATAAAGGGATGTCCCGTAGAGAGGCAGACAGAGAAGCTGTCGCCATGCTTGATGCCGTGCGTATTCCATCCGCGGCGACACGAATGTCGCAGTTTCCGCATGAGATGTCCGGAGGAATGCGTCAGAGAGTGATGATTGCAATGGCACTACTGTGTAAGCCAGAGTTGTTGATTGCCGATGAGCCAACCACAGCACTAGACGTGACTGTCCAGGCTCAAATTCTGACCCTGCTGCGTGAGCTACAGGCTGAATTCAATACCGCTATTTTACTTATCACCCACGATATGGGCGTCGTCGCCGAGATGTGCGACCGCGTTCTGGTAATGTATGGCGGACGCAAGATGGAACAGGCGGATACCGATTCACTGTTTGACCGTCCGAGCCACCCTTACACCCAAGGTTTGCTTAAGGCGATTCCCTCGATTAGTGAAGATATGGATCGTTTGCCGACTATCCCCGGCAACCCACCAAGCGCTCTTATTCACGCTACAGGCTGTCCATTCAAAGAGCGTTGCGCCAGCTATCGTCCAGAGTGTAGTGCGTCTATTCCGCCATTTCGTTCGCTATCGAACAGTCAGGGGCTGGCATGCCATGTCCATGCTCCCAACACCATTACATCGATCGCGCGTTCTGCTTAGGAGGAATGATGAGCAAACCAGAAATACTACTCTCGGCACGAGATTTAAAAGTTCACTTCGCTATCAACAAACATATTCTGCCAAGCAAGCGCAAAGTGGTGAAAGCAGTCGATGGCATTGACCTGGACGTTTATCGCGGCGAAACCTTAGGCATCGTAGGGGAGTCGGGGTGTGGGAAATCCACATTAGCTCGCGCGCTACTAAGGTTGATTGAGCCGACCGGTGGTGAACTGAACTGGAAGGGCGACAACATGCGCGCTTTTGGTAAGCAGCAACTGGCGAAGCGTCGCCGTGAATTCCAGATGGTGTTTCAGGATCCTTCAGCCTGTCTCAATCCACGACTGACTATCTCCGAATGCATTGCTGAACCACTTCTGACTCACGAGCCCCAACTAAGCCGCAAAGAGGTCGAAAGCCGTGTCATTGCGATGATGGATAAAGTCGGTCTGCTTGCGAGCCAGCGCAACCGCTATCCACATGAGTTCTCCGGAGGTCAGTGTCAGCGTGTCGGTATCGCCCGTGCTTTGATTCTAAAGCCGGATCTGGTGGTGTGTGATGAGCCAGTTAGCGCTCTCGACGTTTCTATTCAGGCTCAGGTGATTAACCTGCTTGATGATCTTAAGCAAGAGATGGGACTGACTCTGGTGATGATTGCCCATGACCTTAGCGTAGTCCGCCATATCAGTGACCGTGTGATGGTAATGTACCTCGGCAAACCGATGGAAGTCGGTCGCTATGACAAGGTGTTTGATGATGCTCAGCACCCTTACACTAAAGCGCTGTTGTCTGCGGTCCCAATCGCTCACCCGACATTGGCTCGCAATCGCGATATTCAGTTACTGCCAGGGGATCTGCCCTCTCCACTTAATCCGCCGAGTGGTTGTGTTTTCCGTACCCGTTGCCCAAGTGCAACGAACCTTTGCGGCGAACAAATGCCAACTCGTAGTGGTCAGTCAGACCACCATATTTTCTGTACCCATACCCTGTTAGGAAGTTGATTATTATGACTTTACATTCTGTTCCCCAGCGACTGACTGCCCTTCGTCAAGGCATGGATAAACATCAGTTTGATGCTTATATCGTGACCAACAACGACCCTCATGCCAGTGAATACTCGGCAGACTATTGGTTAGCAAGACAATGGATTTCAGGCTTTACCGGTTCAGCCGGCGATGTGGTTGTGACCCGTGAAGGCGGTGGTCTCTGGACCGATGGTCGCTACTACATTCAGGGCGCAGAACAGCTTGAAGGCTCCGGTCTTGATCTGTTCAAGGCTCGCCTTGCAGAAACACCAACCATTGCGCAGTGGCTGGCACAGACCCTACCTGACAATGCCCGAGTCGGCGTTGACGGACGCAGCATCAGTAAGCAGTTCTATGATGAGCTTATCGCCGCCTTCGCTGACAAATCGATTCAGTTAGTGTTAGAACACGATCTTATCTCGCCAATCTGGAGTAACAGACCAGCACGTCCTAAAGCAAACCTGTTTAACCATCCACTCAGTGTTGCGGGCTTAACCGCCAGCGAGAAAATCGCTCAGGTACGTCAGTATCTGACCCAAGAAAAAGCACAGGCGCTGTTGGTATCAACGCTTGACGATGTGATGTGGACACTCAACATTCGCGGCGCAGATACGGCTTATTGCCCGATTTCTGAAGGTTACCTGCTGATCGATCACCATAGTTGCCGCCTGTTTATTGATGACGACAAACTCACCCCCGAGGTTGTCGGTGCAATCAGTGAGCATCAGGTACATATTCATGACTACCTGCACCTTAGCACCGCACTCAACCTGCTTAGCAGTAATACCAGACTAATCTATACCGCAAAGAACACCGACAGTCTGCTCGTGAGTCAGATCAAGTCAGATATCCAACTGATTAACCGTCCATGTCCTGTTACCGACATGAAAGCCGTGAAAAATGCAACTGAACTGGCCAGCATGGAAGAGACTCTTCGTCAGGACGGCGTAGCAGTGGTCAAATTTATGAAGTGGCTTGATGAACAGGTACCCGGTGGTCAGGTTACTGAACTTAATGCGGAACAGACTCTGATGGCTTATCGCAAACAGATAAAGGGTTATCTGGGTGAAAGCTTCAGAACCATTGCTGGTTTTGCGGAGCACGGAGCGAAAATGCACTACGCTGCCGATCAAGAGAGCAGCTATAAAGTGGATGAGAGTCACTTCTTTTTAGTCGATTCAGGCGGCCAGTACCCGGGGGGCACCACGGATATTACCCGTACCTTCCACTTTGGCACTCCAAGCGAACGAGAAAAGTTTGACTACACATTAGTACTCAAAGCAGTGATCCGTCTGACTCAGTCACGCTTTATGAAAGGTTCTACCGGTTCCAATCTCGATATCATGGCGCGCGGTGTATTGTGGCAACACGGTATCGACTACAAATGCGGTACCGGCCACGGCGTTGGTATGTGTCTGAATGTTCATGAAGGACCACAGAACTTCTCACAAAACCCTGCTGAAGTCGCGCTCAAGCCGGGAATGGTGATCACCAACGAACCGGGCGTCTACCGTCAAGATGTCCATGGTGTCCGCATTGAGAACATCATGAAAGTGGTTGAAATTGAGACGAATGAGTTTGGTACTTTCTACGGCTTTGAAACCATTACTCTGGCGCCGATTGCCACTAACGCAATTGATAAGTCCATGCTAGATGCTAATGAGATCAAATGGATAAACCACTACCACCAGCAATGTTGGCAGCAGCTATCGGTCGATCTCAACCACGACGAGCAGGCTTGGTTAAAGCAAGCGACTCAGCCCATTTAATATTGACTCCCACCCATGTCACCTGACATCTATCTCGTGGCATGGGTATTTCTCTTCATTACAGTCCTACCTTTAAACCAGCCAGACATCCGCTTGTTTACACAAGCTTGTCATTAAGCAGTAATTAAAAGATTAACCCTACTGTCTGTAAGATTTCTGTTATTAGTCATGACCTTGGTCGCACTTTTATCCATGCTTAGTTTACTATCGTCATCTATTATTAAGTGATTCCTGTAGCAATTACTATGACCTTTAATCATTCGCGGTAGATATGGAAAGCACTCATTCAAATTCAACGCTTACTATTGAACTCAAGTCTTTCCTTGTCGTGTTTATCTTGCCGCTGCTAGTGGTCCTACCCGCTTCTTTCTATGTTTCGGTTGACGCGATTGAGTCTCACCTTCGCTCCACTGTCCACACATATAGCACCCGCATAGATGATGTAATCGCCGAACTTCACCACGAAAACCAGCATGCTATGACTCATTCCCATAGCTGCGATTTGATCCGTGAAGACCTACTGTTTGAAAGCCTGGTACGTGAAATGGTTATCGTACGCGACGGCGTTGCGGTATGTTCATCAAAACGAGGTGAGGTTGATCAGGACATCTCATTACTTATTGGTCCCAAAGGCGCGAAATCGGGCGAGTACTTGTTCGACCTTAATGGCGATCCTGAGCAAAGAACGATTGTTGTTGCTGATGTTGTTGGCGAAACCGGCTTTTCCGGCGCATTTTCAGTTATTGATAGAACCTATTTAATTCAACGATTAGGGCACATCGAAGGAGACCGGCTGAATTACATCAAAGTGAAGTTTGGCGCTAAAGTTTACCCGGCCAACACCGACTTCAGCTCGGACACCTACCACTATGTTTTTACCTCTAAGAAATATGGTTTCTCGATGCTTGCAGAGGCGAGTGAAGAGTACATTGATAGCCAGATCCTCTACAACGCAATGGGAAGCGTCCCCATTTCTCTGTTGATATCTCTGCTTATCTTTATGGCGAGTCGCGTGTTGAAACGTCGGGACTCTCTGGTCGACGACTTGAAAAACGGCCTCAAGCGAGATGAGTTGTTTCTAGTCTATCAACCCATAGTAACCAGCCGAGAGCATAGCATTAGCGGTATCGAAGCCTTAGTTCGTTGGAATCACCCGGGCATAGGTCTGGTGCGCCCAGACGTATTCATTCCTCTCGCAGAAGAACAGCACTTAATCATTCCTCTGACGGACTACGTTTTAAAACATGCCCTCAATGATCTCGCCGAGCTTAATCCACAGCAAGAGATCCATTTGGGAATCAACGTACCTCCTGCCTATCTGCACACGTCAACATGCGTTGAAGAGCTGACGCACTACAGAGAACAGTTTGATGCTATCGGCATTAAGCTTTGCATTGAAGTTACTGAACGGCAGATGCTCGATAAGATCGGCAGAGACGTTCTAAAAGCGTTACGTGATAATGGCCTAATCATCTCTATCGATGACTTCGGTACCGGCTACACCTCGCTTTCGATCCTGCAAGATACCGCTTTTGATCATTTGAAAATTGATAAATGTTTTGTAGACACCATAGGTCTGGAGACGGTCAATTCCACCGTACTTACCACCATTATCGATCTAAGCCATAATTTAGGCGTTAAGGTTGTCGCTGAAGGTGTTGAAACAGCGCGGCAAGCAGACTACCTCGCAGAGCGCAATGTTCAGTATCTTCAGGGATACCACTTCTATAAACCGATGGGCATCGATAAGCTTAAGCAAACATTTAGCGACAATCAGGGCTGTAACCAGTAACAAGGTTCAAACGCCACCTTGGCGCTATGCTGGCAAGCTCTCTTCATTACGTAGTGTCAGCACTTCATAGCCACTACTTGTCACAACAATGGTGTGCTCTGACTGAGCTGACAGCTTCTTGTCCCGTGTCACAACCGTCCAACCATCTTTCTTCGTTTTTATCTTAGCCGTGCCCTGGTTGACCATTGGCTCAATGGTAAAAACCATGCCCTCTTTGAATACCATTCCGGTATTTGGCAGACCAGAGTGGAGAACCTGAGGTTCTTTAACCCAATAATACTGGTTGAGATCAAACCAAGCTCAGTTGAGTAGTTAGCTCAATGGCGTTTCAACCACTGTTATCTATAGTTACTAGAGAGAATTTGGAATTCGACACTTATTGCAGGAGGTAATATGGCTTTCAATCAGCTATTGGTACCGATTGCGCCTGAGCAGGACCTCAATGACTCACACCACCAAGCATTTCAGTTTGCTAATCAGTGCGGCGCAAAAGTTACGCTACAACTCGTCATTAAAGAACTGGCGGAATACAAAGACATCTTCCACTTATCAGGCTCAACGCTCGATGTGCTTGATCACGCCACCAAACACTACCATGATGCGTTGAATCAACACATTCACAACCTGAACAGTCAATATCCTAATATCCAGTTTACTAGCAAGGTCGACGTTGGTGTGCCGTTTATTGAGATCATCAAAGAGGCAAGTCACCTGGGGGCTTCTATGGTGATTATCGACTCTTATCGTCAGAGCAAAAAAGAAGCGTGTGAACGCGGTAGTAACACGCTTAATCTAATGCGTAAATCTGAAACGCCAATCTGGTCGCTGGGTAAAGTTTCAGCACCAGTCAAGCAGGTGGTTGCTGCTATAGACCTTACTAACTCTGACTACTATGAATTCAATACCAAACTGGTAGAGATGGCGGTCGAGTTCTGTACGAAAATGAAAGCGACACTCACCTTGTGCCATGTGTGGCAACTTGAATCGGAAGGCTTTCTCAGAGACTGGAGTGGCTATAGCGATATCGAAATCGCGCTACTGGCCAAAAAACTGCGTGAAGAACGTCTGACTCGGCTTAATGACTTACTCGCACCTTATGCCGACAGTGACGCCGAGATTCATACTGCTTTACTGGAAGGTGAAACTCGCGAGGTATTTCCTCAATACGTTACTGACAACAAGATGGATCTGGTAGTGATGGGATCGATGTCGCGCTCAGGAATATCTGGCTTTGTGCTCGGAAATACCGCCGAAGATATGCTCAACAAACTCGATTGTTCGGTCATTACTCTTAAACCTGACTCATTTAAGTCACCTGTCCAACCTTAACTATCAACAAAGGCCCTTAAACGGGCCTTTGTTTTCAGTGAACTGTGTCGTCGCTAACTAAGCAATAAGATATTGATGCAGGCGGTCTTTCATCTCAGATCGATTGTGCTTCATGAGATGCATTTCTTCGTCACTGATTGGCGAGTCGCGAAGTTCCAGTTTACGGATATCTTTATCAAGAGCATTGTACTCTTTCATTAGTTCTGCGAACTCTGGGTTCTCTTTCGCTAAGGCTAAAATTGTTTGCTTATGTTGTGGGAATTCCTTTAGTAGAGAGTGATCTTCACCGAGCATATAAAACACCTTCCTTTATCAAAAACAATACAACTGGTTACTTTTTAACCATAACAGCGAACCATTTGATTTAATGAGATCTTCCGCACTGCATGACACGAAAACTACACAATTCCCATTTGTGAGGCTAAAAAAGTCGCGATTAACGCGACTTTTTTCGATAGAGAAGATCAAAATTAGGTATGTACTGCTCCCAAATTGGCGGTTTACCTATATGAGCTTCAACCGCTGAAATAAACGCTTTGACCAGCGCTGTCTGTTTGCGGTGTGGGTAAAGGGCATATAACGCAAGGTTACTGTTACATAAAGTATATTGAGTCAGAATCGGCGTTAGATTCATATCAACAATAGAACGGTTAAGGTTGGATGACGAGACAGTCGCGTACCCCACACCATCCTGCACTGCAGCGATGAGCGTGTTGATATCATTCACCTTACAGTTACCCTTCATTTTGTAATTAAGAATGGTATCACTGCCAGGTTGGTCGCTCAGTCTCATAGTATCAACAACTAATGAACGGTTACTGTAGACCACAGAAGGCAGCTTAACTAACTCTTCAGGAGTCTTAGGCTCACCATAACGCTCAATAAACTTATTGGACGCTAAAATCACTGCTCTGATATCGGCAATTTTACGCGCTATAAGACTCGAGTCATCCAAACGACCAAGACGAAATGCCACATCAAAGTGATCAGAAATTATGTCTGAGCGCTTATCGTCCAGCAGCAGTTCTATCTCTACATCTGGGTAAGTTTTAAGGAATTCGGTGATCACTGGCTGAAGGTGGTTCTGCCCAATATGAAAAGGGGCAGTAACACGAATTCTGCCTTTTGGCTGAGCGTGGTAGGAATCCGCTATCGACTGAACATGATGCAAAGTACCAACCAGATTATGCGCTTGTTGTAAGATCTCTTCTCCGGCAGGAGTCAGTGAGAATGAACGCGTCGAACGGTTAAGCAACTGCACGCCCAGATCTGCTTCAAGCTTTTTGATCTGCTTAGATAACGCTGAGTTATCCATATCGTTTAGCGCAGCCGCCTTGGTAAAAGAGCCTTGCTGAACAACATCAATAAACAGAGAGAGTTGACTGACCAACGCCATAATTCAGCCCTACTTTTGTGCTCGTTGCCAGTGTACTAACCATTTGTCTAAATGGTTGGCAAACTGCTGACGGTCAGCCTGACTCAGCGGTGCAGGCCCACCCGTCTGGATCCCACTGCTGCGCATGGTCTCCATAAAATCTCGGATGTTAAGACGTGACTTAATGTTCTCCTTGGTAAACATCTCGCCGCGTGAACTCAGTGCATGACCACCTTTTGTGATGATCTCATCCGCCAGCGGAATATCACTGGTAATGACTAAGTCGCCCGTTTGGCAACGTTTGACGATTTCGTTGTCTGCCACATCGAAGCCTGCCTGCACTTGCAACATAGTGACTTTTGGTGATGCTGGTGTGCGGATAAACTGGTTAGCCACTAAAGTGACTTCGACACCTGTTCGCTCAGACGCACGAAACAAAATATCACGAACCACTACCGGACAGGCGTCCGCATCTACCCAAATTTTCATCAAACTCTATTCCTCAATATTCGGCGTTAACGCGGCCATTAGACCGCAATTTACCAATGCTTAATAGTGTTATTTGAATTTGACTGCGGTACCACTGACACTCACCATCATCATACTGCCACCACTACCTATCACTTCATAGTCGATATCAATACCGACAATACCATCAGCCCCGAGCTCGCGTGCTTTCGACTCCATCTCTTCAAACGCGATTTCACGTGCGCGGCCCATTTCACGTTCGTAGGCTCCGGAGCGCCCGCCGACAACATCGCGAATGGCTCCAAACATATCTTTAAAAATATTGGCACCTAAAATCGCTTCACCGACAACTACACCCAGGTAATCTTGTACCGGGCGACCTTCAACAACAGAAGTGGTGGTTTTAATCATGTAATGCTCCTTGTTACTTATCTGTAGAGATGGTCACTGAGTAAAGGCAAGCGGCTATTTCACGCGCATCAGTCGATGCTTAACCTTCTCCAGTTCAAACTCTTTGACCTGAGAACGCTTCATTTGTTCTATCTGCTCTATCATGATGGCTGAGTAACCCTTGCGCTTCATCCACTGCATGGGTTCGGAGAAGCCATCTTCATTAACGATATAAGACTCACCTTTATGCTCACCCGCATAAACACTGACCACCCAGACTCTGGATTGAAAATCCAGCACCTCAAGCAGACTGGTTTTAATTCGTTTCATCAGGCTCATGGTTAGCTCATCAATAGCCATACACCAACGCCCATCATCAGGGTTCCGGCAATACGGTTCATCAAACGAACATTCTGTGACTGACCAAGCAGACGTTTTAGTCCCTTACCACCGGTGGCGTATAACGTCATACAGATAAACTCAAAGATCAGGATGATCGAAACCAGAACCACCAATTGCGGTACAAGGCTGGCGCTTTGATCGATAAAAGGGGGTAATAAAGAAATCATGAATGCCCAGCCTTTCGGATTGGCAATGGCCGTGACAAAACCCTGAACCACGAGATCCCAGTCGCTATGAGGAACGGCAGACTGTTCATCTAGATTAATCGCCAGTTTGCCTCTCGAACGCCACATCTGAATGCCGAGATAGAAGAGGTATCCGCCACCAATAAACTTAAGCGCCACAAACAACCACGGGTAATTGAGCATAACTGCCGCAATACCAACCACAGCCGCAATTGCCACTAAGCCAACCCCGACCAATTCACCCGCCATCATCCATAGAGCGCGACGATAACCAATGCTCATGCCTAATGTCAGCGCAAGTGTCATACACATCCCCGGCGTAATGGAGACAAAGAAAAAAGTCGGAATAAACATTCCCAGCAAAGCAGTATTCATAAAACGGTTAGATAGTGAGTCTTTGTAATGAGATCTAACATAATGCAATGTTCAGTTAAACGCCATACGCCTATTGAGCTATTACCTAGTAATCAAAAATCTACTCAACTACATAAAAATTCGTTTAGTAACCATGATTCATTCCACAGTCCCTACAAAGCATGGGGCGCAATAATGAAGTGATGATTGGTGGCTTAGTAGCGATAACCCTAGATAGAAAAAGGGTTATAAGAGGTATCGGATTGTATTATCACAACTGAATAACTCATGACTATATATGCATGTCTCGACTGGTCCTATCACTATATGCACTTTGATTCTCAAGTAATGAGAAAGGCAATAATTTTAACAGGCGGGATTTTCCATGTTAGATTTGCAATTATACAGATAAATATTTTAATTACTTTGGTTAACAAAAGGTTAAATACCATAAAATCCTAGTGATTTTGATCACATCTACAAATCCGCTGCGCTATTTTGCTTTCTTATTTTTTAATTCGCCTGCTAACCTCCTGCTCGCCTTGAAATGAACTCAGGGTGCATAACTATAAGGAGTGTTCTCTATGAATACCAAGAAGCCAATGTCGCTAACCAGCCGTGTTATCATCGGTATGGTTGCTGGTATCTTGACAGGATTTGCGATTCGCAGCCTATTTGCTGACAACGGATTTGTCGATGCATACATTGTAAATGGATTATTTGAAGTCGGTGGACAGATCTTTGTTGCCAGCTTAAAAATGCTTGTTGTACCACTGGTGTTTGTTTCACTAGTTTGCGGTACTAGCTCATTAAAAGACCTTTCTACTCTGGGTCGAATGGGAGGCAAGACGCTTGCTTTCTATATCGCTACCACGGCAGTTGCTATCACATTAGCACTGACTATGGGTAACCTATTCCAACCGGGTGCAGGCGCTGACCTAACAGCGGCAAGCTCATTCAAATCTGCTGAAGCTCCGTCGCTTGGTCAGGTGATCATCGATATGTTCCCGACTAACCCAATTAGCGCGATGGCTGAAGGTAAAACGCTCCAGGTAATCGTGTTTGCCGTGCTATTCGGTATTGCGATCAGTGCAGCAGGTAAACCAGGCGAACGCATCGCTTCATTTTTCTCTGATTTGAATGACGTGATCATGAAGCTGGTTGCGATTCTGATGAATCTGGCACCATACGGTGTATTCTTCCTGATGGCGAAGCTGTTTACAGGCCTGGGCTTAAGTGCAATTGTTAACCTTGCAGAGTACTTCCTTGTACTTGCAGGTACGCTTCTATTGCATGGTCTGGTGACTTACAGCCTGATGCTGAAAGGCTTTACTGGTCTTAGCCCAATCACCTTCCTGAAGAAAATGGAAGATGCGGTGATGTTTGCCTTCTCTACAGCTTCTTCAAACGCAACGATTCCTGTCACCATGGAAACGGCGAAAAACCGCATGGGTGTTGAGAACCGCGTTTCATCATTCACTGTACCTCTAGGTGCAACAGTGAACATGGACGGTACGGCGATCATGCAAGGTGTTGCGACAGCGTTTATTGCTCAGGCATTCAACATTGACCTGACGATGGGCGACTACCTAATGGTTATCCTGACTGCAACCCTGGCTTCTATCGGTACAGCAGGTGTTCCTGGCGTTGGTCTGGTAATGCTGGCAATGGTATTGAACCAGGTAGGTCTGCCACTAGAAGGTATTGCACTGATCATGGGTGTTGACCGTCTGCTGGATATGATTCGTACCGCAGTGAACATTACAGGTGACAGCGCAGTAACCATCATTGTTGCTAAATCTGAAGGTGCACTTGATGAATCTCGCTTCAACGACCCAATGGCAGGTGCGGCTGAAGAAGAAGTTCACTTAAAACGCTCTGAAGCTTAATCGCTAACTCGCGTCAGACAAAATAAAACGCCTCGATATCACTATCGAGGCGTTTTTCATTTATCGACCAGAATTACTTGGTTGGCATAGGTAAGATTTCAAACATACCGTCAAAGTCATCTAGCGCTTTAGTAAGCTGATTAATCAGGTCCGCATTACCCTTGATTGTCACCTTACCTGCTTTCACCAACTGCTCAAGTGAAGCTTTACCCAGCACCATGTCAGTCATATCACTCTTGTTAATCACTAACTCTACGTCCGTGGTTGGCATTTTCTCGACAGCAATGTTCGCCATGTTCGAGTTAGACACTTCTCCAAAGTAGCGCTCGTTGATGTCTGGGTGATGAACACCAAAGCTGAAGTCCAGTCCCGCCTGCTCGGCTTTTTCAGCATTCAGTCTCACCGCCAGGAAGTCGAGGAACATACCTGTTGGCGTATTAGCAATCACATCAGCAGAAGCGAGTTTGATCGAAGGCTGAACTTCGCCAGTTCTCAGTTCTACAGCGCCTTGTAGGTACGAGTTACGCCATGCCATTGTTTCAGACTGATAACCCTGCTGTTCAAAGCTGTCTGCTAGCGCGAAACGGTAGTCGATATTGTCTGGCTGACACTGCACCAGATCGTTAAACAGCTGTGATGCCTCTTGATACTCTCCATTGGCGTAGTGTGCCTGACCCGCTTTGTACAAGGTGTCTGCACCAGCCGCTTCAACATAGACACAAGACTTATCTTTACTTTGCAGTGGGTTAGTGTTGACCGGGTTCATATCATGGTAACCAAGGTATAAGTTGACCACTGCACGCGCATTGTGGCTGTACGAACCATGGTAACCATTGGTGTGCCAGGTTTGTTGCTGTGACTGAGGAACAATCTTTTCAATCTCTCGTCCCACATCATGAATCGTGACACCATGGTTCGCCAGACGCATCGCCTGATTATGGATAAAGCCATAGTTGTCACGCTGAAGTGTCATGTAGTCAGAGATTTCATTGGTTTCAGTATTGGCATCATTCCACACCGGAGCCGAGTGTGCTGCATGGATGTTATCCACCAGACCACTGTCGACATAGCGCAGTTTCAACTCTGTCAGATACTTGGTCCAAACCAGTGCATCACGAACTTTCGCACCACGGAACGTGTAAATATTGTGCATACCATCGTAAGTTAACTCGGCAGTGTTGAGTGAGCGATACTCTGGGACATAAAGAACAATCTCTGCAGGTGCTTCAGCGCCCGGCATATTAATCGCGTGGAACTCCAGACCATCAATGGTGATCACTTTTTCACGCTCTGCAATCTCTTCTGTTGGAGCAACCAGACTCACCTCACCACGTGACGTTCCAAGACCAAGTGCATTATCAACAATACCTTGCGGGTTGTTATCTAAGGTGGTGCCGTATTGATAATTAGCACGACGACTCATCGCAGTACCCGCTATCACATTTTCATCTGCCAGCTCTTTAATAAAGTCGTTTGGTGCATAGATAGGCGCGCCTTCAAGGAAGTCACCAGACTCTATGATGCCACGCGAGCCGCCAAAATGGTCAGCGTGCATATGCGAGTAGATCATGCCCGTGATCTTATGTTCACCGTTAATTTTAGGCAGATGCATTTTGGCAAATTCCCAGGAAGCCGCAGCAGCCTGTTTGGAGAGCAAAGGATCGTGAATCACGTAGCCATTGTCCGTGCGGTAGATAGTCATGTTGGACAAGTCAGCACCACGAATCTGGTAAACGCCATCGGTTACCTGATACAAACCACCGGCCGCATAGTTGAGCATACCTTGGCGCCAGATGGATGGGTTTACCGTAGCTGGTAATTGCTCAAGGCTCATGTCAGCCATGTAATCGAAACGATTTTTCAGCTCACCCGCTTCATGATTACCAAACTCAGCAATAAGACCTTTCTGAGTACGCTCAAAAGCTGTCACATCCTGCCAAGGTAGTTGCTGCGCGAGTTCCTGATTAGCCAGCTTGGTATGCTCTGTGGCAGGGTTACCTTGGTAGCTTTCTAAGCTGGCGTAATCCGCCGTAGCTGAAAATGAAACAATCAATGCCAATGAAATCGCAGAGGGTGCAAAACGGGTAGTCATAGTGAGCCTCATAGTGTCTCGTTGTTGGGTACAGGACTACTTTATTCCGTTGACACATCTAAATATATGCATGAAACTTTATTTGAAACATTGCGAATTGTTATGTATCAGGAGTAAATGGCTGTGAGTAGAGAAGGTATTGATCTCAATCTATTGAAGATTTTTATTAGTGTTTACCAACATCGTTCAATCACCATCGCCGCTGAAGCACTGGGGTTAACCCAACCCGGAGTAAGTGGGGTACTAAAACGCCTACAGCAGCAGCTCGGCGTACAGTTATTTGTTCGTTCCGGACGAGGTATTGCTCCGACTCACCAAGCGCAGGAGCTGGCACGTCAGGTTGAGCCGGCACTAAACCAGATACATAACGCGATTGAAGGGATTGAGGCATTTACACCCGAGCACCCGCGACGCTTTGTCGTCTACACTACAGAGCCAATTATGTTAGCTCTGCTGCCCAGGATAGAGGCTGATAATGAGTTGGGTAACGTAGAGATCGAGCTCCACCCGACGCTATCTAGTGAAGAAAAGTTAATTAATAACCTCAATCAACAGCAAGCGGATCTGGCGATTGATTTTGCTAACTACTCTGCCCCTTCGTTCTTCTCTGAGTTTTTGTTTGACGATCAAATCTGCATCATTGCCCGTAAAAGACATCCGCGAATTAAGCAGACGATTAACCTTGAGCAATTCTATGCCGAAAAACACGTGACGCTTAAGATGAGGCGTGAACAGGCTTATCTTGCCGACTATTTCACTGAAGAGTCAATTGGTGAAAGAAAGGTGGCTGCGGAGTGCGATTCGCTGGTTTCCCAGATGACGATGATATCGAATAGTGATTGCCTAGCCGCGGTAGTAAGAAGCCTCGCTGACCAATTTGCCGAACGGCTGGACTTACAGGTATTGGATGCTCCCTTTACCAGTATTCCAGTCAAGTACCGCCTCATGGCACATAACAGGATGAAAGCCAGCCCGGCCAACCAATGGCTACGTAATAAACTCAAATCCTATTTCATCAGCTGACAAATATTTCTTACGTAAGAAATATCCTAATAAAATAATGGAACCAACGCATAAATATTGAGGTCTCGCCAATTTACACCTCGCTAACACAGTGATCACCTTTTATTTACATTAAATGGAAATGCTTTTAGTAATACTAGTTCAAATATCGCCACTTTTAACTGACGGATTAATCATCAAAAATGGGTTAAGTAATGAAACAACTGAAAAATAACAAATATTTCAATAGGACGCTGAGTCAAAACAATTAATAACGAGGTTATCAATATTAGCTTCCCATGTATCAATACTGCCTAAGTAGTTATCTAAAAACTGCTTAGGTCATCTGTTTAATTCCCTTATCAATAGTCACTATCCTTTTATTAATATAGATAGAAAATACTAGTGTAGGGAAAACAGATTTAATTAGATTAATGATTACATAGAGGTGTATTTTGATGCCGAGAAACAGAGCACTCAATACTATAGCTATCCTTGCAAGCTTAGCTTTTATTAACACTGCGCAAGCGGATATTAACGAACCGCAAGGCAGAGCAGTCCAGATGCTTAGTAGCCTTCAAGATAGCAGCCAGGTGAGGTATTTTAATGCAGATAATTGGTTTACCGAGGAGACTAATATCCCATCCATAGCAATAGCTAATGATGACATATTAAATCAAAACCATCGCTATCTTGTCGACTTCAGCATGATTGAAGACGAGGAAAAAAAGCAACAAGCGAAATCAATGTTGAGGCAACAATTTGGCTTAACTTTTGACAGTGACTTCCTCATAATCAGTAGATACAAGGGTAAATTATTGTTCTCTCCTGTCGATAATGAAGATGACCCTAACGTGAGTAATTTGGAACTGAGTACTGAGACCGATACGTCTTCATTTGCTCGATCGGAAAACACCGCGACTCTTCCACACGTAGCATTTTATTTAAGCGTCAATCGACAGATAACATTCAATGAATGTCGATTTCAAGTATCCCGACTTTTTGAGTCAAACAACACTGAAAGGTACCTTTGCAGTTCTTCTCCTAATATATCTTTAATTTATCGAGTTAATCTCGCACGTTCATTGCAATATGGTACAACAGGTTCAGCAACTCCCGACGCAAAAATCGTTCGTATTAGCTTAGATGACGAATCGTCCGGCGCTGGGATTAACCTGAACAATAAACTCGATACTGTTAAGGCAACTAGATGGCTGTCAGGTTTTGCAAATGGTTACGACACAGAATGGGTAACGGACGCTATCGCTGAAGATTATCGATTCACATTTAATGCTTCGAATAGCAAAGCACAGGTATTAAAAACATTCCCCAGATCAAACATCAACTCACAATATGAAGTAAGAGAAATATCTGGTTTCGAATTAGGGACATCCGGCGGTTTAGATGGCGCTAAGGGAAAACTAGAAGCGAGCGCGAGTTATAATCAGAGCCGTTGGCTAACCTTTAACACGTCCGATTATCGTGTTGAACGTAGCAGCAATGGGCCAAGAAACATAACTTTCAAGTGGAACCGAGATCAATTTCGGACCGCAGACTCTTTGCTGACCAGACGAAGCGATACAGTGTTTGTATGGGATAGATATCCTGTTGATCTCAACCGTATAAGCCCGATTTCGTACTCAGGTTTTGTCCCAAAAATGGATGTTATCTATAAAGCCAATGCAAATGAAACGGGAACCACACGCTTTACCATTGGGTCTTCGGTCAACATGCGTCCATTCTATCACGGCCGTTATTACCACTATTACTTCTTTGGTAATCACTATTCCTACCATGCTTTTGAAAACACTCCACGCCGAAGAATTAATGTTAACACCAGCTTCACCGTCGATTGGACACACCCTGTATTTACGGGAGGTCGACCTGTCAATCTACAACTTGCGAGTTTTAATAACCGATGTATTCAAACGAGTAGCAACGGTACGCTAAGCGCGCGCAATTGTCTTTCTAATAGTCCTCAACAATCATTTATCTATGATCAGTTTGGTCGCTACGTGAGCGCAGCGAACAAGAAATGTCTCGACGGAGAATCACTGGATAGATTGCAACCCTGTGCGATGAAATTAAGCCAGCGCTGGGAGTGGTTAGAAAACAGCGACAACCTGAAAAATATCTTTTTTGACCAAAAGCTTGGACACGATAAAACCACTGGTAGTCTCGGTTTATATAACTATGACGACTCACAAGTCAGTGTAAGGACGATGACTTCTTATACCAACCTCTTTAACTAATATTTCGTCGTAAGAGTTACACTAAAGACAAAAAGATACACAACTTACTCAAATGTCAGGGGTGTATCTTTTCTTCTATAAGAAAAATACTCTGCTTGTTATAGCCACCAAAAATAAACATTTAGATCACAAATGGTTAATGAATGCAATCAGATCCAACCTATCTCACATAACCAAAGCAAGAACCTCTCTAGAATGGTTTGACGATAATAACAATCGGCTTTCCAAGGAGTGAAAGTATGAAATTGCAGTGGTCCCTTTTTATTACCCTCTTTTTACTACCCTTTTCGACATTTGCTGCTTCCTCTACCACACAAGTTCTCCCCCTGACACAATCCACCATTGGCTATGCGGCGTTAATCATCTTCGCCATCGCTTACACCTTGGTGATGTTAGAAGAGTATTTGCAATTGAGGAAATCGAAACCCGTCTTGCTCGCGGCGGGTTTGATCTGGGCAATGATCGGTTATGTTTACTCTCAATATGACCAGATCGAGATCGCTAAAGCAGCACTGGAACATAACCTACTTGAGTACGCTGAATTGTTGCTGTTCCTGCTGGTAGCGATGACCTATATCAGCGCCATGGAAGAACGCCGATTGTTCGATGCATTGCAAGCCTGGATGGTAGGTAAAGGGTTTAACTTTAAATCCCTGTTCTGGCTAACGGGTATTCTTGCTTTCTTTATTTCGCCTATCGCCGATAACCTTACCACAGCATTGTTGATGTGTGCTGTGGTGATGAAGGTCGCGGGGGATAACACCAAATTTATTAATCTGGCTTGTATCAATATCGTCATCGCTGCCAATGCGGGAGGCGCGTTTAGTCCATTTGGTGATATTACGACTCTGATGGTTTGGCAGGCCGGCCATGTCTCATTTGCTGAGTTTATGCCACTGTTCGTTCCTTCGGTAATCAACTACGTGCTACCCGCGATCATCATGTCGTTCTTTATTCCTGATGCCAGCCCGGACGTTGTACATCAGCATGTTGAACTGAAGCGTGGGGCAAGACGTATTGTTGCGCTGTTTATTCTCACCATCGCAACCGCCGTCGCTTTCCACGCAGTGCTGCATTTCCCTCCAGTGATTGGCATGATGATGGGTCTTGCTTATCTGCAATTCTTTGGTTTCTTCCTACGTAAGACGCTCAAGGCCTCGCTACACAAGAAAGCAGCCATCGCAATTGAGAACCGTGATGACCATGCCTTAAAGCGTCTGGGGTCAGTGGTTCCATTTGATGTATTCAGACGTGTATCTCACGCCGAGTGGGACACTTTACTGTTTTTCTATGGTGTGGTTATGTGTGTTGGCGGTCTAAGCCTGCTTGGCTATCTGGGTATGATTTCTGAGGTCATGTATAGCCAATGGGATCCTATCTGGGCCAACGTAATGGTCGGGATCCTGTCTGCCATTGTCGATAATATCCCGGTGATGTTTGCAGTACTGACTATGGAACCAACCATGAGCATGGGTAACTGGTTATTAGTCACTCTGACCGCCGGTGTGGGTGGCAGCCTGCTGTCAATTGGTTCTGCAGCAGGCGTAGCACTAATGGGGGCAGCCCATGGCAAATACACCTTCTTTGGTCACTTAAAATGGATGCCGGTTATTGCCATAGGTTACGTGGCAAGTATTGCGGCTCACTTGATGATGAATGGCGGGCTGTTTACTTAACGACTTCACGTGGCAAAGGAGTAAAGTCTCTCTTTTGCCACGTGCTGGAAAGCTGGTATTTAGCACAGACGTTACAGGTCAGTACCTCAGCGTTACCGTGAATTCTCATCACAATATCTTCACGCTTCTCTTTAGAACTATTGCGCATCTGTATCGTCAGGTAGTTATCTTTTACTTCAAAGGGCTTGGTAAAATCGAGCTGATTCTCGGTAATGAAAGTTACTTTGGCATCTTTAAACTCAAGCAGATCATTGTTGTGCGGGTTCTCAAAGACCCCTACGAACGAGTAGGTCTGACTATTTAGAAGACGCTCAGCCTTCTCTTCTGAGCACCCTGACAAAGCGACAGGTATCAAACCGCATATCACCATCGCTGTGTTTACTACCTGTCGTGCCATTCCATTACTCCGATTGCTCTAAATCCAGAAGCTTAGCTTTGCGCTCTACGCCTCCAGCGTATCCGGTTAACTTACCACTTTTTCCAATCACTCTGTGGCAAGGAACAATTACAGATACAGGATTCTTGCCGTTCGCCAGCCCCACCGCTCTGACCGCTTTAGGATTGCCAATCGCATTCGCCAGATCCTGATAACTCCATGTTACACCATATGGTATGGTTGTCAGTGCTTTCCAGACCTGAGTCTGGAACACAGTGCCCACTGCTGCGATGGGCAATTCAAACTCAGTTCGTGAACCAGCAAAGTACTCTTCTAACTGTATGATAGTTCTTGTAAGTATAGGATTATCTTGTGTAAAAATCCCTAGTTCATCAGGCTGAGTAGTCTGGGTTTCAAACCAGGCACCTAGTAATCCCTGCTGATTGCACTGAAGCGTCATTTTTCCCAGTGGCGATAAAAATGTTGTGTAGTACTTGGTCATGCGTGACTCCAACAATGAAAAGTTGCATAGCTTCCCCAAGGAGAAACGTTATCAGAGGTAAGATTCGGAAACTGATTAAGAGCCTTTTTAACCACCAAATCACTATCGAGAAAACAGTTAGGCTCTGATGCACCGCGCAGACGAGCATAGTTAACCGTCCACGGTCCAATGCCTTTGAGATCGAGCCAAGACTCAGGAGGTGCATCACTATTGCTCTTCATGTAGTCAGCAAAGCGAGCTAAAGTCTCTTTGCGGCTGTTTGGCATACGCAGAAAGGAGAGATCCGCACCACTCACTTCCGCAGGTGTCGGAAAATGACTAACACTTTGTGGCTGCAAGGTAGTCACCAGTAGGTTAAGCTGACCAATGGCGGCTTTGATCGATACTTGCTGACCTAAAATAGCCCTAACCCCAGCTTCCCAAGGGCTCCATACTCCTGGAATTCGGATACCTGATTGCTTAATCAATCTTGGTTCAATGGTCTGTAAATGCTGCTCGATGTGCACCAAGTCACTGTCGAGGTCGAACATCCGCCTTACCTGATTAACCAGAGCTCTCAACCGCGCGATATCGTCCAACTTAAACTGCAATCTGACAATGCCCGGTTTCGGGTTAGAGACCGAGAACCAACCCGAGTGCCCATCGAGTTCGAAATAACGTTGATAGTCGTTATCGCCTACTTGCTCTAATCCCTCTATGGCTCTTAAGCGATAGAAGCTAAGCATATGCTGCCAGTCAAACGGCCCTCTATAGGCCAGGTCAATATGGTTTATTTCCGATAACGTAGCGGTATTTCTGCGCACTTGTGAAGGCGTCAGCTTGAGCTCCTGTTTAAAAGCATCATTAAAACGCCGTACGCTATTAAACCCGCTTGCCAGAGCAACATCAGTGATAGATAAATGGCTGGTATGCAGCAACTGCTTAGCAAACATCAGTTGGTAGTAGAGCGAATACTGTTTTGGCGCCATCCCTATGTACTGATTAAACAGCTTACGTAGATAACGATCAGAAATGCCAAGTCGCTCTGACATATCAGCCAAAGAGGAGTGATGCAATTCTCCCTGCTCAATCATTTTAATCGCGCGCTGAAACGTAACTTCTACCCCCTTCCAGGCCCAAGAGCTTGGCGCACTGTCCGGTCGACAGCGTAAACACGGCCGATAACCCGCTTTTAAGGCTAATGCCTTATCAAAGTAATATTCAACATTCTCTTCTTTGGGCAAGTTAGCCGGACAGATAGGTCGACAAAAAATGCCCGTCGTCTTTACAGCTACGTAAAAGCGGCCGTCAAAGCGGCTATCTCGCGCCATTCTCGCGGTATGGCAATCCTTTTTTGTTAAAAATGTCGTTCCCTGAGCCATAAGCTTTTTCCGATACGCTTCAAACTGTTATTCAAATTCTAAATCGGTTAACAAGAATTACTAGCCATTTTCGGAACTGAATGGAATTGCCAAGCCGTTTTCTTCTTCTAAAGTTATTGGTGAAACCTTAAAAAATAATAAGGAAGTTGGCTATGAATTTACACTCGTGCACAGTTGTATTGAAAGACGATCTCACTATGACGTGTGACAGCGTCGAACAAACCTTAGGCATTATTGACCAGCACGGTCCCACCAATATCGATAGAATTATGATTGACGCCTTCGATGGCCAATCAATACGCAGTTACCATGAGTTAAGTATCGAGGAGTCAATTGAGAGCTTAATGAGCCTGTAAGAGATCAAAAACAAAAAGCCTCGCATTAGCGAGGCTTCGTCTTGCAGGGAGTTTACTCGTCGACAGGTAAATCCGCCATCTGTTGCAGGCTGTAGGCCGTAACCGGGTCGATAGTTTTAACCAGTTCTTCAACCTGTTTAATCGCATCTACCGATGTACTCGCTTTACGATAGCTCAGGTAGATTGGGCGATACCAATCATCAACATCCTGCACTTTGAACAACTGACCACTGGCTAGAAATGGTTCAACCAAGGAGATTGGTAAGTAAGCACTTCCTCCTTTTTCAAGGATGAAGTCTAAAGCGATCCTGGCCGTTGAAGTACGCAGATAAGGCGCTGGTATTTTAGGGTGACGTTCAGCGTGCTCAGAGGCGAACTTGGTGCCCCAATCCACATAGACATACTTATCTTCAAATACCGTATCTAACGTATCTTGCTGGGTTGATACCAGTACAAGAATCACATCTGCCACTTTCTTGCAGTTGAGTTCATCGGCCTTAATCTGGTCAAAAGCAAAGGCCATATCCAGAGTACGCTCTTGAAGTTGGCGAGTTAACACTTCACGGCCCATGATCTCAGCCATAAAGCCATAGCCTTCAAACTCATCTGTAACCAGACTAAGACAGTTTTGCAGATAGGCATCCCATACATTGGGTGTGCCGCCCAAAGTGAGCTGTAATGCTTTACCACTCTCTAAAGAAAGCTCTAGTTTAGCCTGTTGCAACGTGCTGACCATGACCTCTGCATAACCGATCAATCTTTCGCCTGAAGAGGTCAATTTGATGTTATTGCGATCGCGAATAAACAGCTGAGTATCAAAGTAACTTTCCAGTTGCTTGATGCGCGCACTGACTGCAGCTTGGGTGATATATAGATTTTCTGCCGCTTTACCAAAATGTCTGACCTGAGCCAGCTCTAAAAACGTTCTAAAGACTTTTACGTCCATTGGGTTTCCTCTACCGACAATCTTGTAAGGTTAGCAAGTTCGGGGATTTTTTATAATCTTCAGGTCACTAAAGTGTTATCTAAATTTAATAAAACTATTCAATAGTAAAGATAAAAAGGTTTTGTTTTTCTTTTGTTAATTTTACGCCTACTTTTCGCTCTAGGTCACCCATGTAGGTTTAATTAGAGGCTAGCAAAATGTCTGACACTGAATTTCGTCATGGCAAAAAACGTTTTTACGACAACACTAAGTTCCCACGCGGATTCGCTAAGTCTGGCGATTTTACGCTTGCTGAGGAAGAAATCCTAACGCTTTATGGCGATACTATGCTTGGTTTAGAGTCTGGTGATTTACAACCAGAAAACTCTGAAGAGAAGCACTTCGTTAAAGTGTTGGTCAACCCTGGTAAGGCGAAATCAAAACTAGAACGTGTATGGCTTAAATATGTTCAGTTGGCTCGTGGTCGCAAGCGCTTCCACACGCTTAATGGTCGTACTAAGCCTGATGCTAGCAGCGTCGACGAGTACTCAGATGACGTAAGTCTGGTTGAAGAAGATTAAGCACCAAATAAAAAGCCCTGAGCGTAATGCGTTCAGGGCTTTATCTATTTAGCAAGCATGGCCACTTTCTTAAGAAAGCTATCGCGCAAGTGCTCTTGGTCGTAATCGAGATGGTAGGTGTTGTGAAAGCCGACTTTTAGCTCGACACCATTACCCCGCATATAGACGTTGTAGCCATCGTAATCGGAGAAGGCCTCAACACCTTCGTACATCTTACCATGCTCAGTTGGCGTTCCGTTGGCCATAACTGTTTCATACGCCTGAAGAATTTTGCCCGGATCAAGTTCGTTTTTCATACTCAACCTCCTGTGTTTACACTAAAAAGTATGAGCAGAAATGGGCTGTTTAGCCACCTTGATACTTGAGCGGTATCAATATCTAGACGTTTTTATTTTCTCGAACCAGTTCCGCTAAGGTTGCAAGTCGCTGTTGACTGTTTTTAACGTAAGGGTTTTCTGTATCCCAAGCATAGCCAGCCAAGATTGAACTGATCATTTGCTTAATACGTGGATTAGGCTGCTGATAGAAAATAACGTCCTGAAGCATACCGTTGTACCAGCCTTCGACGTAGGTTCTGAAGGTATTTACACCAACCATTAGCGGCTGCGCGTACTCTTTATCCCAATCAACTGTCTGACCGTTAAGCTGACGTACGACACACTGTGCAGCGTAGTGAGCTGATTTCATCGCAATGGTTACGCCTGATGAGAATACAGGGTCAAGAAACTCACCCGCATTACCTAGCAGTGCATAATGTTCTGTAGCCAGGTGCTTGACGTTAGCAGAGTAACCGCCTAATTCGCCCGCAGGGTTCGGGTATTCTGAGTTAGCAAGCAGTTGAGCTAGGCCAGGTTCTTCACTAGCCAGTTGCTTAAGCGCCGCGATTTTATCTTGTGGGTACTGCTCGAAAAACTCTGGTTCACCAACCACACCAAAAGAACAGACACCGTTAGAAAATGGGATCAGCCAATACCAGACGTCATGATTCTCAGGATGGACTGAGATCAGAATTTTATTGCGATCGTACTCGATATCCTGAGCATCGATATTATCGACGATATGGGTAAAGATCGCTTTACGTGGCGGCAGACATGATGGCTCTTCCAGATCAAGCATACGTGGTAATACTCGGCCAAAGCCGCTCGCATCTAACACATAATCAGCTTCGATTTGGTAACTGTCACCAGCTTGATCTTTCACCGTCAACAATGAACGTTTACCGATAAACTCCAGATCAGTCAGCTCATGCTGATAACGAATTTCGACACCTTGCTCAACAGCACTGTCGGCCAACACTTTATCGAAGTTACCACGCTGAACCTGGAAGGTCGTACCCGGGCCTGAACTGAACTTGTCGGTAAAGTTGAACTGGGTATAAACGCCGTTACGTCTAAAGGCGGCACCATCTTTGTACTGGAATCCGTATTGATTAACCGCATCCAGCATCCCCGCTTGCTCGACCACTTCCATACATGCAGGAAGCAGGCTCTCACCAATAGAAAAACGCGGAAACTCAGATTTTTCAATCACGATAACCTGAATGTTCTGTGCATTGAGTAGCGCAGATACCGTTGAACCAGAAGGTCCGGCACCAACAATAACGACTTGAGTAGATTCTTTTTTCATAGTTATTTTTTAATGTTGCTCTTGGTCGGATATCGCGACTATTGCGACGTCAGCTTTAATAAGGTGTGGCCAAGACCGATATTATCGGTTCGTTCTACCACTTTAAGTCCTGCCTCTTCGATGATCTCAAGGAAATCATCGCTGCGGTAGAAACGGCTATTACCGTTGGCTAAGCAGGTGAAATATAACGATGTCGCGTTAAGGCTGTATGAGGCCGCATCGTATTTCTGAGCATCCCAAAACAGTTCAAGAATATAAACCGTATCGCCCTGACGCAGCTGCTGTTGGACCCGTTTTAAAATACTCAAGATTTCCATTGGCGAAAAGCAGTCAAGGAACTGGCTCATCCACCAGACATCCGCATGTGCTGGCAGGGTTTGCTGTTTATCCAACATGTTGGCAGGAAATGGCGTAACACGATCAGCAAAACCGTGCTGTTCAGCGTTTTGCATCGCCATCTCCAATTGCTGAGGGAGATCGACAATCGTGATTTGCACATCACTATCATAACCACAGCACTGCATCGCCCATTTACCGGTGTTACCACCAATATCGACGATCTGCTTTGGCTGCGATTTAAAGACTTCTTTAAGAAGAATTGGGAACGAACGATCTGAGTAAAAATGATCGAACTTAAACCAACTCTGCTTCGCTTGTTCAGGAAGCTGCGATAGACCCTGATAAATGGTTTCCCAGTTACCAAGCTCTTTTAATCCGGCTGGTTTTCCTTCAACAATAGCTTCCGTCAAATGCATCATAGCTGCGTAACAGACGTCTGCTGTGAAATCCATATTGGCATTAGTCATGCCGTCATGGAGTAGGAAAAAACCAAGGTTAGCCAGTGAATAGTTAGGTTTTTGCCATAAAACGATATCCGCACTGATCGCCATATCGAGCAGTACTTTCACCCCATACTCTGAGACGTTGGTTTTTTCAGCAATCGTAACTGCATCTAAACCCTCACTGCCCGCTTGATCAAGAGCAGCAAGAACACCTAAATCACGCAGAGTGCGTGCAGTATGGAACACGATAGGCGCAAATGAGAGCTTTTGAGCTTCCGTTTTAGCCTGGAGTGCATTGAATGGATCTTTATTTTTGTTTACCACGAAAAACCTAACTATTAGTTGTTAATTATTACTTAGCAGAAGCAGTTAACGTTAACTGACGCTTAATATCTACGTTGAGATTATTAATCCAACGGTTGTAGTTACGGTGAATTTTGCCACCATTTGCTTTGAGGTTTTCTGAGTTGAGATAAATAATTGAGTAAAATTTGTCGTTAAATGGGATTTTCACCTCAGCGTAGTGTGAGCGAACGTGAATTTTTGCATTAAGCTCATTCGGGCCTACTTCTTCAACAATCCAACCGCGATCTGTTGCCGCTCGCATTATCGCCATCTTAACTTCTTTGCTTTGAAGATTATATCCAACTGGAGTATCCTCAACATTCATTACAGGCTGCACTCGCCCACAACCAACAAGTAATAATGCTAACAATAGTGAGCTAAGTAACTTAAGTGGTGACATATTATTAATTCCTTAATTAAGTGTAAGTCTGCAATAGTATTTCGCTGTAAAAACAACAATTCAAATTTTTATGCCAAATTCAGATATCAACATCTCATTTAACATCGACGCATGGCTCGCGCATTCTAACGGACTTTCCTCGTCTCAAAATTGGGAAAGCTGGGCAAATAGTTTGCATTGGCCAGAAGATGGAAAGCCAGTGAGCACAGCAATCCCGGCTATGATGCGCCGTCGTATGAGTCATCTTAGTAAACTTGCGGTACAAACCAGTATTGAGTTGCTAAATGAACACCAGGTTGATTATCTGGTTTTTGCCAGTCGCCACGGAGAGCTGCACCGCAGCATCGCATTAGTCGAAGACATCTTACGTGGTGAGGAAGCCTCGCCGATGGCTTTCTCACAATCAGTACACAATACCGCTGCTGGCCTAGCGACGATTGCAACTAAGAAGCCTATCCCACTAACCTCCATATCTGCAGGGGAAAATACCTTCCAAAGTGCTTTGATTGAGGCATGGCTATACCTGAATACCCATCCTGAACATAAAGTACTGGTCGTCGATTTTGACCAGCCGGTGCCCGAAGCGTATCAGGGTTACGAGTCCCAGCAATATCAGAGTTATGGATTAGGTTTGGTCCTCTCTAGCGGAGAACAGTATCAGCTTTCGAAACAGGAGAGTGATAACACTCAACCTGGCTCATTACCGCAAGGTCTGGAATTCATTCGTCAGTTCCTCTCCGATCGCAAACAGTGGTCCATCACTGCTGCAAATCAAATATGGACCTGGCAAAGAAAATGACAAAGCTTGGTCAATATTGGCGTGTATTCGCGACAGGATTCTGTTTTTCGGTATTTGGCTTAGGGGGATTAACCCTGAGCTTTATTGTTATCCCTGCTATTCGCATATTGATTAGTGATAAAACTGAACGAGAATATAAGGTTCAGAATACGATACAGCAGTCATTTAATTTCTTCTGTAAGTTAATGAAGTTTACTGGCGCCATTGATTATCAGATTGTCGGCGCAGACATCCTCAAAAACGATAGAAATTGCCTGATTGTGGCTAATCACCCGAGCTTGATTGACTATGTATTAATAGCCTCTCAATTAGAACGCTGTGATTGTTTAGTCAAATCAGCAATATGGGCTAACCCATTTATGAAGCATATCGTCAAAGCGGCTGGTTATATTCCTAATGAAACACCGGACGACTTATTAGCAATATGCGAACAGCGCTTTGAGCAGGGCAATGTGTTATTAGTCTTCCCTGAAGGCACGCGCACGACTCCTGGTGTTGAGTCAAAACTTCAACGCGGTTCAGCACAAATTGCCGTGCGAACTGGTCGAGATTTACGCTTAATACACATTACTGTTTCTCCGAGCTTTCTCACAAAAGAGAAAAAGTGGTATCAAGTACCCCCAACTAAGCCTTTTTTCCTAGTAGAGGTTAAGGATAAAGTTGAGGTTAAGCCCTTTATAGAGCAAACTACGTCCCCGACACTTGCTGCTCGACGCTTGCAGCAGCATTTATCAGAGACACTCTTTCCAGAAAACCCAAGTCACAAGTAGGTCCACGTGGAAAAACTACATAACGAAATCAAACAACTTATAATTGATGCGCTTAATCTAGAAGACCTGACTGTCGAAGAGATTGAAACCGATGCACCGCTATTTGGTGACGGCTTAGGGCTAGATTCAATCGATGCACTCGAACTCGGTCTTGCGATTAAGAAGAAATACAATATTGTTATTGATGCTGATGATTCTAATACTCGCGAGCATTTTGCATCGGTAAGCAATCTGGCAAACTATATCTCTTCGCAAATCAGTGAGTAATTTGTAGGTACTTTCATGACAGACGTAAACAAACAGCAAGTATTTGACCAAGTTAAAGACGCACTTGAAGAGCTATTTGAAATTGATGCCGCGGATATCGTTCCTGAAGCTCACCTTTATCAAGACCTGGATCTAGACAGCATCGATGCTGTGGATTTGGTTGTTCATCTGCAGAACGTAACGGGCAAGAAAATCAAACCTGCTGAGTTCAGCACAGTGCGTACAGTTGATGACGTAGTAAACGCAGTTACCGAGCTTCTGAAGGAAGCCTAATGCGCCAATTGCTGACAATTCTGTCTGCAGTTGTCCTGCTCGCTTATCCATTCGCTGTCTATTTTGGCATTGAAAAATATGGCTTTTCCTTGGTGGGGATATTACTTATCGCCGCCTTGGGAGTTCGATTGCTCAGTGTCCGCCGCAGCCAATTAAAAGAACTCAAATACGTTGCACAAATCAGTGCCGTAACCGGAATCTCTCTGGTAGGCCTTGGTATGTTGTTTAAACAGCATGGCTGGCTAACCTTTTATCCTGTCGTCGTTAACCTGTGTATGTTGATTGTATTTGCCAGTAGTTTCAGGCAACCGCAAACCATTATTGAACGATTAGCAAGACTTCAGGAACCGGATTTACCCCCGAGTGGCGTTCGTTACACACGTAAAGTTACCGCGGTTTGGTGCGGGTTTTTCACGTTAAACGGACTGTTTGCACTGTACACCTGTTTTCACTCTATTGAACTTTGGACACTGTATAACGGTCTGATCAGTTATTTACTGGCCGGTTCTCTGTTTGCAATTGAGTGGGTTGTTCGCCAGTTTATCCGTAAGGAACGATAGATATCATGCATCTTAACCAAGCTGACTTCTCTTCTATTGCTGAACTGCTCAATGCACAGCGACCGAGCGACTACCCCGTTGCATTTTCGCCAGATAACACCTTCAACTGGGGTCAGTTTCAAGCGGATATTGCACATTTTCGAGCTCTAATCGTCGGGCAAGACGTAGAAAGAGTTGCCCTATGCTGTGGTAACAGTTATCTGTTCGCAGTCGGTTTTTTCGCTGTCTGTTACGCTAACAAACAACTGGTTTTACCGGGTAACTATCAGCCTGAAGCGGTGCGTGAACTGCAATCCCACTTTGATCTGCTTATCCATGATCAAGCGGTTACTGTTGCAGATTCTATCCCCTCGCTTTCATTAGCAACGACAGGAGAAACCCAGCGTGAATATGCCTGGTCTCCACTTACCCTTGATGGCATCACACTGACCCTGTTTACCTCGGGCTCAAGCGGTAAGGCAAAAGCCATTACTAAAACCCTGAATCAACTCGACAGTGAAATCGCGATTTTAGAGTCACTGTGGGGTGAACAACTTCAAGGGGCTCGAGTCGAAAGTACCGTTTCACATCAGCACATTTATGGTCTGTTGTTCAGGCTATTGTGGCCGCTATGCGCAGCACGCCCTTTCGCGATAGATAATCTGGAGTTTCCAGAACAGCTAGTCCATCACGCAAACAAACACACCGCACTGGTCAGTAGCCCTGCGTTACTTAAACGTCTTAGTGAAGAGCACGATAGCTCTCCACTTCGCTGCGTGTTCTCATCCGGTGGTCCTTTGGCAAATACTGCAGCCCTGCACAGCCAAGAACTCTTTGGCCTGTTACCGATTGAGGTGTTCGGAAGTACAGAAACTGGCGGCATTGCCTACCGTCAGCAACTCACAGCAACCACTCCATGGCAGCTGTTTCCTGGTGTCGAAGCCGAGCTTAACAGCGAACGCTGTCTGCGCCTTCGTGCACCACATATTGATGGTGATAACTGGTACCAGACTGCCGATGAATGTCATTTCCATGATAAAGTTTGCTTCGATTTGAAAGGTCGTACTGATCGCATTGTCAAAGTGGAAGAGAAACGTATTTCACTGGTTGAAGTAGAAAAACGTCTTGAACAACTAGACTGGATAGAAGAAAGTGCAGTAATACCTCAGACCGAAGGCAACCGTCTGTCACTATGTGCAGTGATTGTACTGTCGGCGAATGGCGAACAAGAAATGGCTCGCTTAGGTAAAGGGAAGTTCTGGATCGCTCTACGTAAAGTTCTGCGAAACTGGTTAGAGCCGATTGCTATTCCGCGCAAATACCGGGTAGTAGATGAAGTGCCGCTTAACAGTCAGGGCAAGCGCCAAGTCGCTGAAATAGAAAAATTATTCCAATCATAAAACTAAGTAACACCATGGATAAAAGAAAACCAACCATCATTGATGCAGTCATTCAGGATAATCAGGCGACCATAACCGCTAAGGTCGATGGTGATATCCTGGATTTTCGTGGTCACTTTAGCCATTTCCCGTTATTGCCGGGTGTCAGTCAAATTGACTGGGCTCTCTATTACGCGATTGAGTACCTCAACACACCTCCGACATTCAAAGGTATGGAAGTGATTAAGTTTCAGGAACCAATTCTGCCTGACGCACAAGTAACCCTTGAGCTAACCTGGGACGCAGATAAAAGTAAGCTGGCCTTTAAATACAGCTCACAAAGTGACGAGCGACTGATTGTCCACTCATCCGGAAAAATGAAGTTAGGTGGCTAAGGTGGAAGGTTACCAGCCCTGTTTTCTCATCCCTTGTTACAACCATGGCAGCACCATCGCTGCTGTGGTGTCATCACTGAAACCTTTTAATTTACCTTTTATTATTGTTGATGACGGTAGCGAGATAACCACCCAACAGGCTCTTGATGAGCTTGGCCGGCAAGAGGACGTAACCTTAGTCACTCTGAAGGAGAATCAAGGTAAAGGTGGTGCGGTGATGGCGGGAATCCGTCATGCACACCAACTGGATTACACCCATGTGATTCAGATAGACGCCGATGGTCAGCATGATATCGATGCATTGCCAGCTTTGATCTCGAGTTCGCAACAGAACCCAGAATTTTTAATTTCCGGACAGCCTGTCTATGACGAGAGTGTGCCTAAGGCGCGTTTATATGGTCGCTACGCCACTCATGTTTGGGTCTGGATTGAGACCTTATCACTAACCATCAAAGACAGCATGTGCGGTTTTCGCGCCTATCCAGTGGCGAAAACCGTCGAGGTTCTGAACAAATATGACATCGGCAGACGAATGGATTTCGATATCGAGATCCTGGTTCGTATGTATTGGGAAGGTGTCGATATTGAATTTGTCGAAACCCGCGTGATTTATCCTGAAGGGGGAATATCCCACTTCGATGCGCTTTGGGATAACGTAAAAATCAGTTGGATGCATACCCGACTGTTCTTCGGCATGCTGCCGAGGATCCCTAAATTACTCGCCCGTAAAAAAACGCGTAACAACAGCAGCGGTGGTCAAACCCATTGGTCAAAACGCCAGGAGCAAGGCACCATCTTTGGTATCAAGCTATTACTGGCGATATACAGCCTGTTGGGACGCAAGGTGTTTAATCTGATCCTCAAGTTCGTCATTGGTTACTATCACCTGACGGGCAAAGACGCCAAACAGGCATCTGAGATCTATCTCAATCAGCTTCAGTCATACGCGAAGCAGCACTCACTGCCACTGCCGGATAAGTTAGACAGCTACCACCACCTGCTCTCTTTTGGCCATACCATGCTTGATAAACTGGCAGCATGGAAAGGTGACTTTAACGTCGACAATCTCACCATTCATGGTCAGGATAACTTCCAGAACATGGTCGATAACAAACAAGGGGTTGTCATTCTCGGCTCACACCTTGGAAACATCGAACTGTGTCGAGCGTTGGGACGTCGCCATTCACACATAAAGATCAATGCACTGGTGTTTACCGAACATGCAGAGCGCTTTAACAGCGTAATGAAAGCGGTCAACCCTAAATCGGAACTCAATCTGATACAGGTTAGCTCCATGGGGCCTGATACTGCGATTCTGCTTCAGCAAAAGATCGAACAAGGTGAATGGATTGTGATTGTCGGTGATCGCACCTCCACCAGCAAAGAGAGCCGCTCAGTATGGGCCGACTTTCTGGGCAAACCAGCGCCTTTCCCGCAAGGGCCATTTATGCTGGCATCGGTGCTAAAAGCTCCGGTTTATCTGTTATTCGGCCTCCGCGATGACAGCAGTGCCAAACCACACTTTAACGTCTATTTCGAACCTTTCCGCGAGCAGATCATCCTGCCGAGAAAAGAGCGCAAACAGGCCCTACAGCAAGTTGTGCAAGACTATGCCCAACGTCTGCAACACTACACCCTGCAAGCGCCATTGCAGTGGTATAATTTTTTCAATTTTTGGACATTAAGTAATCAGCAAGATGACGATGCAAAACAATAACACCATTACGTTTGGCGCACAGGCGCTGACCATAGAAGATGTGGTTGCCATTGCCCAAGGTGCCAATGCTAGCCTCAATAACTCGCCAGAATTTACCACTAAGATCGACAAAGGCGTGCAGTTCCTTGAGCGTTTGTTGAAGGAAGAGGGCGTCATCTATGGCGTAACCACAGGTTATGGCGATTCTTGCACGGTTGCTATTCCACCTGAACTGGTCGATGAACTGCCACTGCATTTAACCCGCTTCCATGGCTGCGGCCTGGGCGAAGTGCTGTCACATCAGCAGGCTCGTGCCGTATTAGCGACTCGTCTATGCTCGCTAGCTCAAGGAGTTTCAGGGGTAACACACGATCTGCTTAACCAAATCGTGACTCTGATTAATCAGGATATCTCTCCACGTATTCCACAAGAGGGTTCTGTTGGCGCAAGTGGCGATCTGACACCACTTTCTTATCTTGCTGCAGCTCTAATTGGCGAGCGCGACGTGATTTATAAAGGTGAAGTACGCCCGACCGCTGAGGTCTACGCTGAATTAGGTATTAATCCGATTCACCTGAAACCAAAAGAGGGCCTTGCCCTGATGAACGGTACATCGGTTATGACCGCACTAGCCTGTCTTGCTTACAAGCGAGCTGAGTACCTGGCGCAGCTATGTACCAAGATCACCGCGATGGTCTCTGTAGGCATGCACGGTAATGACTTCCACTTTGATGAAGCACTATTTGCGGTGAAGCCTCACCCAGGTCAACAGCAGGTAGCGGCATGGCTGCGTGACGACTTAAAAGCGGACCGCCCACCACGCAACAGTGACCGTCTACAAGACCGTTATTCACTGCGTTGTGCGCCGCATGTGATTGGCGTGGTTCAGGACTCTCTGCCATGGCTACGTTCCATGATCGAAAACGAGCTCAACAGCGCCAACGATAACCCAATTATCGATGGCGAAAACGAGCGCGTACTGCATGGTGGTCACTTCTACGGTGGTCATATCGCTATGGCAATGGATACGCTAAAAACCGGTATCGCTAACCTTGCTGATCTGCTTGACCGCCAAATGGCACAGCTGATGGATTACAAATTCAACAATGGCCTGCCATTTAACCTTACTGGTGCAGAAGGCGAGCGTAAGCCAATCAACCACGGTTTCAAGGCAGTCCAGATTGGTATTTCTGCCTGGACAGCAGAAGCGTTAAAGCACACCATGCCAGCGAGTGTTTTCTCTCGTTCAACCGAGTGCCACAATCAGGATAAAGTGAGTATGGGCACCATCGCTGCCCGTGACTGTCTGCGCGTGCTTGAGTTAACCGAGCAAGTAGCAGCGGCCTCACTACTGGCGAGTATTCAAGCAGTAGAAATTCGCCGCCGCCATAATGAACTTGATGAGCACCATATGAGTGACAATCTCAAGATGATTCGTGATGCGGTATTGAGTGAATTTGAATTTGTTGCCGAAGATCGCCCACTAGAACACGATTTACGCCACTTTATCACTCGCATCCAGCAGCGCCACTGGGCACTCTATCCGGAGGCATAATGGAGCAAGAGATTCAATTCCCACTCGAATCTGAGGTGACTCTGGTCACCTCATTTCAGGATGCCGACCCTATGGGTGTTATTTATCATGGTAACTACTTCCGCTTTTTCGAAGAAGCGCGCCGCATCATGATGGATAAGATCGAATATGGTTATCTGGCGATGAATGAGTCTGGTTACATGTGGCCGATCATTGATACTCGCGTTAAGTACGTCAAGGCGATCCCGTTCAATCATCAGATTCGAGTATCGGCTAAGCTGACGGAATGGGAAAACCGTCTGCGGGTCGATTACGTTATCTACGATGCTGAAACGGGCCAGAGAATGTGTAAGGCGCACACCACTCAAGTGGCGGTCAGTATTAAAGAGCAAGAGATGTGCTTTGCTTCACCAAAAGTCTTTATCGACAAAGTTGAACAATGGCACCAGCACGGGAGTCTCTGTTAATGAAAAAGTGGTTAATCCTGACGCTACTTGCGATCTCTCCACTAAGTTGGGCGCAGGTAACGGATCTGACCTCGCTGCAGGAGCAACTGGCAAAGACAGCCACTGTACGTGGCGACTTTACTCAGCTTCGTCATCTTGAGATGTTTGAACAGCCTTTAAGCTCCGAAGGTAACTTTACTCTGAGCAAAGCCCAGGGCTTATTGTGGCAGCAAACAACACCGTTCCCTGTCCATTTAGTGCTGACCGAAGATAAGCTTCGTCAAACCTTTGCGGGACAGGAGCCACAAACCATCACTGCTAAAGAAAACCCAATGGCGTTTTACTTCAGCCACGTATTCCTGGCGGTATTCCATGGTGATACCGAAGCGCTGCAGCAACAGTTTGACATGGCATTTGATGTTAAAGACCAGCAATGGACATTACTGCTAACGCCAAAACAAGCCCCTCTCAACTCTGTGTTCAAATCCATCACCCTGACTGGGCAACAGGATATTGATGCCCTGACTCTGCAAGAGATTCGCGGCGACAAAACTGAGATCCTGTTCTCGAATCAAACCCATCAGCCTGAGAGCTTAAGCGATGCTGAACAAGCGCAATTCAGTTTCTAACCCTGTGCAGTCAGGAAAAACAGGCAACAACATCGCTATCGCATGGCTTGGATTAGTCCTACTCTTCCTTGCCATGCTGGCTAAACAGTGGATGTGGTCAGCTCAATCTCCTATTGAAACCAACATTTTAAAACTGCTGCCTGAGAACAAACAGAATCCGGTTGCTGAGCAGGCGTTTGAGGCAGTCTCAAACAACTTTAGCGATAAAGTGGTATTCCTGATCAGCACCGAGCAACAAGAGCAAGTTTTCGCCGCCGCTAATCAACTGGAACGCTCACTAAAAGAAACAGGCCTCTTTAGTCAGGTGACGGGCAAAGTCACACCAGAACAACAGCAGCAATGGGCCAGTTACTACTTTAAGCATCGTTTTCAACAGCTGACCGATGAGCAACGCCAACGCCTGAGCAGCGCACCTCAAGCTCAGGTTCAACACGTGATTCAATCGATCTATAACCCATTTTCAGGTGTCACGGGCAATGAACTTACCAGTGACCCATTCTTACTATTTCGAGATTATCTAGGCCAGCTGACCAAGCTCAGTTCAGCCTTTAGCATCGATAACGGTTACCTCACCACAGAGCATCAGGGAAATAAATATCTCCTGATCACGGCAACCCTTAACGCATCCCCATACAGCCTTGGCGCTCAGCAAGGTGTCGCCACGATTGTCGACATTGAACAACAACTATCTCAGCAGTATCAGGCGCAAACACTTCATACAGGTGTGCTTTTCTATGCTGAGTTTGGCACTCAAAGCGCTAAATCAGAAATCAGTACCATTGGCCTGTTTTCACTACTAGGTATTGTGATACTGGTCATTGGCGTGTTCAGAAGCAGTGCCCCGCTACTGTTGGCTTTGTTATCGATCACTGTGGGCCTTATCGCTGCACTGGCGGTCACTACCGCTCTGTTTGGTCGTGTTCACCTGTTTAGTCTAGTGTTTGGTGCAAGTCTGATTGGTGTCTCAATCGACTACGCTTTTCATTACCTGACAGAGCGTCTTGCCGCCGGGAATAACTGGGACAGCCGAAAAGGACTCAAACATATTCTGGCCGCAATTTCGATGGGGCTGATCACCAGCCTGATTGGCTATCTGGGTATGTTGATTGCCCCTTTTCCCGGCCTACAACAACTGGCGCTATTCTCTTCGGTTGGCCTGATCGCCGCCTATGCCACCGTTGTTGCCTGGTATCCAATCTTAGCCCATCGAGCAACGACTTCACGCCGATTACCGGGTGAATGGTTATGGCAACAATGGTTGGACGTGTGGCAGCGACCAAAGTTTAAAGTCGCCTTGCCTCTGCTCTGCTTTGCTGCCTCAGTTCTGCCGTTAACTATGCTGCAGTACGATGACGATATCCGTCAGTTGCAGGCGATGCCCGATAGTCTTAAACAGCAGGAGCAGAAGATAAACCAGATCAGCGGTCTGCAGTCGTCACAACAAATGTTAGTGGTTACGGCGGCAGATGACGAAGCCTTAATGCAACGTCTTGAGTTAATCAGTTCAACTCTACACAATTGGCAAGCGCAAGGGATAATCGACGGTTACCAAAGTCTGTCTCAATACCTTGGTTCAATAGCCCGCCAAAAAGACGACTATCAGCTAATTAGTCAGCTCTACACCACACAAGGGCAGACACTGAGTGATTCGCTAAGACTGACTGTTGTTCCTGAGCTAGAGCAACCATTCTCCCCGGTTAAGCTGCAGGATTATCTCACTCAGCTTGTCTCTGAACCTGTTCGATTTCTCTATGTTGGTCAGATAGACAACCAGGTGGCTGCTATTGTGGTCCTGAACACGCTCAATGACGCTGCGACAGTGAAGAGTTTCGCTGCGAACCAGACCGATGTTAGCTACCTTAACAAAGCGGAAGAGATCTCGACTCTGTTTGGCGAGTACCGCATCAAAGTCGTGGAGCTGATAATCATCGCTCTGGCTGTGATTGGAGGTCTGCTGATCAAACGCTATGGCATCAAGCATGCAACGCTAATTCTAACCCCATCTCTGATTGCCTGTTTGGGCGGGTTGGCCAGTGCGACCATGCTAGGTTCGACCCTGAACCTGTTCAATTTACTCGCACTTATTCTCATTATTGGGATTGGCATCGACTACACACTGTTTTTTGCTGAAAAAGCTCGTAGCCAAAGTACATTACTGGCAATTACCCTTTCGGCACTGACAACCCTGCTCTCATTTGGGCTGTTGTCCCTTAGCCAGACACACGCCATTCATAGCTTTGGTATCACAGTTCTGAGCGGTATTTTTATCGCCTGGTTACTGTCTCCCCTTGCTATCAATGATGAGGAGAAACAATGAAGCGCTCGACTCTAACTAAAACGCTTTACGCGATTATCCTTGGCGTGACGCTGTCGGCTTGCAGTTCGGTTCCTCAAAGTAGTACACCGACGGTTGTGATCGCGCAGCAGACACAAGTCAATCTGCCGTCTCCTGCTTCACTCAACTATTCACTGACGGCGAGCCAGTTAATCCAGGCTCAATGGAACAACGGCGATCAAACTCGTAGCGAGCAGCTTCCGGTACAACTGCAAGTGTCTAAGGATAAACTGGTTCTGGCAGGGTTCTCTTCATGGGGTACACGGATTATATCCCTTAGTTATCATGACGATGTCATTTCAACCGATGTCATGAAAGGCCTTGGTGGAGTACTGCCTCAGCCTGAGCAGGTACTATTTAACCTGATGATCACGCTCTGGCCGTCTTCTGCTTGGGAAGCCCCGTTAAATAAGGTAAGGTGGCAAATTATTGATCAAGATAATTCCAGAGCCATATTCGATAGCAATGGTGAAAAGGTCATCGACATCCAGTACAGCAACAAGGACAGGCTAACGGGTGAGATCACTTTTCATCATCTGATCGACAACTACACTGTAAAGATTAAAACGCTGCAATTTAATAAAGCACCAATGACCTAGATAGCCATCATGCTGACACACGTTTCTAAACCCATTTTTATTCAAGACTGTGGCTTTCATTGCGCAATGGGATCAGATGTATCCCAGATACACCAATGCCTGTCCGGTCAACACGCCTCCAACATGGTGGCTGATGACCATATTCTAAATACCGGTACGTCGACGGTCGTCGGGCGTGTCGATACACCTCTAACCACACTACCAGACCACTTGGTGGAATTTGACTCACGTAACAATCAGCTGGCGCTGTCAGCCATGTTACAAATAGAGGATAAAGTTCGTCAGGCAGTCAACGATTTCGGCCCATCAAGAGTCGCGGTCATCATTGGCACCAGCACCTCTGGTATTGCTGACGGTGAAAAGGCCTACAACGAAATGTTGGAGAAAGGCGACTTTCCCGAGCACTACCATTACCGCAAACAGGAGCTTGGCAATACCAGCGACTTTGTCGCCGCCTATTTCGGTATTACCGGACCTTGCTATTGCGTATCAACCGCCTGCTCTTCGAGCGGTCGGGTATTTATTAGTGCACAAAGGCTGCTCCGTAGCGGCTTGGTCGACGCTGTGATTGTCGGCGGAGTCGATACGCTTTGTCGCTTAACACTGAATGGTTTTAATGGCCTTGAAGCCCTCTCTAACACACTTTGTCAGCCATTTAGCCAGACAAGAAACGGCATTAATATCGGTGAATCCGCCGCCTTAATGCTGTTAAGTCATCAGCCATCTCAGGTCGCCCTGCTCGGTGCTGGTGACAGCTCTGACGCTCACCATATTTCTGCACCGCACCCTGAAGGAAAAGGGGCTGAGCAGGCGATGCAAAAAGCACTTGATGATGCAGGACTGACGGTCGACGATATCGGCTACATTAATGCTCATGGAACGGCAACACCACTGAATGACAGCATGGAAAGCAAGGCGATTTATCGCTTGTTTGGTGATCGGGTTCCGGTCAGCTCGACTAAGCCCCTGACCGGGCACACCCTTGGCGCTGCAAGCGCAACTGAAGCCGCCATTGCATGGCATATTTTGAAATACGACTTAGATCTACCCATTCAGCACTGCCGCGATAAGGCAGAGGATATCGAGGTTTCATTGGTTGAAACAGCGACTAAACTGCAGGGTAAAGCCATTTTAAGCAACTCGTTTGCATTCGGTGGCAACAACATCAGTCTTATCTTTGGTTACCTCCATGACTAACTATCCACCTATCGCGCAGCTATTGCCTCATGATGAGCCAATGATCCTTATCGATCGTGCGCTAGACATTCAACAAGACACCATCCACTGTCAGGTGGAGATTGGTGCCAAGAATCCATTTTTTAATGCTGAAACCGGCACTCTTCCTGCGTATGTGGGCATTGAGTTTATGGCTCAGTCAGTCGCTGCCTGGTCCGGTTACCACGCTTTACAGCAAGGTGATGAGCCACCGATTGGCTTTTTACTCGGTAGCCGCCGTTACCTATCCCATTGCGATGCGTTCCAAAACGGTCAACTACTCGATATCTATGCCGAGAAAATGATGGAAGATAATGGTATGGCGGTATTTTCAGCCCGTATTGAGCACCAGCAGCAGACCATTGCAAGCTGCCAGCTGAATGTTTACGTACCATCAGAACAAAAATTACAAGAAATGAAAATCAGGAGTCAACAATGACCCGACAAGTTTTAGTTACAGGCGCGAGTAAAGGCATTGGCCAAGCGATCGCTATCCAATTAGCTAAAGATGGATTCACCATCGCCGTTCATTACATGGGTGACCAGCAAGGCGCACAACAGACCTTAGACACTATTGTTGGCAACGGTGGCAGTGGCCGCCTGATCCAATTTGATATCAGTAACCGTCAGGAGTGTCGCGACAAATTAGAAAGCGATATCGCCGAACATGGCGCCTACTATGGCGTAGTCAATAACGCGGGCATCACCCGTGACACTGCTTTTCCTGCCATGACTGAAGAAGAGTGGGACGGCGTAATCCACACCAACCTCGACAGTTTCTACAACGTTCTTCATCCGGTTGTCATGCCAATGGTTCAGAAACGTAAAGGGGGCCGTATCGTCACTCTAGCTTCTGTTTCTGGATTGATGGGTAACCGTGGGCAAACCAACTACAGCGCCGCTAAAGCAGGTGTAATTGGCGCGACTAAGTCACTGGCTCTGGAACTTGCCAAGCGCAAAATCACCGTTAACTGTGTTGCGCCAGGTCTGATTGATACTGGTATGGTCGATGAACATGTCAAAGAACACGCTATGCCACAGATCCCTTTGCGCCGTATGGGCGAGCCTGAAGAAGTAGCAGGTCTGGTTAGCTACCTGATGTCTGATATTGCGGGTTACGTTACTCGCCAGGTCATTTCAGTCAATGGAGGCCTGGTATGAGTCGCCGTGTCGTCGTAACAGGCATGTCCGGAGTTACTGCATTTGGTAACGACTGGCAGTCAGTTGAACCTAAACTAAGAGCGTGCCAAAACGCGACTCAATACATGCCAAGCTATGAGCAGTACGATGGTCTCAACACTAAGTTAGCTGCACCAGTAGACAATTTTGAGCTACCAAAACACTACAAACGTAAGCAGGTACGCGGTATGGGTCGCGTATCCAAACTCGCGACTGTGGCAACAGAAAATGCCCTTGCGCAAGCAGGGTTGCTTGGTGCGGAAGTACTGACCAACGGTCAGACAGGTATCGCTTACGGTTCATCGACAGGCAGTACAGATGCTATCGGTGCATTTGGCGTGATGCTAAATGAGAAAACCACCAAGGCGATCACTGCGACCACCTATGTACAGATGATGCCGCACACCACAGCAGTTAACGTTGGCTTATTCTTTGGCCTACGAGGACGAGTCATCCCAACCAGCAGCGCATGTACCTCTGGCAGCCAGGCGATTGGTTACGCTTATGAAGCGATCAAACATGGCTACCAAACAGTGATGGTAGCCGGCGGCGGCGAAGAGCTTTGTCCTACGGAATCTGCGGTATTTGATACCCTGTTTGCCACCAGCCTGAAAAACGAAGCACCAAAGAGTACTCCACGTCCATACGATACCCACCGTGATGGTTTGGTTATCGGAGAAGGCGCTGGCACTCTCGTGCTGGAAGAGTATGAACATGCTAAAGCTCGTGGCGCAAAGATTTATGCAGAGATCATCGGCTTTGCCAGCAACTGCGACGCCGCTCATGTGACACAACCCCAAATGGAAACCATGCAGATTTGTATGGAGATGGCACTGGAGAACGCAGGTGTTAAAGCTGAGCAAATCGACTATGTTTCTGCTCATGGTACTGCCACAGATCGCGGCGATATTGCAGAAAGTAACGCCACGGCCAATGCTCTGGGTAAGGTGCCAATCAGCTCACTGAAGAGTTATTTTGGTCATACTCTTGGTGCCTGTGGTGCGATTGAAGCCTGGCTAAGTCTGGAAATGATGCACACTGGTTGGTTCAGCCCAACGCTGAACCTCGACTCACTGGACGAACAATGTGGCAATCTGGATTACATTACCGGAGCGGGTCGAGAGTTAGAGGTTGAATACCTGATGAGCAATAACTTTGCTTTCGGCGGTATTAACACCTCTATCATTTTCAAAAAGATCTGAACCTGACTGCCGGAATGCTCAGACTTTCCTCACAAAGCCCTCTATGAGGGCTTTAATTTTGAATTGAACAAAAAATAATCAAATTCTTTCTAAATATAGCTTTACAAGCGCTCGGAATAAGGTAATATTTCCTCGCTCTGCAATTCAGAGTTATTAGTGAAACTGCAAGTCAAAAGTAAATCCTTAGAAATACTGCGTTACCGTTGTTATCCTTCGTGTTTCCCTTAGCTTCATCGTTACATTAAATAGTTCAAATTTTCAGCGCATATAGAAGATTAATTCAATTTATATAAGGGACAGATTATGTCTAACAAAACTACTGGTATCGTTAAATGGTTCAACGAAGAGAAAGGCTTCGGTTTCATCACTCCTGAAAACGGCGGCGCTGACGTATTCGTTCACTTCCGTGCTATCGCTTCTGAAGGTTTCAAAACTCTGAAAGAAGGCCAACAGGTTTCTTTCGAAGTTGAACAAGGTCAAAAAGGCCCACAAGCTGCTAACGTTGTAGCTTCTTAATTTTAGATTGACCTAAACGTCAATTATCTAAGATTCAAAAAAACCAGCCCTAGTGGCTGGTTTTTTATTTGCTCAAGGTTAGCTTGCTGAGACCAATTACCACATCAGGTCATCTGGCACGACGAAATCTGCATACGGATCATCTTCATCCGCCACTTCTTCTGTCGGCGCATTCTGCTCGATAATCACGCTCTCATCGCGTAGGGCAATTTTGTTAGCAACGCTACTTGGAATCACAACGTAAGACTCATCGCTGCGAGCAATCGACAGAATACCTTTCGCCAACTGATCACGAACCGAAGACTCAACGTAAACGGCTTTTACCAGTGTGCCATCCGTAAAGTTGTACTTGATGTCGCCATCTTTAAGATCGATCTTGTTCATCTCAATCAGCTGTTTGATTTGCGCCTGAATTTCTTTGCTCAAACGCTGCTCTTTCTGCTCATTGCTCAGCGCTTTATCACGCTCTTGCTGTTGGCGTTTGTTCTCTTCAACAGCGGCTTTAACTTCTCGAGCCTGTACTCGAGATTTCTTAGAACCTTTCTTCGCTTTTTTAAGCTTTTTCTCGTTCACCAAGCCTGCTTTTAGCATCTGCTCTTGGAGTGTTAGTTTTGCCATGGTCTATCCAACGCTATTCAATTTGAGGCTATTTTAACGGTTCGACCAATGCAAATAAAGGTCAGTCTCAATATTGAATCGCGCTGGAACCCGGTCCGCATTCAACAGTTGCTAGACTATTTATTGCGCAATCGTCACGACAAAATTGTTTTGTTAGACAGCGGTGGGGATTTATCCGTTAATGCGCTCGACGCGGCGGCTTTGCTTCCCCTACTCAGCCCCGTCTCAGGTATGATTTCAGGCCAATCTGAATCATGTTTTTTTCTCTCTGTCTTTGTGAGATTTGATGTGGAAAACATTTCCAAACTTGACCGTGTTCGCGCTGATTACAATGTTCATTACTGGAGCCAAGGCTTCTATGGTATCGACAACCAGGGTGAGGTGTATGTGTCACCTCGCAGCGATAACGCGCACCAAATTCCATTAAGTAACATCGTATCGCAACTAGAACAAAAGCAGCTAAACCTGCCGGTACTGGTGCGATTCCCACAAATTTTGCACCAACGTGTGCACGGTATCTGCCAAGCCTTTAATCAGGCGATTGAAGAGAACCAATATCAGAATAACTACCTGTTGGTTTACCCAATCAAGGTTAACCAGCAAAAAGAAGTCGTAGACGAAATTCTAGAGAGCCAGGCTCAGCTAGAAACCAAACAGCTTGGTCTTGAAGCAGGTAGTAAACCAGAACTGCTTGCGGTACTGGCTCTGGCGCAAAAAGCCAGTTCTGTGATCGTATGTAACGGCTACAAAGACAGAGAGTATATTCGCCTGGCACTGATTGGTGAGAAGCTCGGTCACAAAGTATTTATCGTACTAGAGAAGCTTTCTGAGCTTGATCTGGTGCTGAAAGAAGCAAAGAGCTTAGGCGTGAAACCTCGTTTGGGTCTCCGTATTCGTCTTGCTTCTCAGGGTGCAGGCAAATGGCAGTCAAGCGGTGGCGAGAAATCTAAATTCGGTTTAGCAGCGTCACAAGTGCTTACTGTTATTGAGCGCCTGAAACAAGAACAGCAACTAGACGCGATGCAACTGGTTCACTTCCACCTCGGTTCGCAAATGGCCAACATTCGCGACATCCGTAACGGTGTCAACGAGTCAGCACGTTTCTACTGTGAACTTCGCGCTATGGGTGCGGACATCACTTACTTTGACATTGGTGGTGGTCTGGCTGTCGATTACGACGGCACACGTAGCCAGTCATCGAACTCGATGAACTACGGCCTGATTGAATACGCACGTAACATCGTCAGCACAGTGGGTGACGTATGTCAGCAGTATGAGCAACCAGTGCCTGTGATCATTTCAGAATCAGGCCGTTCTCTGACTGCCCACCATGCGGTATTGATCACGAACGTTATCGGTACAGAAGCGTATCATCCAGAACAGGTGGTTGCGCCAAACGCGGAAGACCCAACCTTGCTACAGAATATGTGGCGTAGCTGGGAAAACCTGCAAGATGGCAGCGATGCACGTGCTCTGATTGAAATTTATAACGATACTCAGAGTGACTTAGCTGAAGTGCACTCTCAGTTCGCGACTGGCGTACTCAACCTACAGCAACGTGCCTGGGCTGAGCAGCTTTCGCTACGAATTTACTTCGAGCTGAGCCGTCAGATGAGCAATAAAAACCGTTTCCATCGCCCAATTCTGGACGAGCTGAACGAGCGACTAGCCGACAAGTTCTTTGTTAACTTCTCGCTGTTCCAGTCACTACCAGATGCGTGGGGTATTGATCAGGTATTCCCTGTTCTACCGCTATCAGGTTTGGAAAACGTTGAAGATCGTCGCGCAGTGATGCTGGATATCACGTGTGACTCTGATGGTGCGATTGAACAGTACGTTGAAGGTCAGGGTATTGAGACAACGCTGCCAGTACCAGCCTGGAACAAAGATAAACCATACTTAATGGGCTTCTTCCTTGTTGGTGCCTACCAAGAGATCCTTGGTGACATGCACAACCTGTTTGGCGACACCCACAGTGCGGTGGTTAACGTTGATGAAAACGGCAATGCGATCATCGAACGTATTGACGAAGGTGACAGCGTTGAAGATATGATGCGCTATGTACATATCGACGTTGATAAGATTCGCCACAACTACCGTGAGCTGGTCGCAGAACGCGTTGAAGCGAGCGAGCAGCAAACAGTACTAGAAGAATTAGAAGGTGGCCTGACTGGTTACACCTATTTAGAGGATTTTTAAATGAATGATTTGTTCACTAAGACTGATTATTCACTCTACTCAAACTCGATGAGTTTTATGCGCAGACCTTATCTGCGCAACCCAGTCTCAGCGGATGCTGATCTGGTGGTACTAGGTGTGCCACTCGATATGGCAACGTCTGGCAGACCGGGCGCACGTATGGGGCCGGACGCAATTCGCCGCGCTTCAGTGAATCTTGCTTGGGAAGGTAACAAGTTCCCATGGAACTTCAACGTGTTTGACCGAGCTAAAGTCATTGATGCTGGTGATCTGGTATTCGATTGTGGCGACGCAGAAGACTTCACTTACCGTCTGGAAGCAGCGACCAGTGAGATTCTGAAAAGCGGTAAGACAATGCTGGCGCTGGGTGGTGACCATTTCATAACTCTGCCGATTCTGCGCGCTTACGCTAAGCATCACGGTGAGATGGCTCTGATTCACTTCGACGCTCATACTGATACCTATGACAACGGTAGTAGTTATGACCACGGCACAATGTTCTATCATGCGCCAAACGAAGGCTTAATCTCGGCTAAACACTCGGTTCAGATCGGCATTCGTACTGAGTACCAGCAAGAAGGTCACGGCTTTAACGTTATCAATGCGATGGAAGCAAACGACCTGAGCGCAGATGACATCGTAACGCGTATTCGCGACATCATCGGTGATAAGCCAGTGTATGTGACATTTGACATCGACTGTCTGGATCCAGCCTTTGCACCGGGTACAGGTACCCCTGTTTGTGGTGGTCTGAATTCCGATAAAGTCCTGAAGATTTTACGCGGTTTAGCAGGTGTCAATATCGTTGGTATGGACGTAGTAGAGGTTTCACCTCCTTACGACCAAAGCGACCTGACGGCTCTGGCTGGTGCAACAATCGCGCTTGAGTTGATGTACGCCTGGGCTTCAAATCGCGTCAGCGAGTAAACGTCGATCTCCATCTATCTAAACAATGCCAGTGTTCACGCTGGCATTTTTATTTGTGCTGCTTAAACTTCTGCTCTGAACTGTTGGGGAGTCATGCCTGTCCAACGCTTAAATGCACGACGGAAATTAGCACTATCGCTATAACCAAGGCGAAAACCAATCTCTTCCACGGTTAATCGCGTCCCGAGCAGATACTCCTTGGCTAAATCCCCGCGCACTTCATTGAGCAGCGCCTGATAACTGGTCTTATGCTGATCCAGCTGACGACGCAATGTTCGCTCTGAACAACCGAACTGAACCGCAAGCGATTCAAACGTCGGAAACGCTCCTGCACTTTGATACAAAATCGCTTTAATCTGATTCGTGAGCAGATAGGGTGACTGTAATGCCGCAACCAGAGAGTCACACGACTTGAGGTAATGGCTGAGTTTGTCGGCATTATGAGTTGTCAGAGGAAGAGCCAACTGCCCGGCGTTAAAATACAGCGCCAGTTCATCCTGGTTAAACTCTGCTTCACAAGCAAAGCGCTGCTGATAGCGGGCGTGATACTCAGGAGCTTGATAAGGCAGGTGAATGACGTTTACTTTAAACTGTTGGCCAGTTAGCTCAAGGAACAACGAGGCTATTGAGCTAAGGAAGTACTCACTACAAAATGGCAGCATCTCACCGACATCAAGCACGTTTTCAAGGCGAATCGCAGCAATATCTCGCTCTACCTCAACGGTCACCGAGAACACCGGCCCATTTAGATCGAGGTATTTAAAGCCAGTATTAATCGCATCTTGCACCGTCCTGCTGCTGAGGATCGCATAGCCAAGAATTCCGAAGTGGCTTAAGGTTGCCTGCTCGCCAACCAGCAAACCCAACCCCAGTCCCGGCCATTGACGATTAACATGACCAAATAACTTGAGCTTATCAGCATAAGTGATCTGACTCTGTTCACTGTACCAATCTATCTCGGCTAAACCCGCCTCATTAACCAGAGATTCAGACCGAACGCCAAAGCTTTCCACAGCATTAAGCAGCAAGGCGACGTCCATGACCCCAAGTTGATGACGCTGGTCTGTAGGCTGATAGTGAGCGATGACTTGCATGTTGTGAACTCCCTGTTTCGCTTAGCTTAGCCGATTGCACCTGCCTCATTCGTGATCAAAACAGAGTTACTGACCGAAAATGACCTGACAATAAGCCTGAATATCGACCAAACTGGCTCAAGTGTTAATTGAATGTAATGTAATAATGACAGTGAGCCAACCTGCCCCAGAGAGATTGATTAAAGCCGATGGCCAGCCACACTATGGTCACTTTGACGGTATGCCGAAACAGTTTGGTATTGAACAGTTTGATTACCGCAACAATATGGATCGCCGTATCGGATCTGTCGGCAAGTATTTCCACTACAAGCAGTTTCAGTTTGTCAGCATTGTCACGCCGCGCTATGTGATAGGTATCGCCATTGCGGATATTCGCTACCTCGGCTCATCCTTCTGCTACCTGTACGACCGCGATAGTGACACCCTTGTCGAGCAGAGCTGGTTACGCCCTTTGATGATAGATAAACAGATGTCTCCATCCTGCTACAGCGGCACCACGTCGATAGCAGCAGGAAAGCTAAAATTCATCATCGAACAAGGCCGTTGGCGTATCAAAGCAGCCAGTCGCCACGTGCAACTCGATATCGAGCTTCACTCACCAGCCGACAGTTTGCCCTTATCGGTTGCGACACCTACTGGCTACTCAGGGTGGACCTATACCCAAAAGCACAACGCGTTATCCGTAACCGGAACACTTCAAGTTGATGGTAAAGCGGTAGGTCTGAACGAGGCTTTGGCTGGCTATGATTTTTCCGCAGGCTATATGCGCCGCGAAACCAGTTGGCGCTGGGCCAGTATCAATGCCCGAGGTGATGAAACGACTCTAGGTCTGAATCTGGCTGCAGGTGTCAACGAGACCGGAAGCGGAGAAAACGTACTATGGGTCAACGGTCAGCGCCATCTGCTTAGTCCGGTCCACTTTCAGTTCAGTCGCCAGCAGATAAACAGTCCGTGGCAAATCTACTCCGATGATAAGCAAGTTGAACTGACCTTTACTCCACTCAACCAACGCAGTGAGAAGCTCAATCTATGGTTATTAAAAAGCAACTTTCGCCAGTTTATCGGTCACTTCTCTGGGGTAATCACTGATAACGACGGGCAAAAGCATCAGCTCGATAGTGTGCTCGGTTTGACCGAAGACCACTACGCCAAATGGTAACTGCAACCAATAAGGTCTATCAGATATGGATTTCAATCTACTCATCGACAACCCGGAATGGCTGCTAATCGTCCTTGCGCCCCTATTTATCGCCTTGATGACCGCGGAGTACGTGCTCGGTCAGAAGCGTGGCAGGCTGCCAGACAATGCCAGCTACCATCTTCCAGAAGTGCTGTGTAATTTCTCCTTAGCCGGGATGCACCAATTGTCGGATCTGCTCACTGGTCTGTTGATTGTGAAGCTCTATTTGTGGTTGTTTGGCTGGCACTTATTGGATATTGAAATGGGGCTTGCCTCTTTCCTCGTCCTGCTCGTGTTGCAAGATTTTTGCTACTACTGGTTTCACCGCGCCAGTCATCGGATTCGCTGGATGTGGGCGGCTCATGTAGCTCACCACAGCTCGGAGAATATGAACTTCAGCACCGCATTTCGCCAGAGCTTAATGTACCCGATTGCAGGTATGTGGTTGTTTTGGGTGCCGCTGGTCATCATAGGGTTTGAACCTAAATGGGTGGTGTTCGCGGTATTGCTCAATCTGGGTTTACAGTTTTTTGTTCATACCCAATGGGTCCGCTCTCTCGGTTGGCTGGAGCTGGTGTTTAACACCCCTTCCCATCACCGGGTACACCATGGTCGCAACCCCCAGTATATCGATAAAAACTACGCCGGAGTTTTGATTATCTGGGACAAGCTATTTGGTACCTTTGAGCCGGAAGTAGAGACGGTTCGCTATGGGGTCACTAAACCTGTTGAGAGTTTTAACCCGCTTGTAGTGACGTTTAAGGCATGGCAGGAGATGTTCGATGAGCTGAGAAACCGAAATTTGACGTTGAGACAACGTTTGAAGGTTATCTTCTCCCCGCCAGACGATTAAACAAAAAAAGGCCCGCTATTGCGGGCCTTCTCATTTAAGCGACTTCAAGAATGATCTTCTCAAGTTTATCCAGACCTTCTTCCAGCACCTCTGGCTCGATAGTCAAAGGAGGAAGCAGACGAATAACGTTGGCTTTAACGCCACATGAAAGCAGAATCAAACCGTTCTCCTGCGCCTTGCTGATGACCGCTTTGGTCATGTCCTGCAAAGGCAGACCTGATTGTGGGTCAGTAAATTCGATGGCCATCATTGCACCATAAGTACGAATTTCACCAATCGCCGCAACAGATTGCTGTAGCTTGGTCATGCGAGCATTCACCACTTCACCAATACCCTGAGCCTTGGCACATAGGTCTTGCTCTTCAATGATTTTAAGCACTTCAAGACCAGCCACACAGCCTAGCGGTGAACCCGCGTAGGTCCCGCCCAGACCGCCTGGTAGCGCTGAATCCATTACGTCACTCTTACCAACTACCGCAGAGATTGGGTAACCACCAGCAATCCCTTTTGCCATCGTCATCATATCAGGTTCAATATCGAGATATTCTGTCGCAAACATCTTACCGGTACGAGCGAAACCAGTCTGGATTTCATCGGCAATCAGCATGATGCCATGCTTATCACATACCTGACGCAGCCCCTGAGCGAACTCTTTAGGTGCCTGATAGAAACCGCCCTCACCCTGTACCGGCTCAAAAATGATCGCCGCAACGCGTGATGGCTCAATATCACAGGCAAACAGATCTTCCAGTGCCTGCAGGCTTTGCTCTACACTAATACCGTGAAACGCATTCGGGTACGGTGCGTGGAAGATTTCATTAGGGAATGGACCAAAGCCCGCTTTGTATGGCGCGACTTTGCCCGTCAGACCCATTGTCATGTTGGTACGGCCATGAAAGCCACCCTTAAACGCGATCACACCGCTACGGCCTGTATGGGCGCGCGCTACTTTCACCGCGTTTTCAACCGCTTCCGCACCAGTAGTCAGGAAGATGGCTTTCTTAGCCGAGTCACCTGGCGCAAGCTCAGTCAGTTTTTCTGCCAGTTCCACAAACGAAGCATAAGGTGTCACCATCGCACAAGTGTGGGAGAAGTTATCGATTTGGGCTTTCACCGCTTCACTGATGCGTTTGTTCGCATGGCCGGTGTTCGTTACCGCAATACCTGCAGCAAAATCGATATACTTGTTACCTTCAATATCCCACACGTGTGCATTGTCTGCTTTCTCAACATAGAGGGGATACATTGCGCCCATTCCCTGAGCAATAACCTGACTTCTTCTTTGATGTAGTTGTTGGTTTGTCATGATTCTTTCCTTAAATTAATTGCCGCCAAAGCAGAGGTATTTCACGTCCATGTATTCATCGATACCTTGTTTCGCACCTTCACGTCCGATACCTGACTGTTTCACCCCACCAAAAGGGGCAACCTCAGTCGAGATCAGACCTTCATTGATGCCAACCATGCCGTATTGCAGCGCTTCAGCAATCTTAAATACGCGGTGTACATTCTGGCTGTAGAAATAAGAAGCCAGACCGTAGATAGTGTCATTAGCCATCTCAATCAGCTGCTCATCGTTATCAAACGAAATCACTGGAGCCACAGGGCCAAAGATCTCCTGAGAAACAATATTCATGTCGTGAGTGACATTCTTAAGCACGACAGGTTGGACAAATAGACCATCAAGCTGCTTTTGCTCGCTAACAGGCTGAGCACCTTGCTCAATCGCACCGTCAATCAGGCTCTGGATGCCCTGTTTTGCGGATTCGCTGATCACAGGCCCAGTGGTGACGCCCTGTTCAAGACCATTACCGACTTTGAGGTTTTGAACAGCGGCGTCAAACTTAGTAACAAACTCGTCATAGACCTTGCTATGCACATAGAAACGGTTGGCACAAACACACGTCTGACCTGCGTTACGGAACTTAGACACCATAGCGCCAGCAACCGCCGCATCAATGTCAGCGTCATCAAACACGATGAATGGCGCGTTACCACCCAGTTCCATTGAGGTTCGTTTAATATCGTGCGCGCTTTGCTGCATCAAGATGCTGCCAACCTGAGTTGAACCCGTGAACGACAGCTTACGAATAAGTGGGTGCGATGTAAAAATGCCGCCAACCTGACGTGCATCTTTACCCAGAACGACCTGCAGTACATCACGGGGAATGCCTGCCTGATACGCCAGTTCTGCAACAGCAAATGCCGACAACGGTGTTGACTCTGAAGGCTTAACCACGAAGCTACAGCCCGCCGCTAGTGCTGGACCTGCTTTACGAGTGATCATCGCAATCGGGAAGTTCCACGGTGTAATAGCACACGCGACACCGACAGGCTGCTTGATTGTCATCAGACGCTTGTCACCACTTGGCGCAGGAATGGTTTCACCATAAGTACGCTTGGCTTCTTCAGCAAACCACTCAATAAAACTCGCACCGTATACAACTTCACCTTCCGCTTCCGCTAGCGGTTTACCCTGCTCCAGAGTCATAAGGCGGCCAAGGTCTTGTTTGTTCTCGATAACCAGCTGGTACCAACGCTGTAATAGCGCACCACGAGCTTTTGCTGGCATCGCTGCCCACTCTTTCTGCGCGACACTTGAACGTTCGATACCATCGAGAATCGCTTGTTCAGACGATACTGGAGCAAAACCCAGCACTTCTCCCGTTGCAGGGTTCGTGACTGCTATGCCTTGATCTTCACTTGGCACCATAAACGAAAGAAGGCTTTGATTTGTAATTTGTTGCATGGTGATTCCTTTTGAAAGCTTTACTTCGCCACTGATTCGTTTCGAATCTGGCTTATGATTTATTTATGCTGGGATCTGCTGGGTAATACAGTGAATATTTCCACCACCTAACAGCACTTCTCTTGTCGGTATCCCGATAATTTGATGCTCTGGCATCGCACTCTGTAGCACAGAGATTGCCTCGGCATCGGTTCTATCATCAAGTAGTGGCAAAAATACATAGCCATTTACGATAAGAAAGTTTGCATAAGACGCACTTAAGCGCTCTCCAGCCGCTCTGCTCATCCCTGAGCTCACTTCAATACCCTGCGCTTCACTCTCACTGTAGTGCAATGGTCCCGGCAGAGGTAAACGAACAATTTCAATCTCACGCCCTTTGGCATCAGTCTGCGAACTGAGCACCTTTTCCGCTTCACGGGATAGCTGATACTGAGGGTCACTCGGATCATCAGTCCAGCTCAGGACAACTTTACCCGGAGCGATGACATGCATCAGGTTATCAACGTGACCATCAGTCTCATCGTTGAACAACCCTTTAGGAAGCCAAATCACTTTTTCAATGCTGAGATACTGTTTGAGCTGCTCCTCAATCTGCTGCTTGGTCAATAAAGGATTACGACCAGGACTCAGTAAGCACTCTTCTGTGGTGTAGAGGGTTCCTTCACCATCGGTGTGAATCGAACCACCTTCTAAAACAAACGGGGCGCTGTAGTGGTCGATACCTATGATGTCACACACTGAACTGGCGACCAGATCGTCTTGCTGCCAGTTGTCGTACAGACCGTTGTATTCGCCACCCCAAGCGTTGAACTGCCAACTAATACCTCGGCGCTCACCACTCTCGTTGACCAATACCGTTGGTCCTATATCGCGCATCCAGGCGTCATTATATGGAATTTCTACCAGACGCACTTCTGGCTGAAGCAGGTCACGGGCGTGATCAAATTGTTTGCTGCTCACCGCAACACATACCTTGGTCACTTCAGAAATCGCATTTGCTATTCGAGCAAAGGTTAGCTGTGCTGGCAGTGCATCATCACGCCAGTTATCGCGTCTTTCGGGCCACGCTAACCACACTTGGCTAACCGGCTGAAACTCAGCCGGAAAGTAGAAGCCATCTTGTGCAGGTGTTGTAAATAACTGCATTCCAATGCCTCCTATACTGCAAGTTTGCCTACACTAGCGTATAGATCAGGTCTGCGGTCACGGAACAATCCCCATGAATGACGAGCTTTCGCGGTCTGCTCTAAATCGATCTCTGCATATATGATTGCCTCACCTTCACGTGGCGCTTCCGCAAGCTTGCCTCCGGTGTGATCAGTGATGAAAGATGAGCCGTAGAAAGTCGTCTCGATACCATCATCTACTTCAGTTCCTACGCGGTTAGAAGCGATGACCGGTACAAGGTTTGCTGCCGAGTGACCTTGCATTGTACGTTGCCAATGATCTCGTGAATCCAGAGTTGGATCCTGAGGCTCAGAGCCAATCGCCGTTGGATAAAAAATAGCTTCCGCGCCATGAAGAGCCAAACTGCGCGCAAGCTCGGGAAACCATTGATCCCAGCAAATACCTGCACCAAATTTACCAAACTTGGTCTGCCAGACTTTGAATCCTGTATCACCAGGGCTGAAGTAGTACTTCTCGCTATACCCCGGGCCATCCGGGATGTGTGATTTACGGTAGTTTTCTAATACCGTTCCATCCGCATCAATCATCACCAGCGAGTTGAAGAAGGTGTTGCCTGCTTTTTCAAAGTAGCTGACAGGGATAACCACACCTAGCTCTTTCGCCAGCTCGCTCATCTCTTTGATAAGGCGACAGTTAGCCGTCTCTTCTGCTAACTCAAAGTACTTTGCTTCTTGTTTTTTACAGAAGTAAGGCGCAGCAAAAAGCTCCTGAGGCAAAATGACATTTGCACCGTGCGCCGCAGCTTCACGAATCGCAGCTTTTGCTTTATTGAGGTTATCTTCCAGATCCCAGCTCTTCGTTAACTGTAGAGCGGCAAACTTCACGACTTTACTCATTGGATGTTCCTTATCTTTTTTTGTTAAATCGCCAATTTATCTCTCAGGTTGTAATAGGCCGCACCCATCGCCGTAAACGGGATCTGGAAGTGACGACCACCTGGGAAGGAGTAGTGCTTAAGGGCTGCAAAAGCGTCAAAACGTTCTGCATGTCCTGTTAATGCTTCTGCCAGTAACTTGCCCGCCAAATGGGTACAGGTAACACCATGACCGCTGTAACCTTGCAGGTAGTAGATATTGTCAGCAAAAGAGCCGAACTGAGGCATACGTGAATAGGTCAACAAGAAATTGCCTGTCCATGTGTAGTCAATTTTGATTCCCTTCAGTTGAGGGAAGACCGTTTCCATCTTGGGACGGATAATCGCTTCGATATTCTCAGGGTCACGTGCGCCGTAAACCACACCACCACCAAACAGCAGGCGTTTGTCCGCGCTGAGGCGGAAGTAATCAAGCAGGTAGTTACAGTCTTCTACACAGTAATCACTTGGCAGAATATGTTTTAGCTGCTCATCAGACAGAGGCTGAGTTGCCACTACCTGAGTGCCACAAGGGATCGCTTTGTTACTGATGTTTGGCGCCAGACCACCTAAGTAAGCGTTACCAGCCAGTACCAGATATTTACTCTTAACACTGCCATGCGCTGTTTTCGCCGTTGGGTTAACGCCCTTTTCAATCGACGTTACTGCTGATTGTTCAAAGATTTGACCACCAAGAGCGGTAAATGCTGCCGCTTCACCCAAAGCCAGTTTCAGTGGATGAATGTGTCCACCGCGCATGTCCAGCAGGCCGCCAGAGTAGACTTTGGTACCGACCGCTTGCTCGACTTCAGAGGCATCAAGCAGTGTCAGTTGGTCATTGCCGTAGCGTTCCCAGTTTTTCTTATGCTCTTCCAGCCCTTTCAACTGTTTATTGTTCAACGAGGTAAACAGACCACCTTGTTTGAAGTCACAATCGATATCGTATTTATCAATCAGGCCGCGAATGATATCGCCACCTTCAAAAATCATCTCACACAGAGCTTTGGCTTGGGTCTGGTCGTAACGACTTTCAAGTACGTCAACATCTCGGCTGTAGCTATTAACGATTTGTCCGCCGTTACGACCAGTAGCTCCAAAACCCACTTTCGCACTCTCAAGCACCACGACTTTGAACCCTTTTTCGGCCAGATGAAGTGCAGAAGAAAGACCGGAGAATCCCGCGCCAACGACACAGACATCACACTCGATATGGTCTTGTAGTTGTGGGTATTCCGGCATGTTTGGCACAGAATGAGCGTAGAACGAATCCGTATGCTTGTTCATAGAGATATTCCTTTATTAATCTTCAGCAGGCTTAAGGGTGGAGACGAATCCAGGTCGTCTTAGTTTCAGTGAACTTCTCGATGGCATGCAGCGATTTATCTCGTCCGTTACCACTCATTTTGAATCCACCAAACGGGACAGTCATGTCACCTTCGTTGTAGTTATTAACCCAGACCGAGCCAGCTTGTAGCTGTTTCGCCACTCGGTGAACACGGTTGATGTTGCTGCTCCATAGCGCAGCACCAAGACCATATTGAGAGTCATTGGCAATCTCGATAGCCTGTGCTTCATCTTTAAATGGAATTACACACAGCACCGGGCCAAAAATCTCTTCCTGAGCCACTTTCATTTTGTTATCGACGTTGTCTAGAATCGTTGGTTCGACGAATGCACCCTGACCTTGCACATCACCACCGCAGCGCAGTGTTGCGCCTTCAGCCTGACCAAGAAGAATGTATTCGAGCACTTTGGCTTTATGCTCCTGATCGATCAGAGCACCCATCGATGAAGAAGTATCAAGAGGATCTTTTGGCATAAAGGCCTGCGCCGCTGAAATCACTTTATCGACAAAGCGATCTTTGATGCTTTCATGGACCAGTAAACGCGTCGCGGCAACACACACTTCACCCTGATTGTAGAAGCACCCAGCAGCTGTCTCAGCCGCGGCGCGATCAAGGTCATCACAATCTTCAAATACGATGTTCGCGTTCTTACCACCCGCTTCAGCGAATACGCGCTTGAGGTTAGTTTCGCCTGAGCGAATCATCAGTTGACCAGCAATACGCGTCGAGCCAGTGAAGGCGATACAGTCGACATCATGGTGTTTGGCAAGAGCGTCGCCCGCTTCGTGACCAAAACCAGTTACGACCTGGAAAACGCCTTTTGCCAGACCAGCCTGCTCAGCAAGCTGACCTAAGTAGATCGCAGTCAGAGATGATTTTTCAGAAGGTTTAAGAATAACGCTGTTACCTGCAGCCAATGCAGGACCTAGCTTCCAGCACGCAAGCCACAGAGGGAAGTTCCAAGGAACGACTGCGGCAACAACACCAATTGCCTGATGAGAAATAAAGGCGTGGACGTCTTTCTCTGTTGGCGCGACTTCGCCATAAACTTTGTCAATCGCTTCCGCGTACCAACGCAGGGAGTTGGCAGCGCCTGGTACGTCAGTAGAAACACTGTGACTGATAGGTTTACCAGTATCGAGAGTTTCAAGCAGTGCCAGTGTTTCGCGATGTTGATCGATAAGATCTGCAAACTTATACAGAACCGCTTTACGATGAGAAGGCGCGCTGCTGCTCCACTCACCGCTTTGGAAAGCTTGTCGAGCGTATTTAACCGCAAGATCCACATCTTCACTCTGGCAACGGGCGATATCCGTTAGCTTTTCGTCCGTTGCTGGATTGATAACCGCTAAGGTTTGACCGCTCTGCGCATCGCAATACTCACCATTGATGTAAGATCGATGCTCAATGACAAGACTGTTTTTCAGTTCAATCCATTGTTCCTGGGTTTTCATACGCCCTCCTTGTTTATCACAACAAGGCAAGGCCCACTTAGAATGTGGTCGGCGTATGCGCGCTTATCATTCGACAAGCCTTGTCTGTGTGATTAGTAAACTTATGTGGCTCTGTCGTATCTATAATGTACGACTCACCTTGTTTGATGAGATAAGACTGACCTTTGTATTCAAGAGTGATTTCACCCTCTAACACAGTGCCGATCTCCTCACCTTCGTGTCTGATTTCTCCCGCGCCAGTGGTACCGTGCGGTGCGTATTCTTCAATCAGGAATCCAATAACCTGATCTTTATTGCCGTTAGACACCAGTTTCATCGAAACCGACTCGCTGCCCATTTCAACCAGCTCGTCCTCGGTCATAACAACTTTAACTTCATCGCTTTGAGGCTTTTCAAAGGTAAAGAACTCTGAAAGCGATAAAGAGAAAACGTTAACTATCTTTTGTAGCGAACTGACCGACGGGCTGACTTTGCCATTCTCGATGGAAGAAATAGCACTGTGTGTAATCCCAGCTCGCTCTGCGAGTTCGCGTTGTGACAATCCATGTTGTTTTCGTAACTGAACAATATTTTTACCAATCTCTTGATTGTTCATTCATGCAGCTCCTGATTTATACAGAGGCAGCCATCATAAATTCTTTGAACAAAATTTGAGAGAAATGATTGGTTTTTGCTTGCCATTCTGGGTGCCACTGCACGCCAACGAAAAATTTCTGACCAGGAAGACTAAAGGCTTCCACTAGTCCATCCGGTGCTTTAGCCTCAATTTTCAGCTGTGGAGCAAGCTGGTCGACCCCTTGGTTGTGCAGTGTATTCACTTCGAACAGACTGGTGTTTTGCCACTGATTTTCAGTCAGCCACTGCTCAAACAAGCTCTCTTTTTGTACCAACACGGCATGTGCAGGTGCATACTTTTGTTCGAAATCTTCAACAGGGCTTTCTCTATGGTCATTAAATCCTGACTCATGTACTGCTGGGTTTAGCGAACCACCCAGAGCCACATTCATCTCTTGAAAACCACGGCAAATGCCCAGGCAAGGAATATCACTGTCGACCGCATGACGGATTAACGACAAAGAGAGCTCATCACGCTTTTCATCTTTCTTCGCTTCTTCATGAGTCGCGTTGTAGCGATGAGGTGCCACATTTGAATGACTGCCAGGAAACAAGAAACCATCACACATATCGAGAATGGTCTGTATATCCTCTGCCGGCATCTCTGGAGCCAGTATCAAAGGCAGTCCACCGAAATCTTTTACAGCACGTAAATAGAAGTCATTCACTGCCTGGATCTGGTAACCACCTAACTCCTTCGCGCAGCTGACTATACCGATAATAGGTTTGCTTGTTTTAGCCATGGTGCTTCCGTGTTCAATTTATTTAACATTCACACTACAAACCATGTACAAAATTATCAACAGCAATGTTCGATATTCTGACCAAATCGTGACCAACCCCACCTTTTTGTTCAAAAAAAAGCCATTTTTTGCTCAATATATTGAGCAAAACTGCAGCAACTGTTACAAAATAGTTAACAAGACAAACCCATAACGAACTTGTTATTTTCACAAAAATTAAATTAAGTAGTTGTATATAAAGAAAATAATTGTAAAGAGTTAGACCTTAGTCTAATGAATGTAACTTAGTTGTTAACTCAATTATTTTTAGCTCGCCGCTCGTCAGGCTATTTGGAGAACTAAAAATGGAATCGTATCTACAGGAAGTTAAAAATTTTAGACAGCAATGGCCCGAGATAGAGTTCGTTGACCTCATTTTCACCGACATTAATGCCACACCTCGTGGTAAACGTATCCCAGTCAGTGGGTTAGACAAACTGCAGAAAGGGGTCGCCCTGCCACTTTCAACCATCTCTCTCGACACTAAGGGCAATGTTGTAGAGTCAGCGGGACTTGGAGAAGATCTTGGGGAGCCCGACAATATGTGCTTTCCAATTGCCGATACGCTAATGCCGACAGCGAATCCACATGTAGGACAGCTACTGTTAAGCATGATGGATGAAACAGGTGTCAATCCGAACTCTCTTTTTATTCGCAATATCCTTTCTGGCATGGTCGATAAACTGCACGCGAACAACACTTACCCATGCGTTGCATTAGAACTTGAGTTTTATTTAATCGATAAGAAACGTGGCAAACAGGGCGAGTTGCAAACCGCAATTAACCCAACCAAACAAACCCGAGAGAAGGACACTGAGGTTTACGATCTCGATGGTTTGGACGACTACGCTGACTTCCTGGCCGACCTCAACCGCATCGCCCAAGAGCAAGGGTTAAACACTTCTGGAGCTTTGTCTGAATCAGCTCCGGGTCAATTCGAAATTAATTTCAACCATTCACAAGATGTACTGCGAGTTTGTGACGAAATCATCATCGCCAAACGAGTGATCCGTCAGGTCGCCAATCAACATGGTTTCGATGCGACCTTTATGGCGAAACCATTCGCTGAGCAAGCTGGTAACGGCATGCATATTCACATCAGCCTTGTGGATGAAGATGGCAACAACCTATTTAGTCAGGCAGACGGTCAAGAGAGCCCACTGTTTTATCAAACCATCGCAGCCATGCTGGCGCAGACATCTGACTCAATGGCTTTGATCTGCCCTAACGTCAACTCTTACCGTCGTTTCGTACCTGGTGCTTATGTCCCTACCAAAGCAGACTGGGGCGAAAACCACCGCGGTGTAGCTCTGCGTGTTCCGATCAGCGACAGCAAAAACCGTCGTGTCGAACACCGTATCGCAGGCGCTGACGTTAACCCATACATTCTTGCCGCTGTGGTGCTATCAGCAGTACTGGCCAGCGACACTTATAACAAAGAGCAATGTCCTGCTTCTCTTAGTGATGACGCGGTTGACTTACCCGTGCGTATGTCTGAAGCTCTGGACCAGTTGGAACACAGCGAACTGGCTCAGTACATCTCAAGGGAATTTATCGATTTATTTTTAGCCTGCAAACGGAGTGAACTCGCAGAGTTTGAGCGAGCGATTACTCCGCTAGAAATCGATTGGATGTTGCACTCAGCTTAAACAAAGGACTGACACGCTATGACGACTCAAGCAAAGGTGCTGGACGCACCGATAAAATTTAATACCCAACATATTGTGGTGACCTTATTAGTGATCGCGACTTTCGTCTTTTTCACTGCTATTGGTCTTAACCATGAACAAGGACAAGCTTATGGCTGGATGAGCCTGCTACCAACAGCCTTGGTACTGGTTTTTGCCCTGACCACTCACCGCACGGTTGAAGCACTTTTTAGTGGTGCTATCGCAGGTGTTCTACTGCTTAACCCTGCCGAAGCTGTCGAACAAATCGTTGATATCTCGATGACAGTCATGATGGATGAAACCATCGCCTGGATCATTCTGGTCTGTGGTTTGATGGGTGGCCTGATTGCGATTCTTGAGAAAGGCGGCAGCATTCTCAGTTTCTCAGATATGCTGGTGACTAAAGTGAAAAGCCGTCGCCAATCTATGCTGATGACATTCTTACTAGGTATCGTGATCTTTATTGATGACTACCTGAATGCGATTGCTATCTCTTCATCAATGAAGAAAGTCACTGACGGATACCAGATCTCGCGTGAGAAACTCTCTTACCTGGTTGACTCCACAGCGGCACCTATCTGTATTCTGGTACCAATTTCAACCTGGGCGATCTTCTTCAGTTCACTGCTAGAAGCAAACAACGTTGCAGAAGCAGGCGAAGGCATCAAAGCGTACATTGAAGCAATTCCATACATGGCGTACGGCTGGGTAACGTTAGCAATCGTTCTGTTGGTAGCGATGGAAAAGATCCCAGATCTTGGCGCGATGAAGAAAGCTGAGCAGCGTGCGAAGAACGGTCAGGTACGCCCTGACGGTGCAGCAGACATTGATTTCGGTTCTGATATCGCTGCGCACACAAGTCCAACTATGGGTCTGATTAACTTCCTGCTACCTATGATTGTTCTGGTCGCGGCAAGTTGGTACTTCGGTATCGATCTACTGGCTGGCGTATTCGTCGCGATTATCTTTACTATCTGTTTCTACGGCGTGCAGAAGCTTATCTCTATGAATGATATGTTTGACGCGGTATACGATGGTATCAAGGTGATGTTACTGCCACTGGCAACAGTGATCGGCGGCTTTATGCTCAAGAACGTTAACGACTCACTAGGCGTAACTCAATATGTTATCGAGACTGTTAGCCCTTACCTGTCAGCGTCTTACTTCCCTGCGATCATCTTTATGATTACTGGTGGTCTGGTGTTTGCGACGGCATCATCATGGGGTACCTTCGCAGTAGCAATGCCGATTGTCCTGCCACTCGGTGAGCAGCTGGGTGTGCCACTACACCTGACCGTTGCTGCACTACTATCCGCCTCTGCAGCTGGTAGTCACTCATGTTTCTTCAGTGATTCAACGGTACTGTCTGCACAAGGCTCTGGCTGTACATCAATGCAACATGCGACCACTCAGTTCCCATACGCACTGATCGGTATTATCGCGACCTTCCTGTTCTTCCTATTCATCGGCTAGACAAGGACTTAGCTTCATATACAAGCCCTGCTCAAGTGAGCGGGGCTTTTTGTTTGTCACACTCACAGAGGCAATAATTACATTTATCAACAAACAAATCAGGAAAAATATGCATACTGTTTTATAATATCTATTTATAGATAGATGCACCGTGGGTAGTTAAGATGAGAATTACGGATAAGTCCCTCGTCGAACAACAGAAGATATCCGAAACTGAACTAAAGCAAAGGTTGCACCTGTTCAGGCTTACGCCAAGTGATATCAATGAATTAAGGTCAATGAAAGGGGTGATAACCCGTCATCTTGATCTGATTGTGGACGACTTTTACACCCATCAGACCCGTAGTCCTGATGTCGAAACCCTGATTGGTGATGCGGGTACCTTACAGCGCCTCATGTCGGCGTTACGACAGTATATTGCCGATCTGTTTACTAAAGAGATCAACCTGGATTATGTTGAACACCGGCTGCGAATTGGTCTGGTTCATAAGCGAATCGGTGTTGACCCCAAGATGTATCTCTCTTCAGTCAACTATCTGAAAGCCAAGCTGATCTCTACCATTCATGACCATCTTGAAGATCCTGAATACGCACAGATGTTGAGTGATATTCTCGACCGTTTGATTGATTTCGATGTGTCCTATGTTTTTGATACTTATATAAAAAGCATGATGAACGAAATTGAGGTTGAGAAGAATAAATCCTTCCAGTATGTCAATGACCTCGAATCTATTGTTCAGGAACGAACCAAAAGCCTGGAGAAAATGGCTCGTCTAGATCCACTCACTAATCTCTACAATAAGCGTGCGTTTGAAGAGTTCACCAGCAAGCTGTTTTCAGAAGCTCAGCAACAAAACGATCCGGTCGCAATCGTCTATATTGACGTCAACGACTTCAAACTGTTTAACGACCAGTTTGGTCACGAAGAAGGCGACAGTGTACTCATTATCGTTTCCGACTGCCTACGCGGGGCGTCACGCAATGTTGACCTGTGCTTTAGAGTTGGTGGTGATGAGTTTGTCGTCGTGATGCCAGGCTGCACCAAAGAGTCTGCGGTCAAAAACTACATTCCCCGCGTGACCGAAAGCCTGGCTACAATGCGCAGTGAAGTCTCTATCAGCGTTGGCGTCGCCCAGTCCGGACCAAAGAACTACCTATCATGCCAGGATACTCTGGCAAGGGCAGATAAGGATATGTACTTAAATAAACCCAGACATCGTGCGCCAGAAACGGAACAACCACTTAAGTGTGTCGCCTTGAAGAAATAATCAGCCCGTCAAAACCAAAAAAACCTGCCATAACGGCAGGTTTTTCGATAGTAAGTGACTGTGTTGAGCCCTATGCCCAGAAAGTCAGCGCAATAAAGGTCAGAACACCAATAGACGCGATATTGAGGACGATACCGACGCGCATCATCTCACTCTGCTTAATGTGGCCCGAGCCAAACACAATCGCATTTGGTGGCGTCGCCACTGGCAGCATAAAGGCGCACGATGCCGCTACAGCGATTAGCACAGATAAGATCACTGGTGACATACCGAACGCTTCTGCAACGCTGGCAAAAAGTGGAATAAGCAGTGCTGCACTAGCCGTGTTACTGGCGAACTCGGTTAAGAACACCACGAATATGGCAATCACAGCGATGATAAAGAAGATGCCAAGGTGGGCAATCATCTCACTAAGACCATTAGCCAGGAAGACACTGGTACCAGTCGCTTTTAGTACATTACTCAGACAGATACCGCCACCAAACAGTAGCAACACGCCCCAGTCAGCCGTTTTTTCGATATCTTTCCAGTGCACAACTCGAGCAAAGTTGACCGCGACAATCGCAGCCAGCGCCACTACAGTATCAAACTTAGCGTAGCCACCTAACATAGCATTAATCGGTTTACTGAAGATCCACAAACTAACTGTCGCAGCGAAAATAGCCAGCGTAACAATCTTGCCTTTATCCCAGGTAACCGGCTCTTTGTTGAGCTCAAACTCACCACTCAGGTTCGGTTTCAACACCGCAAACAACACCGCAATAGCAACTGGCAGTAGAATCAGCGTCGTCGGGATACCAAAGCTCATCCACTCAGTAAAGGTCAACCCCACTTCAGCTGCAGCAATAGCGTTTGGCGGACTACCAACGATAGTTGCGATACCACCGATACTCGCGCTGTAAGCAATACCAAGCAGCACGAACACGTAAGTCTTATGACCGCTATCAGAGTTCACTTTACTGAGTACGCCAAGAACTAATGGCAGCATCATAGCCGTGGTGGCGGTATTACTGATCCACATTGAAAGAGCAGCGGTAACACCAAACAGCATAAATACTGCAACACTCATTTTGCCTTTCGCTAAAACAAGTACCTTATCGGCAATAACTTTATCTAGCCCCTGTCGGTGCATCGCCGCAGCGAGTGCAAAACCGCCAAGAAACAGGAAGATGATGGAGTTAGCGAAGTTGTTGAGGGCAGTCTGGGTATCGAATACGCCAAACAACACTGCCATGATTGGAACTAAGATGGCAGTGACAGTGACATGCAGGGCTTCCGTCAACCAAAGGATGGCGATAAAGATCAACATACAGATACCCAGTACCACTTGAGGATCAAATGGCAGGCTGAAGTATAAAACCGCAAACAGAGCGATATCGGCTAAGACAATCATACTGTTGCGGTTAAATAACCATTCTCGGGTATTGCTGGGCAAAGGGACACTATCATTTCTATTCATTATTATATTTCCTTATGAGGGCCATGTGGCATAGCAAATGATCCCACACATACCGACTTGGAAATATTTTTCATTGCAAATCTGTTAACCACATCAACAACATGGAAATGGATGTTAACAATATGAATAGATTGAGTATTTTTCCATCAACTAAATGATTAATTTGCCGTCAATTTATCAAAACTATCCATGACTTGTTGAGACTTCATTATACGTCCATGCCCTTGACCCTGAGTCGTAACCAGGTTGACGTTAGCCATCTCCTGCGCCGCTTTTGCTGACGCTGGGTACTTAGCAAACTTGTCTTGCTCATCATGAACAATAATAGTCTGTGCCGAGCGAGATTTTAGCTTATTAAAAGGATCGATCGATTGCAGAGGGTAGCGATACTGCTGTTCAACTTCACCCACCACCGCATCAAACAGACGCATTGAATAACCTGAACGGGCAATACTACCGAACAAGTTATCTAAGTAATCAAGCAATGGCGCGATCAAGAGCAGCGGTTTGTCTGCCAGCTTTTGATGATGGCACTCTAGTGCAGAGACTGTCCCCATGCTGTGCGCCACCAGCCCAGCGACCTCTTCGACGCTATCAAGGATGGCTTCGAGACCAAGAACAAATGCCGGAATATGTCCATAAGCGCCTTCGCTCTGACCATGAGCAGGGTGATCGTAGGCCAGTGCGGTGTATCCCTGACTGGCAATATGTTCCATCAAAGGAAAGAACTGATTGGCACTGCCTGACCAGCCATGAGTCATCACCCAGACAGGACCACTACCCAGTTGATAGGTTTTAAGCAACCCCTCTTTCGATTCAACTTCGCCAATCACCAGGCCGCCAGGTAACTCATTTTTTGGCGTAGCTCGCGCTGGAGTTAACAACAGTTTTCGCGCGGTGTTCTTAGCGTGTGTTGGCGCAAGTGTATGGTGCAGGCGCGTGGTTAAACTCACTAAGCTCTTCTTAATACTGAACTTATTCGCCGTATTGAAGTAAATCTTCTCACTCATGTTATTGTCCTTATCAAGCCAGCCTCTGACACTTACAAAAAGCGAACGACCGTGCTATTTTTATTTAAATAATAAGCTAAGTAGTGATCCACTTAGCCTAATTCTACTTCCAGTCCGCCATCAGACGCTTTACGCCTTGCCAGAAGTGTTGTTGACTCGCCTGCTCTCCACGTATGGAGTAAAAAAGGTGTGCACTCAGGTACAACCCATACAGTTCGTATATCGCTTGTTTAGGGTCAAGATCGTGGCGAAACTCGCCATTATCGATCCCTTTTGCCACCTGAATGGTTAGGTATTCAATCCAGGTCGCAATTGTCTTCTTCAGTACTTGTTGAGTCGGTGGAGCTTCGCTTCCGGTCTCTTTCCACGCATCGAGAAACATACAACTGCCTTGAAAAGAGTGATTCCAGCCTAACCAGTTATCGAGTAACAAAGTCAGCTTTTCCTCAATGCTAATCGAAGCACTCTCCCGCGCAGGAGCAATCACACGCTGAGTAAAAATCAAATTGGCATACTCGAGCACCGCTATTTGCAGGTTATCTTTGGAGTTAAAATGGGCAAACAAGCCACTTTTAGACATCCCACACTGCTTTGCTAGCTCCCCTATCGTCAGACTCTCAAGCCCATTCTCACTCGCCAGTTCAAATGCCTTACTTAAGATGTTCTCTCGGGTAATTCTGCCTTTACTCATACCGCTCTCTCATTACTGCTAACTCTATTTTTAGCACACTCGTACTTTTTTGCAAGACTGACGATGGATTAGAGGAAGATTAGAGGGACACACACCATAACCTTGGTGAAAAAGACAGGGCATCTTTTCAAAAAGAGAAACAACCTAATGGTGTCTGTCCTTTTAATTCAAATCATTTCATCGATTATCCCTATTAAATCTATCGGTATTTCCCATTAAACAAATGTAATCATTGAAGATATAGTCTTCGTGGGCAGAAAAGAGCTTTTGAATATCCATTGACCACTCGAATGGTTCGATGGCTAGCACGCATTGGAGAGCAACCATGCAGATGTCAAAAAGCTTTTTATTAATTACAGTTGGCTTAGCCAGCACATCTCTACAGGCGCAAACCCTGACAAGAGATAATGGTGCACCGGTTGGTGACAACCAGAATTCAATTACAGCAGGTGAGAACGGCAGTGTGTTACTGCAAGACGTTCACCTGATCCAAAAACTGCAGCGTTTTGCCAGAGAGCGAATTCCTGAGCGTGTTGTGCATGCTCGTGGTACTGGCGCTCATGGTGAGTTTGTTGCATCAGGTGATTTTAGTGACTTAACGGTTTCCGCTCCTTTTACTAACAAAGGAAAAGTAACCCCTGTTTTCGTTCGTTTTTCGACCGTTATTCACTCAAAAGGCTCACCTGAGACACTTCGCGATCCACGTGGTTTCGCCACTAAATTTTATACTGAACAGGGTAACTGGGATCTGGTAGGGAACAACCTGCCTGTGTTCTTCATCCGAGATGCAATTAAGTTTCCGGATATGGTGCACTCTCTAAAACCATCTCCTGTTAACAACGTTCAGGATCCAAACCGATTCTTTGATTTCTTCAGTCATGAGCCGAGTGCGACCAACATGCTGACTTGGGTTTACAGCAACCTAGGTACTCCGGCAAGTTACCGCACAATGGATGGCTTTGGCGTTCACGCTTATAAGTGGATCAATAAGCAAGGCGATGTGAACTATGTGAAGTTCCAATGGAAGAGTCAGCAAGGCATCGAAAGTCTCCGTCCTGATGAAGTAACCGCAATGCAGGGTAAAGATTTCAACCATTTAACTAATGATCTGTACAAAGAAATTGGCCGTGGAAACTTCCCTAAATGGGACCTTTACGTGAAGGTGCTTTCACCAGAGTCCCTCAGCAAACTGGATTATAACGGATTGGATGCGACCAAAGTTTGGCTGAATGTACCGGATCAAAAAGTTGGCACCATGACGTTGAACCGCCTACCAGAAAACTTCTTTTTAGACACTGAACAGTCGGCGTTTGCACCTTCAAATCTTATTCCTGGTATCGAGCCATCGGAAGACCGTTTGCTGCAAGGTCGCTTGTTTGCTTACGCCGATACGCAGCTATACCGCCTGGGTGTGAACTTGTTCCAACTGCCAGTCAACCGTCCTTTAGCGCCAGTGAACAACCATAATCAAAATGGATTGAGCAACAACGCCAAACAAGCTAATGGCGACGTCAACTACCAACCAAGCCGTCAGCTGGCGTTAGCAGAAGATACGCAGTTTAAAGCGGTTGAAACCAAGCTCGTTGGTTCTGTTCAGCAGAAAGCGATCAGCAAGCCTCGCAACTTCTACCAAGCCGGTGTGCTGTACCGCAGCATGAATGAGCAAGACCAAAGTGATTTGATTGCCAACTTAGCGGGTGATCTGAACAAGGTAATGGACAAAGAAGTTAAAGAGACCATGGTGAGTTACTTCTATCGCGCAGATAAGGAGTACGGATCGCGTCTGGCTGAGGCGACGGATACCAACCTCACGCAAGTTAAAAACAAAGCAATGATGTAAGCATTAAGTTTTGACCTGCGGGAGATTTAACTGCTCTTTTCTGCCCGAAAATCAGGGCTCCCGTGGGTCATTTTCAACATCTGTTAGTGAGGATGAGTCAATGAAAACCATGTTTTTTCTCAGCGCTATTTTGTTCTCTCTGTGCTTCTCGATGAACTTGTTGGCAGCCGAAGATAAGCTAGAAGAGGAATACCAATCTCTGGTCGATCTGTTTTTTGATGCCGCGCGTATTGGCAATAACGAAGTGGTCGATACATTTGTTTCTCAAGGCTTTCCAGTCGACCAGCGTAACAACCAGAGTTACACCGCGTTAATGGTGGCAGCTTATCAAGGAAACAGAGCAACCGTTCGCTTACTGCTCGACTCTGGCGCAAATGCTTGTCTGCAAGATAAACGCGGTAATACCGCATTAATGGGAGCACTCATCAAGCGCGAAATCGGCATTGCTAAAGACCTCTATCAAGCGGACTGCTCACCCGAGCTACGCAATAAAGCGGGACTTAATTTGAGCGAGTTTGCCGAGATCTATGGCCAATCCAGTGTACTGAAATCGCTTCAGCACTGATTGTTCTAAATTCGTGGAGCGCTATTAGCGAAGTAAGCAAAACCGATTAAATGTGCCGAAAACATTTAGCGTAATCGCGTCTGTCCTTTCTATTCCGTCATTGATAACTGGTTAGTCTCTGTTCTATTGTACATTCACAAAGCTAAAAAAATTTTTTAGTTCATGTCGAAAATGGCAAAGCGAAAACGTCCTTGAGTATGAAACAACAAACCAAAAGGAAACTAACCATGAAATACATGCTGTTGCTTTACGCTGCACCAGACCAAGAGCCAGCATTTGGCACCCCAGAATTCGACAAGATGATGGAAGATTTTGCCACTACCTCAGAAACTTTCGAAAAGGATGGAGTACTTGTTGGCGGTGAGGGGTTACAGGAAATTGAAACGGCCACCTCGCTGCGGATCAAGTCCGGTAAGGTAGAAACCATGGACGGCCCCTTTGCAGAAACTCGTGAACATTTGGGCGGATACTATATCGTTGATGTTCCTGATCTGGACGCCGCACTACGATGCGCAGAAATCATTCCTGTGGCTAAGTTTGGCACCGTCGAAGTTCGTCCATTGTTGGATTACAACGAAGCTGGTTAACGGATGAATAACGCCAGTTCAAAAGCCATCGCTGTCAGTCATGTTATTAATGATGTCTTGAGCAAAGACAGAGGACGGCTTTTGGCTGGGCTTATTTCACGCCTTGACGATTTTCAGTTGGCGGAGGAAGTCTTACAGGAAGCGTCGATTGCTGCGTTGAAGCACTGGACTCGATCCGGCCCGCCTGATAACCCTTCGGCCTGGCTACTGAGAGTCGGTTTAAACAAAGGCATCGACCATTTTCGCGCGCTGAAACGAGAGCAACGTAAAACGGAAGATCTTGCTGAGATTTTCACCGGTGGTCAGGTGTATGACGTTGCCGAAACAATTCCGGATGAACGTCTGCGCCTTATCTTTACCTGTTGTCATCCAGCCCTGGAAGAAAAATCGCGTATCGCTTTGACCCTGCGTACGGTCTGCAATTTAACGACCAAGGAAATTGCAGACGCTTTTCTTGATAACGAACCAGCGATGGGACAGCGATTGTATCGCGCGAAGGCAAAGATCAAAGCCAAAGGAATTGGTTTCTCTATCCCAGATGCCGATAGATGGCATGACAGACTGGACACAGTGTTAACCACCATCTATTTGATATTCACCACTGGCTACATCATAGAAGCAGAGTGTCCACGTTCACTATGCCAAGAGGGTATCTTTTTGGCCAGACTACTGAACAAGCTGAGACCCAATGACCCGGAAATCGAAGCTGCACTTGCATTAATGTTACTAACCGATGCGAGAAGCACTGCGCGAATAAATAAAGATGGAGCTATAGTGCCTATCGAACAGCAGAACTCGACACTATGGCATCAAAACAAGATTGATGAAGCTCACCACATCCTTACCAATGCCATCGAACGAAGACAACCCGGGCCATTTCAGATAAAGGCTGCGATTGCCGATTGCCATATGATGAAGCCCAGCCCCGACTGGTATCAGATGGGTTTGCTTTATCAATCCCTATGGCAGTTCGAACCGACTCCGGTTGTAGCCTTGAACTGGGCAGTAGTGATAGCAGAAACAGGTCATCCAGAACCTGCACTCAATAAGCTGGACCAGTTAAAAGAACAGCTTAAAGATTACCAACCCTGGTACGCAGCACGTGCGCATATTCTCAGAAAATTAGGAGACAAATCTCAGGCTGGCATTTTTTATCAACTGGCAATTGAGAAGGCACAAAATGAGGCGACACGTAAGTTTCTAGAGCTGGGCTTACGAGCAGTCAATCAATGAGCGTTAAGCGTTGGGAGTCACTCTTAAACACATCCTACAACGCAAGCTTAAACCCTTCATGTGTTGCTTTAAACCCAAGCTTTTCGTAGAACCTGATTGCATCTGGGCGCTGCTTGTCACTTGTTAACTGAACGATTGTACAGCCTTTGTTTTTTGCCAGTTCGATAGCATGTGCGAACATTTGCTCGCCGAAACCTTGTCCACGGTAGTCACTATGAATTCGAACACCTTCGATAAGACAGCGCCAACTACCAATATGCGTCAGGTAAGGAATAAAGGTAATTTGAAGCATTCCGACTAGAGAGTTTTCCAGTTCAACAACAAGTAATTCGTTGTTTGGGTCTCGTGTAATTGCTTCGAACGCTTCAAGATAGGCACTATTCAACGGGACAGAGGCATCTTCTCTTTTACTACCAAGTGGGTCATTTGAAAGCAAAGCAACAAGGCTTTCCAAATCTTCAAAATCGGCTGAACGATACTTTAATTCCATCTATCGATCCTTATTACTTCTGACTGCTAATGCCAAATAAAGTAGTGGGCAAGGTTACCACCTACCTAAATGATTGTGCCGTAAACACTAAAGCTGAATCAAACCGAAAGTGCCGAGCCGTTGGGAATCACTCTTAAATGCTTGTTATGTAATCCTGCGCTTCAGTTATTTCGGTAAAATCTAACTTACACCTTTCAGTATGCATACTGTATAGATCACAGATGATAATGAAGTTATCGCCAATCTACTGTACTGCTTGGCGAGGTCGTTTGGCTCAAAATCAACTGTTACAGACCCTATTGGTAGACCTTTGTCATATAGATAACAAGCGATGACTGCACTCATATAAAGAGACACAAATAGCCCAGGATATAAAGTACTATGATTTACAACCTGATATATGCCACGCCCAATGACGATTGAAACTAAAGTTAGTACACATATCATTTGGGACTGCCAAGTTAAGTACTTATGAGGCCATATTATTCTATTTCCAACACACTTCCGCACTAAAAGACTCCTAAACTCCATGGGTTACATAACGCCTTGCTAAGTTGCAGCTAACGACCACAACACTAAAGCAAAGCCACGTAATCACTGAACTCAACCAAACCAAAATCGCCGACTGTTAGCTGTCTGCTTGAGCAATTTGTTAGTAGCAAATCTTTCGACGTTGCTGAAAACAAAACAATAGTACGACACCCAAGGCAAAGCTAACCACATGACCAACCTTTGGAAGGTGATGTTCGCTGAAAATCAGATCTAAAGCGAACGCAGGTAAAATTGTTAAAACTAAAATAGCCAGCGCCAACTTACCTCTAATCTCTCTTCTTAGGTACATGGTAAGCCCAACGGCAGCTAAAGCTAAAATTGCTTGCGAACCGCCAGTCCCCAAATTCCACGGTTCAGGTACCGTGAATGTACTGGCAAAAGTGCCAACTGAACCCGCAATAAACCAAATCGATAGAAAAACGCCAGAACCTATTTTTCGTTCAAAAACGCAGCCAAGCGCAAGCAATGAAAAAGCGTTATAGATCATATGGTATTGCTTGACGTGAATCAGCTGAGAAACTACTAAACGCCATAACTCTAGATCTAATATGTGCTTATATGTGAAGCCTCCAAAAGGCTCTAGCTCCGTAATATTGATCTTACCGAACAGCGAACCAGATATTTGAAAATTCACACCTAGAGATATAACTACTGTTGAGAAAACCAACACTAGTGTTGCGTAAGGTATACGCCTTTTTGTCACGTTTTTCTCCTTGCTACTAACGCTTATTAGCACACAAAGTGCACGACTAATCCGCTGATGTACTGCACTTCTAATTGCTAAATATCTTCAGATACTATCACACAAGCCTATGAAACTAGTGGATTAAATAGCTGAGAACGTGTCACTTATCTCGCAATTAGGCGGCAAAGTGTCTGCTAATTATTGAAGTGGTTCGGGTGGAAGTAGACTGGGTGCAAACTCAGTGCAATTTGGGGCACTTGTCGTTGATGAATAGTCAGCTTTCAAGACCGGAAAGGTATCATTAATACTGGACAGCAGTTCAACTGCTGTCCTTAAATCACGAAGGCTTGTGATGTAAGAGGCTGACACCATGCAGCCTCTTTTCGTCTTTAACCTCTTTTATTCGTTTGGTTCTCTTCTCATTACCACTCGACCCACCACCAGCAATATCATGCTTAGCAATACGAGGATGTTGATACTGCCGCCACTACCACCGCCAGAGTGCGTCGGTGCTGGCTGGCTAAACATCGGCTGATTGTTATCCGCACGGGTTGGTGTCACCGGTTTGTTCTGTTTCACCTCACGGGCGCTTTGTTCTTTCAGTACTCTCGATTGGTTTTTACGCTCGATACCCAGCTGCTGGAATACGTCTTCTTCTACCACTAACAGCGAGGTGTAATCCGTTAACAGTCCATATTCCAGCGCTATATCTTCAATCGCCTGCTCTTTGTCACTGTCTTTTTGCTCCAGGTAATCCATTTGCTCCTGCAAGTCACGAATCGCTGAAAACGCCCACATTCTCTCAAGTTCTGGATGCTCAATGGCTGAATCTGGCAACATCACTTTAGTGCGGTATTGTTGCGACGTTCCACCAATGTCCATGGTCAGCTTGATATCCGCTTCACCGCCTTTGAAGTAATGACCAAACACCGTCAGTTGTTCACCACGATAAAGACTGCTGATTTGCTCTGGAGTCAGGTCTTTAATTTTCACGCCATCAATATCAAGCTGGATATTACGATAGGCCTGATAGGTCAACTTGCTGGTGATGTTCATCAGGTGGCCGATGATGTCATCCGCGTTCGATACTGATGTCGCCACCCCGTTCGATAACTTGGTCATTGGTACCAGTAGTGGTGTGTTAGCGCTGTTACCCATGATGAATGTAAACAGTCGTACATCATGTTTTTCCATCAGTTCAAAGAAACGACGCTTTTCAGTTACACCCACATTGGCCACACCATCTGTCACCAGCACAATACCGGTAGGACGATCGTCATCCAGCCTGCGAATAGCGGCAGACATACCTTCATAAAGATTGGTGCCATTGCTCGGTTCAACCTGCTCGACTGACTGCAATGCTTTGCTGACATTGGTCGGGTTAACCGCTACAAAGCCGCCGGTTAAATCATAGGTATTGTTATCGAACATCACGACACGGAATCTGTCTTCAGCAGGCAACTTACCCAGCCCCTGACGCACACCTTCGACCAGCGTTGAATACTTACCAGACATAGAGCCTGACTTATCCAATACGAACACCCAGTCACGCCCTTGTGTTACTCGGGTCAGATCATCACCTGGTGTAAAAGTCAGTTTCACCGTGCCGCGCTTAGATGTTTCTGGATCGCGGTAAGCCACCATATCAACTCGGCCCGGTAAGCCATCTTGTAAGCGCCAGTAGAAAACCACGTCCTGATCGAGCCTCATCGAAGCTTGGCCAGTTTGTTGAGACTCGCCCTCTCGCTCGGTCTTGTCGATGTAATTACCGATGTTCGCCGTCCAGATTGTATGTTCACCATCCGCTTGCTGAGTAATCACTGCCGAAGGGTGTGCAGGCAGCCTGACACCATCAACGGGATAAGAGGAACGTAATGTCACATTGAACGAGAAATCCTGTTCTACTTTATCGTTACGGGTCCAGAAGCTGTTTTTTGCTTCATCCACACCGCCTTCTTCCAACGGGTAGACGTAACGTCCAATGCCATGGTCCAACAAGGCATCTTGCATATAGACCAGCTTCACCTTCACGCTCTGTTGCGGCTGTACTGGGTACACTCGGATATCAAAGGTTTTGTATTGGTCTTTTTCTGTCAGTGCTGTGGCGTTGCCCTGCGCTTTTTGGTCGTCGTAAATCTTACGGGCTTTTTCCTTAGAGACGGCCTCGGCAATGACTGGCGAGCCGTTAATCCAATAGATAAATTCGCCCACAACGGCTTTTTGAGGAACAGGGAACGAGTACAACGCTTCCAGCTCTGCGTCATTGGGGTTATAGAACGTCTGTTCAATCGACGTAGTGGCGTAACCGTCCTGAATCGCTACCTCAACATGGTGTGACTCAATCTGAAGAGCTTTGTATTGGCCGTTAACGGGTTTGAGTAATCCAGCTGCTAGTGCCTTCGGTGAAAACGCAGCGATAAGTGCAGTGATAAGCAAAACGCCCCAAATGGCGTTTTGTGAGATCATTTTCAGTCGGTTCAACATTACTGCCTCCTTTACCTTCTGTCATCAGAGAATCTTTCTCCTGTTGCTCAGTAGGTTGCACTAAGGCAGTAAAGTGACAAAGCGCATCGGGCAAAGTGGCAAATAGTAATACTGCAGGTATTATCCGGCGCGACTTTTAGCTGTGTCGTCCCCTTTTTCAAACTCATCAAACAGCGGGAAGGTCCAGCGACGCATGGCAACCACCATCGAGGTACCATGTCGCTCTTCCATAGGTAAATCGCTGTCGCTGTTACACGATTCATAGAATTCTTTCACCAGACGCTGAATGCGCTGTTGGAACTTGTAGTTGGCAGGTAAAGACATTAGCCCGGTCGACATCACCAGTTTCTCGTCATCTTTAGAAAAGTGCGTGTGGAAGAAGGTTTGTATTACCTGTTGTTGGAAGAACTGCTGGATGGGCCCTCCTGCAATCCAGGAAAACGACGGGGAGACCTTGAGTTTGATGCGATTACCCGGCATCAATTCAATCACCTTAATGCGATCAAGATGCGCCAGTTTTTGAATGAGTTGAGGCTCATCGAGATTATACTGGGCCAGGATCTGTTCAAACCGATAACCGTTAGTGATACAAACGGCGACCAGCAGTAACGCCTTATCAGCCACTAACTGTTTTTCCTGCTCCCAAGTCAGTGCAGAAAGGTTCTGACTCTCTTCTTGAGCAAGTTTAAACAGTGCCGTCATTTCGAGACCAATTAGATTACACACCGCAGACAAACGATCCAGGCTCATGCTGCCACCGTTTGAGAAAAGGCGCTTCACTGAGCCTTCACTCAAATCCAGCGCTTTTGCGACATCCTGATAATTCACACCATGTGACTTTAACTGTTTCTTCAGCGTCTGAATGACCTGCTTACACTCTGACATTATCTCTCCTTGATTCACCACTTAACTTTAAGCGGAAACCGATAACGAGTACCTAAGTAATCATATTTACAAATAGCCAGACCAGATTAAAGCATTAAAGGGACACACACCTTAACCTTCGTAAAAAAGTAAGTCACTTGTTCAGCTCACAGACAATAAACAACGTAGTGGCGTCTGTCCCTTGTAATTCATTACCAACACAGTACAAGCATCGACGCACGCTGCTGACATTAATTAGAGTTCTAACTAAAATTTAGTGACAACAATCATAGCCCCCAATCAAACCCACCGCTAACAACCACTCAAAAACTAAAGTTAAGTCAATAAAACATAAGCTCATGTATTGTTTCTAAGGACTAAAGCGTGAAGACTACGTCTGCTATAAATTTTCACCAACAATCTTATTGAGTAAACCTTTAGTTTTAACTCTAAATATTAGCACTCAAAACATTAATATGAGAAATTTCGTGATCTGAATCACAAACAAATGGCGTAAAAGGGGCTATCACTTGCTATTGGGGACCTATCTTGCGTGATAATGAATGTGAAATTTGTTTAGAGCACAAAGTAAATGCACATTCCTATGATCGTTTCAGCACCTTGGGTAGCTTTTCCAGAGATCGGAGAAGAGACCGGAAATTTAGGTTCGTTTAGTGAGCCTAGCGCGGATGACGGTGATGACATCTTTAATCTCATTGCCGAATGCCCACCTCTTGATACTAATTCCTCCTATTGCAATTTCCTGCAATCAACCCACTTCCGTAAAACGTGCCTGATCGCTCGTCATGAGAGTGAAGTGTCCGGTTTTGTTTCTGGTTATCTAAAACCGGAAGAACCAAATACTCTCTTCGTATGGCAGGTCGCGGTTTCTCCAAAACATCGTGGTAAGGGGCTTGCGTATCAAATGCTCAGAGCGCTTCTTTCAAAAGAGGCTTTGCAGGAGGTGAAGGCTATTGAAACGACGATCACTCGTGATAACGGGGCATCCTGGGCATTGTTCAAAAAGATTGATGCTCAGAATGGCAATCAAGGCAGCGTTTCGACTTTTCTCGATCAAAAGACACATTTCAAGGGTAAACACGATACGGAGTATTTGTATCGAATCCCACTCAATACAATCAATCACGAAGATAGATAAACGGTCTAATCATGGATATTTTTGACAAGAAAGAATCACAAGTACGATCTTACTGTAACAGCTTCCCTGTTGTTTTTACCAAAGCAAAAGGTTGCTGGCTCGAAACCGAGTCAGGAAAAAAGTACCTAGACTTTCTTGCTGGGGCTGGCTCGCTCAATTATGGCCACAATAACCCAATATTTAAGCAAGCATTGCTCGATTACATTGAGGCTGACGGTATTACTCACGGGCTCGATATGCACTCAAGCGCAAAAGGAGAATTCCTCAAAGCCTTGCAAAGTTATGTTCTTGGTCCAAGAGGGCTCGACTACAAAGTTCAGTTCACTGGACCAACTGGAACCAACGCAGTTGAAGCAGCATTAAAGTTAGCCAGAAAGGTGAAAGGACGCAGTTCAGTGGTTGCGTTTACCAATGGTTTTCATGGTTGTACGGCTGGCGCCTTGGCTGCCACAGGCAATCAGCACCATCGTCAGGGCGCAGGGGTCAATCTAAACAACATCACACGGCTGCCTTTCGAAGGTTATGCTGACATCGATGGTCTCACACTGTTTGAAACCATGCTCAACGACCACTCCTCGGGTCTGGACAAACCTGCTGCAGTGCTTGTCGAGACGGTGCAAGGTGAAGGTGGGCTTAATGTCGCCTCAGATAAGTGGTTGCAACGCCTTAGCAGCCTGTGCAAACAAAACGACATCTTGCTGATTGTGGATGACATCCAGGCAGGGTGCGGTCGAACGGGCACCTTTTTCAGCTTTGAACCATCAGGAATAGAGCCTGACATGGTGACTTTATCCAAGTCTATTGGTGGCTATGGTCTGCCAATGGCCGTTGTACTGATGAAACCTGAACTGGATGTTTGGAGTCCCGGTGAACACAACGGAACCTTTCGTGGTAACAATCACGCCTTTGTAACCGCCACCAAAGCGCTCGAAATGTACTGGGCTGACAGCAAACCTTTCGAACAACATATCGCCAATTGTTCTGCCTTAGTTGCCGAGGTGATCACCTCTACTTTAAACCGCCATTCTGGTTTGTTTGTGAAGCAAAAAGGACGTGGAATGATGATCGGCATCGAGTGTTGTACTGGGCAGTTAGCAAGTGAGATAGCAAAAACATGTTTTGAGCATGGCTTAGTGATAGAAACGGCTGGGCCGGATGATGAAGTCATCAAATTTTTTGCGCCACTGACCATTACCGAATCAGAGTTGAAACAAGGCTTAGAAATCTTCCAAAACGCGGTTGAAGTCGTCATCCAACAGCAATTCAAAAAAGCATCGTAATAAGGGAAATCAATGATTGTTCGTACATTAGAAGAATGCCGCGATAGCGAACGCAGAGTCGCGTCAGAAACTTGGGAAAGTGTCCGTATGTTGCTTAAAGATGACAACATGGGCTTTTCATTTCACATCACCACTATTTTTGAGAATACAGAGACGCATATCCATTATCAGAACCATTTGGAGTCGGTCTACTGTATGAGTGGTGAAGGTGAAATCGAAGTGGTTGGTGGCAAGACCTACCCAATTAAACCGGGAACGCTATACATTTTAGATAAGCATGATGAACATTACCTTCGCGCTTACCAGGGTAAAGAAATGGTCATGGCGTGCGTGTTTAATCCGCCAATCACGGGAAAAGAGACTCATGACGAAAATGGTGTCTACCCACTGATTGAATAGCTACTCGCATAAGCCGGGCCACTAGTAGGCCTGGCAACACTCTCTAAATACTATCAACCACAAGGACCTATCATGACTTATACCGTAGAGAAAATCGGCGGTACTTCAATGACAGCATTCGATGCTGTTCTAGATAATATTTTGATCAAAGACAGCGATGAGCAAACGTATAACCGGGTATTTGTGGTATCCGCTTACGGCGGGATCACCGATGCCTTATTAGAGTGTAAAAAAACAGGTAAGCCAGGTGTGTATCAACTGGTGGCACAACGAGATGAACGTTGGAAGCAAGCGCTGGATTACTTAGAGCAAAGAATGCTTCTTGTGAACGAGAATATCTTTGCCGATCCCATGAACCGTCTTCGCGCAGATAAGTTTATTCGCTCACGAATTGCTGAAGCGAAATTATGCATCTCAAACATACTGGAAACTTGTCAATATGGGCAGTTTTCACTTCGCCACTATCTCCCACAAGTCAGAGAATTTCTTGCTTCTATTGGTGAAGTACACAGTGCCTATAATACGGCATTGAAGCTCAAAAACTGCGGTGTCAATGCAACGCTTGTTGATCTGTCAGGTTGGGATACACAGATACCAAAGAGCCTGGATGATTGCATTGCTGATGCGTTTTCCGGCATAGATGTAAGCCAAGAGTTACCTATCGTGACGGGCTACGCCTCTTGTGAAGAAGGGCTTATGTCGACTTATGATCGTGGCTATAGCGAGATGACGTTTAGTCGAATTGCATCAATAACCAAAGCTGATTTGGCCATCATTCATAAAGAGTACCACCTAAGCTCCGCCGATCCACGTGTTGTTGGTTCTGCAAGGGTGAGGCCTCTGGGTGAAACAAACTATGACGTCGCGGATCAACTTGCCAATCTGGGTATGGAAGCGATTCACCCCAATGCAGCGGCAGGTCTGCGTGAAAGTGGTATTGAGCTTCAGATCAAAAACACTTTTGAACCTCAGCATCCAGGGACACTGATCTCGGGCGCTTTTCGCCCAACAATGGATAGAGTAGAGATTATTGCGGGCAAAGAGAAAGTGTTTGCTCTACATCTGTTCGACCAAACTATGGTCGGTTGCGTTGACAACGTCAGTTACGAACTTATGCAAATCATCACCGATACGCGAGTGAAACTGGTGGGCAAGGAGATGAATGCGAACTCCATGACCTACTATCTCACTGGCAGCAGTGAAGCATTAAATCAGGTACTGTACAAAACGGAGAAAAGGTTTCCCAACGCTAAAATTAAAGGTCGAATGGTTGCACTGCTATCGGCGATTGGGTCGCAATTTGATACCAACCAAGCGCTTGCGAAAGGTGTATTGGCGCTTATGGAGAAAAATATCACACCTATCGCCGTTCATTCTTCCGTAAGAAATGTGAATGTTCAGTTTGTTGTAGATGACGATGAGTATCAACCTTCCATTTGCGCATTGCATGAGGTGTTTTTTGATCAGCAAACTCAAGTACGCAGTGTGGCGATTTGATCGTTAACTAGTTACTTTTTCACAAAGTCTAATGTGAATGAAAAAGTCTGATCTAATCTGCGGCCTTTCTAACTTGAAAGTGCCGCTCCTTCTTACTTAGTGAGCCTTTATTTAGTATTGAAGCTAGACTTAACCTCATACTTACTCAAAAGGTCAGCTTCATTGACCTGTCGTCCTCAGCCTCGAAAAAGCCGGGAGACTATTGTGAAATACAGCTTTAACTTCGAAGACGCTAGTCAGATATTTGTTGGGGCGTTTGCGCTCGCGGTCCCCATCTCTTTTTCAGAAGAGGCTTGGCGTCTGGGAGAAACATTGCCGTTACAAAACCTATTCATGTTGTTCTTGTTGTCGCTGGTTTTTCTCACCTTATACACTTTTGAAAGTGTCTTTCAACGTAATATCGCTAATCGTAAATTTGTTTTCGTATTGCGTATCGTTGTCGCCTATTTCATCACAACTTTAGTAGTTATGCTGGTTCTATTTTGCATCAATAAGCTTCCGCTGTTTTCAGAGCCGCTGGTTGCGCTCAAACGAGTCATCATTATTTCTATGCCAGCGTCAATGGGAGCAATTGTTGTCGATAGCTTTGATAAGGAGTAGTAGATAAGAAATGAGTGAGTTTTCTCACAGCTGGAGCTATGGTTTGATACGAACGAGTACTCACTAAGTTTCGTTAAAGCCTTAAAGGGACACACACCATAATCTGGCTGTGAAACGTCAACATTCTCTGCCATCAGACATAAAAAAACGGATGCATTGGCATCCGCTTGGTTTCAATCTCTGGCTAGCTTAATGACCCGAAGATAACAAATCCGGGTTAGTCACAAGGTTGCGAACACCATGAGCATGGTCTTCATCAAACGCATTGTCTCCTAGCCATTGTGCGACTGAGGCGATGTCTACTTTCGCCACTTTTGGTCGCACGCTCCAGGTCACTTGCAGTGGTGACGCTTTTTCATTGTAGCCAGGGCCAGTGGTTGAGCCGGCATATTGAATCGGCTTGCCAGTGTTTGTCGGGATATTTAGCGCTTGATAAACACCATTTTTCACCTCAAATTTAGTCAGATCGACGAAGTTTAGTGCCTTTTTATCGTTAACAACCACAAACACCTGCGTTTCTACGCGTAATTGCGGATTAGTAATTGATTCACTCAAACAAGAGCCGAGCGTCGGTCCTGGCTTAACCTGAGCCGTTGAATGAACGTAGTGAAGCTCAATAGTATCACCCGGCTCTAGTTGACCATGGCCTTTCGCTCCGACCGTGCCTTTAAACGGCTTAAGCTCAGCGTCACTCAACTTACCGTTATAGACATAGCCAGTATTGTAGCCTTTGCCATCACCATTACCTGCGTAGACGTTAAATTCACCGCCCTTATGCTCAGCATTTTTGTGAAAGTGAATATTGCACAGGTTCATTTGTGTGTATTCGGGTGCTTGACCAAAGTAACGGGTATTGTTGCCAGTCAGGTTGTCGATATCTCGTGGAGACTGAGGGCCAAATCCTTTCCCTTGAGTGTTTTCGGCCAGCATTGCGCGTTGTTGTGCAATAACACTGTCGGCAACATCATGACCGTTTGAGGCAATAGCGGCTTGCGGAGCGATCACAAGTACAGAAGACAAAAGTAACATCTTATTCATATGCAGATTTACACCTTTTCGATTATTATGAAAACAAATGAATATATAGGTGTTAGGTTTCTGTGTGCGTAGAAAAAGTGTGAGCTTTTGTGAGAGTGAGTAGTCGATTCCAATTAATTGTACGGGGTTGCAAACAAAGCAGCAGATGCATTGGGTTTCGCTAAGTTTGCTAGTCAGTCAAAGGCGAATGATACCGACACATTACCCCTGGCACCAATTGGCTTATTCTTTCGGTAGGTGACCTGTCTGTTTGGCAAGCTTTTGCATAGCCTCTGCAAATGTTGTTGTACCGCCTTTAGCTTTAACCTGTACCACCTTATAGCCCATTTTTTCCAGCGCTTGGCGCTCTGCCAAAACCGCTTGATCATCTTGTTGGCTGCCCGGTGCTGGCTGGTGAATGTAACATCCCTCTAGTTGACCATCTTCGACCAGTTGGTGGTGTTTCAGTGCATTGATATCAAAATTCATAGTAAATCTTTTTGTTTTAAATGGAGAACGACTGTGGCAAAGCCGCAAATATCTATAATTTCATTGTTTGTACCATAAGACATTCTAACCATAAACAGCCAATCCACATACAGTAGCCATCAGGTGCGCTTTACCTCCCCTTGGAGCAGAGCTGACCACCCCAACTCTCACTTATTGAGCCATCTCGCAAATCCCACCTCCAATCGCCTGTTACAGTACAACAACTTGATTTAGATTCGCCCTTTTAAAGGGGTTTACTGATATATGTTGGCTACTTTTAGCTAAATTTTGTCGTTATGGTAAGTAAGAAAATTCAAAGTATTGAGCTTGGACGCGTGATCGCTATTTTGGCGATCGCAGCCATGCATTGTCAGATGTTTTTGACCTATTGGCAGATCGATGAGACGCCTTGGTTCGGCTACATTTTTAATCAGGCAACTCGCTTTGCGGTCCCGCTGTTTTTCCTCATATCCGGTTACCTGATCCAACCCAAATTGGTCGTAAAGCCGGGGGAAACATTACAGCGCTATGTTTCTCCTCTGCTTCGTGTCTTTATCGTTTGGAGTGTGATCAGTTTGCTGATGCCATTTAACTTAGCAACCGTAATGAAGTCTGGTTATCTGGCTGAACGTCAGGGTTACTGGGGCTTTCTGGCACAAACTCCGCTTAACTCGCTGCTTGAAGGCGGGCTCGTTCATCTGTGGTTTATTCCAGCGCTCATCTGCGCAGCAGCCATCGCGGCATTGCTGGCTAAACTCGACAAGCTGGCACTGTTTATTCCTATCGGCGCGATACTTTACCTTTACGGGGTTCTGGCTGGCAGTTATCAGGCTATTACCGAGCTGCCAACACCATTCTTCACGCGCAATGGTCCGTTCTTTAGCACCTTGCTCTTCGCGATTGGTTTTATGATTCGTCAGCGCCAACTGTCTATCACAGCGAAACAGGCACTCATGCTCGCAGGGGCGGGCATGGTACTGCACTTCGTTGAAGCCTGGCAGCTCACTCACGTTGATCAGGCTTTTAACGCCAATGACTATCTGTTTGGTACGTTTATTTGGGGCACAGGTTGCTTTATGTGGTTACTGGCTAAACCTGAAGTCGGTAAAGGATTGTGGCTAACTGATCAATCCAAGTATGTGCTGCCGCTGTATGTCGCCCACCTGCCAATGATCATTGTCATGATGAATGTCTCGGGCATGCTGGCGTTAACAGGCTTTGCTAAAGACATGCTGGTACTGTTTGGCGCAACTTTACTGACTTTCTTATTGGTCAAAGGTTAGAGAAAACACCTTTGTATCGACTGCTATTCAG
>NZ_AEVS01000052.1 GCF_000189255.1 Vibrio brasiliensis LMG 20546 | reverse complement strand
ATTAACTAGATATAGGTTCTCGTTTGTAAAACGAGAACCATGTGTTTATATCATGAGAAATTATATATTTTTAAAGTGAGGTTTCTACTAGTGTAAATGAACGTATAAACAAGTCGCTCACGCTTGAACTATCTCCTCCTCGGTTACTGTCTCCCCAAGTAACAAGCGAACCATCATTTTTTATCACAGCAAATGCATAATTATTTGAGTAAACGTCGCGGATGCCACTTGAAAAATCGACGCCTTGGCTGTCTCCACCATCTTGACCCCATGTGATCACAGAGCCATCACTTTTTACCGCTGCAAATGCAGTACGGGTTGCATAGATCTCCTCTACGCCCCCCGAAAGGTTGATTCCCGAACCAAATTGACCTCCTGAGTCAGATGCTCCCCATGTAACAACAGAGCCATCGTTTTTAATTGCTGCAAAAGCAAATGCGTTTGGATAGATATTTCTTACCCCTCCAGTAAAGTCTACTGAAGAGCTATCTCCACCATAGTTATTGCCAAATGCATTTGTCCCCCAAGTAACAACTGATTCATTATTTTTAACTACTGCGAAGGCATAATTGTTAGAATAGACTGATCGAATACCACTAGATAAATCGACGTTTGGTGTTTGATTCCCGCCCCAAAACAGAACACTTCCATTTCGCTTTACTGCGAAATAAGAATTGGAATTGCTATAAAGTTGAGTGATTTGCCCGGTCAAGTTTAACGACGAGGCGTCCCCTCCACTGCTACTACTACCCCATGTGACCAATGAGCCATCTAGTTTTAATGCAGCAAATGCTGACGAAGTGGGTTTGACCAGATAGACGCCCGACAAAAGGTTTACAGCTGAACTATCCGCTCCAAAATTATCTAAGCCCCACGTTACCACTGAACCATTGTTTTTCACCGCAGCGAACGCGCCAAAGGTATTGACTATACTTTGATATCCACCCGACAGACTCACGACTGGGTAAGGATTTGCGCCCCAGGTAACCACTGACAGATCATTCTTGACCGCTGCGAACAGATAAGGGTTGCTCGTAATATCACGCACCTCACCCGAAACATCAACGATCGTTGTATCAGCACCAAAACCGTTAGCCCCCCAAGCCACCACCGAGCCATCATGCTTTAACGCAGCAAATGCATTTGCAGTCCCTACAACTTTTGTTACTCCACTCGTCAAATCGACATCGGAACTATCTCCTCCTGACTCGTCTGCGCCCCAAGTAATAACAGACCCATCAGTAAAACGTGCGGCAAATGCGCTTTGATTTGAAAATATTTCATCTACTTCTGTAATTTGATAAACACTGTATGCACTTGCTAGACGGTTATCATTGTCTCTCGCGGTAACCTCTATTCTAACCTGGCCATCAGTCGACTCGTCTGAGTTAAACACATAAGTTGAGTCATTACCTATGACTTCTCCACCCGCTTTCCAGACATACTGATAAGAGTCCGAATTACATCTTGAGCATTCTACACTTGGTGTTAGTACACCATCTACGTAAGTGACCTCTAAGGCGGTAATCACTGGTGGCTCAGAACGATCTGGCGGCGTCTGGACGTTAGTACTTTTGGGATCTTCTGTACCTCCACATCCAGTTAAAAGTAGTGTTCCTATTAATAAACTTCGCCAAGGATGTGCCACTAAATTTGTTACGTTCATAAAAGACCTTCTAGCATATATTGAAAGGTGCTTATGTAGATCGCCTGTTTAAATAGAGATAGACGAAAACATAAACGAATAAGCTAGAATTTTAATGAAATGTATAATTACACTAAGTAGGAAGACTTCCTTTTTAGTTGTATTAAATTTCCAATATTCTTACGTCAAGAACTATAAAAGTATTAAAGTGATAAAAATAACACTGATATTTTTTTCAAGAAGAAGATAATTTAGATTTAATTAATTAACGTGGATTGTTGAATTGGAGCTTAATTATTTCAGAGGAGAATGAAAGTTAATTAGAGGCGTTTATTTGATTTTTAATTAGAGTAAGGTAGAGCAACGAAGCTGCCCTACTTTAGCAGTATAAATAGAATGGGTTAACCACCGGCGAGTTTGACTGTATGACCTTTCTTTTCTAAGTGCGCTTTGATTTTATCACGCGCATCGCCTTGAATTTCGATTTTTCCATCTTTAACTGAGCCACCGCAGCCACACACTTTTTTCAATTCAGCGGCTAGCAGTTTTAGCGGCGCGTCGTCTAAATCGAGGCCAGTAACGATCGAAACACCTTTGCCTTTACGACCTTTAGTTTGGCGTTCAATACGCACAATACCGTCGCCTTTTTCGCGCACAGGCTTTTGTTCTTCAGGTTTGATACGACCTACGTCAGTACTATATACAAGAGTCATACATCTACTTCTTCTGTTGCTGTTCAGCTTTCTGTTTAGCGACCAAGTATGCCTCTATATGCTTCTGAATAGCAAGTTTTCCACCTTTTATCAGCCTACCATTAAAGAAGCAATACCAGCTGTTTGCCTCTCCAGTGTCATTTTTGATGGTATAACCATGGAAATTTTCTTGGGCTGGTTGACCTGATGATTCTGCCTTCTTGGCCGCCAAAGAGCTAAACTCTTTTGGGTCAATGATGGTTGCAGTATCACAGAACCAGTCAATGCTCTTCTTTACTGCTGCCATACTTCCTGACAACACGTGATTCTTGATTTGTACTTGCCAAACTTCTGTAGAGTTTCCAGCGGTTTTGAGCGTAAAGCCCCGATAAGTTGCAGCAGCCATATTAGTTATTATCTTTGGTATACAGTTAGTTTAATAATAATTGTAAATTGCTCATTTTCAAGTATATTTAGTATAATATTAATAGTTATAGTGCGTAACAATGAGAAAAAATGTTCGCGTCATCACAGATGAAGCACTTAAAAAAAGTCTTACTAATACGTTCTTATCTCCTGTCAGTTTAGAAGACGTCGACTTTTTGACTGACGGTGCTTATGCACGTAACTCGCTGCTAGCACTACGTAAAGACTGGAATCTGTTTGTCGAATTCTGTCAAAAAAAACATGTTACGCCCCTGCCAGCATCCGCTACTGCAGTGAGGTTGTTTCTTGAAAAAGAATCCCAGCACCGCAAACTTGCCACCCTAAAGCGTTACACGGTAACCATAAGCCGTATCCATAAAATATTAACGGGTATCGACCCTACTTCTAGCGTCGCGGTAAGAACCGTTCTTTCTCAATTGCGCATCGTTAAAAAGCAAGACGCAAAATCTACTACGGCTTTTACTCGCGCTCACTTAGAGCTGCTGACCGAGAAACTTGCCAATTCTCCTCAACTAACAAACGTGCGCAATCTAGCTATATATTTCTTGATGTTCGAGTGCATGCTCAAACGTTCCGAATTAAAAAACCTCGATTACCAGTCTCTGGTTGATAACAACGGAGTGATCTCGATCTGTTTAGGTCAAAACCAATATCCTTTGTCAGAACAGGCTACGCTGTGCCTGAATCGATGGTTGGCGTATCGCGGAACCGATCATGGCGCTCTATTTAGTGCTATCGATAAACATGGCAACCTAAATTCGTCGCCACTCGATGATTCTTCTATTTATCGTATTTTAAGAGCGGCGAGTGACAAACTAGGATTAGACCTCAAGTTTTCCGGGCAGTCTTTGCGTGTGGGAGCCGTTGCAGAAATGGCAGAGAAAGGCGTAAAAGTGAAAGATATTCAACACTTTGGTCGTTGGCAAAGCGCTGCTATGCCCTATCAATATATAGGTAATAGGACACAAGCAGCAGCAGAAAGGTTAGCGTTTAAAAGCTTTAAACCATGGAATTAGAGCGAGCTACGTACACAATCAGCCAGGAATTCAGAGAACTTGTGGCCGTTGTTTTCTAGCATCTTAGGGAACATTGAAATCGGTGTCATTCCCGGGAAGGTATTCACTTCGTTGAGGTAGATGTTACCTTCCGGTGTCAGGAAGAAATCAATGCGAGACAAGTGTCTCAGCCTCATTTGAGTAAACACTTTTTCTGAACTGGTGCGAATAATTTCTAGTTGTTGCTCAGTCAGATTAGAAGCCTCTACTTCTGTCTTAGAGTGACTCGAAGCACTGTACTTCTCTTCGTAACTATAGAAAGCGTCTTCCGGCGCGATCACTTCACCAGGCTTAGAAATATGCAATTCACCCTGATATTGATAAGCTGCAACTTCTAGCTCACGCGGTTTAACGGCTTGTTCAACTAACACTTGATCAGAGTAACCGAAAGCATCGTTCAGTGCCTGCTGCAACTGCTCAATATCCGTTACCTTGTAACAACCAACCGAAGATCCCTGACGTGCGGCTTTTACAAACACACTTCCCCATTTTTCAAACGCTTCTTTACTCGCTTGGTAAGCATGCTGATCGTTTTCAGAAAGGAAGATATAAGGGGTATTTGGAATACCTAGCGCGTCATACCACAGCTTAGATGTGATTTTGTTGAAACTATTGGTGCTCGCTTCCGGGCCACACCCCAGGTATGGGATACCCGCTAATTCTAACATTGATTGAATATCACCAGTTTCGCCAGGGAAACCGTGAATACAAGGGACGATAAAGTCGAGTTTTACCGATTCCTTATCAGTATTAAGAGTGCCGGAGTTGGTATCCAGATAAGCCAGCTCACCTTTATCTGTGTACCATCCGTCTGTTTTCATCTCGACACGAATGACATTAAAATCAGAAGTCAGTTCTAATTGAGATTGAAGAAAGTTTGCCGAAACTAGTGACACTTCGTGCTCAGAAGAGCCGCCACCACAAAGAAGAAGAATTGTCGTATGAGTCATTTAATAGATCTTTCCGTGATACAACAGAGGGATTGGTGAAGCCATGATAATAAAAACTACCCAAACTTACACGGCTTTAGCGGTCAAAATTGGGTTAAACCGTTTGAATGGCCATTAATTAAGCGTAAAAAAAGGGGCTAAGCGCCCCTTTCTTTAGTTAAGTTTGTTCAGCGTTGGGTATTGCGAGTTCTTAATTGCATCAATGCTCTTAACGAATGGCTGAAGTGAGCGGAACTCAGCTGGTAGTTCAGCGATCGCAGCTTTTGCATCAGTGCGTGTCGCGTAATCACCGTAAAGTACAGTGTACCACTTAGTGCCATTAACGACTTTGTAGTTTTCCCAGATAGGCTGGTTGTCACGAGGTAGCTTACGCGCAAAGTGGTCTACTTTTGTTTGAGAACCAACCGCAACAACCTGAATCGTGAATCCGTAACGAGGATTCATTGATTTTTGTTTTGCTGTCGGTGGAATAATTGCTACGGCAGGCTTAGCTTGTGGTTGCGTTTGAACCACTGGCTTTTCCATAGCCACAACATTGCTTTCAGAAATGCCGCTCGTTGTTCCTTGCTGTGTTACAACGGGTTGTTCAACCTTCGCTGCTTTGTAATCCTCACGATAGCTTTCTGAACTCACGTCAGTAACGTATTTGTTCGATACACATGCAGAAAGCACCATTGATAAGCCAACAATCGCAATTTTTTTCATGAAATTTTCAAATGCCTTAACTAGAAATTACTGTAAATCATGCCGTTAGATACGTTGAGAATCAACCCAACATTCTAATTATATATCAATAGTCTGTGACACAAGACACAAACTGAGCTGGAACAGCAGTGATCTGATTAAAACAACACCAAATCCATCAAGCAATCCTTATTCAGGTTAGATACGATTAGGCTCATCGCCCGTATTGGAGCATCGTAATGAGTCACTTGAATCATCTTTTGAAACCTCGTTCTGTTGCCGTGATAGGTGCATCGACTAAACCGATGCGTGCCGGCAATATTGTGATGAAAAATCTTCTACATGGTGGCTTTGAAGGGGCAATTATGCCGGTTACGCCAAAGTACTCTTCAGTATGCGGTGTACTCGCCTATCCTTCGATTGAAAACCTACCTATTGTTCCTGATGTCGCTATTTTATGTACTCACGCTAAATATAATCAGCGCTTGTTTGAACAGTTAGCAGACAAACAGGTCAAAACCGTTATTGTTCTGTCTGCCGATATGCACTTCGCCAATGATGAAGGGCAAAGCATCCAGGATGCCTGTCTAGACATCGCCAAACAGAGCGGCATGCGTATCCTCGGACCCAATACACTTGGCTTGATTCTACCTTGGGCGAATTTCAACGCCTCCTTCTCTCCCGTTACAGCGAAGAAAGGTAAAATCGCATTTATTTCCCAGTCGGCAGCAATGTGTACCACCATCCTCGATTGGGCCAATGATAAGAACATCGGTTTTTCCGCTTTTATCTCTCTCGGTAATGCCCTGGATATCGATTTTGCCTCGCTGCTCGATCACCTAAGTACCGATTCTCATACCGAAGCTATTTTGCTGTATGTCGATACCATCAAAGACGCGCGGCGCTTTATGTCCGCTGCCCGAGCGGCTTCACGTAACCGCCGAATATTGGTATTGAAAGGCGGGCGTACTTCGGCAGGACGGATCGCAGCACGAGCACATACAGGTGGCGATGATACCCTCGATATCATTTACGATTCAGCCATCAGACGTACCGGTATGCTTCGTGTTAATAACTCACATGAACTGTTTGCCGCGGTAGAAACACTTACCCACTCAGTACCTTTGCGCGGTGAACGTTTAGCTATCATCACTAATGGCGGTGGTCCTGCGATTATGGCCGTTGATACCCTTCTCGAAAGAGGCGGTCAACTCGCTCAGTTATCCGAAGAGACAATTGATACACTCAGTGGGATCCTACCTGCCAGTTGGAGCCACAATAATCCGATAGATATGGTTGGCGATGCTGACCACACGCGATACGTTGATACATTAAAGGCGTTGATGGATACAGATTGTGCCGACGCTATTCTTATTATGCACAGTCCGTCTGCTGTAGCCCATTCTGAACAGACCGCTTTAGCGATTGTTGAAGCGATTAAGTCCCACCCTAGACACAGAAGGTTTAATTTCCTGACTAACTGGTCTGGTGAACTGACTGCTAAGCCAGCACGAGATATCTTCACTCAAGCAGGGATTCCTACCTATCGTACTCCAGAGAGTGCAGTCGTCGCGTTCATGCACTTGGTCGAGTACCGACGTAACCAGAAACAGTTAATGGAGACCCCAACGACTGCCGAGCAAGTTCATGTAACAGAGATAAATGAAGCGAAAAAATGGATTGAAGAGAAACTACTGGATAAACAAACAGTATCTTTAGATACCCACCAGATTGGACCATTTTTACGCCACTTTAACTTTAACGTACTGCCGACCTGGATTGCTTCCGATACCAGTGAAGCGGTTCATGTTGCCGAGCAGATTGGCTACCCAGTGGCGGTAAAACTCCGCTCTCCGGACATTGCCCACAAGTCTGACGTTCAGGGGGTGATGCTTAACCTGCGTAATAGCACTGAGGTAGCAAGTGCCGCCGAGGCGATATTAGATCGAACTAAGCTCTCCTATCCTTCCGCTAACATCCATGGTCTGTTGGTTCAAGGTATGGCCAAGCTTGCAGGCGGTGAAGAGATCCGTATCAAGGTCAAAACTGACGATACCTTTGGCCCTGTCATTCTACTCGGTCAGGGCGGTTCTGAATGGGATGAATCGATTGATGCGGCTTCAGCACTACCGCCACTCAATATGGCACTCGCTCGGTATCTGATCATCCGTGCAATCAAGAACGGTAAGATTCGGCCACAAAAACTACCCGAGCCGATGGACATTCACGGCTTATCTGAGTTGCTGGTCAGAATCTCGCAAATGGTGGTTGATTGCCCTCAGGTATATGAACTGGATATCCATCCAGTACTCGCTAACGGTTCCCAGTTTACTATCCTCGATGCAGATTTAATCCTTGAACGTTATGAGGGAGATGCTCAGGAGAGACTGGCTATCCGCCCTTATCCTGTCGAGTCCGAAGAGTTAATTACTCTCAAGGATGGCGAAGAAGTTCTTCTAAGGCCTATTCTGCCTGAAGATGAACCTCATCATGCTGACTTCATCAATAATGTGTCCAAAGAAGATCTGTATAAGCGCTTCTTTAGCGACGTCGGTGAATTTAACCATGAAGCGTTAGCTAACTTAACTCAGATCGATTATGACCGTGAGATGGCGTTTGTCGCCGTCAGTCAGTCGCGGGAAGGTTGTCCTATTATTGGTGTTTCGCGCGCGCTGATTAATCCGGAAAACACCGATGCTGAGTTCGCTATCCTGATTCGATCCGATTTGAAAGGTAACGGTTTAGGTAAAGTGTTAATGACCAAGGTAATCGAGTATTGTCGTAATAAAGGTACCAAGCAAATGTCAGGTATGACAATGCCGACTAACCGAGGGATGTTGATGTTAGCGCAGAAACTGGGCTTTAAGCTCGATGTACAGTTTGAGGACGGTACCGCTGATATGGTGTTACCTCTTAACGAATAACAAAAGGGAGCATTTAAGCTCCCTTTCTTATACTTTGGCGTTGGCTTTCCAGTTTTTCATTAAGTACTGAATACACCATGATTTCGCTTCACCGATTTTGTTGCGCTTCCAGGCAAGAATAATATCGATCGATTGCGAGTCGACATCCGTGATCGCTTTTAAAGCGCCCTGTTCAATCAGCTCAGTCGCTAACGCTTTGGGAAGTGTACCAATACCCAAGCCTATTTTTAGCGCATCTACTTTCGCTGCAAAATTGGTCACCGTCAGTCTTGGCTGGCGCTGGGTAATGTTGACTGTGATGGCGGGTTGTTCCCGAGCCGTATCAGCAATAGCGATGATTCGATACTTTTCACGCGCTTGCTCGTCAAATTTTCCGCTACGCTTGTGAACGTAATGATCGGGAGCCGCAACCCACACCATCTCCATATTACCGATCACTTCCGCTTTTACGTCTTGCGGTAGTGTGTCCAGCTTAGGACAAACCAGTAAGTCTGCACGACCAGTGTTTAACGACTCCCAGCATCCAGCCAGAATCTCTTCCTGCAGCTTGACGCGAGTTGAACTCACGTTACCAAGGTCATTGACCATCTGGAAGAAATTATTGACCGGAATGATTCCGTCATACGCTAAGGTAATGTCCAGCTCCCAGCCATTGGCTAATACACTGGCATCATTAACTAGCTTTTCAGTTGCAGCGAGTATCGCTCTGCCTCTCTCAAGGATCAATTTACCCGCTTCGGTAAAGTTAGCTTTATGACCAGAACGGTCAAAAATCATGATATCGAGATCTTGTTCTATCTTCTGAATCTGATAACTGAGCGATGAGGGAGCTCGGTCTAGCTCATTGGCTGCCGCAGCAAAGCTACCCCGTCTTTCAATTGCATCTAAAATATGGAGCGCTTCAAGCGTAATTGGGCTTTGCATGTTTTTCTTGTCGCCTTTAATCGGGGTATTGGCAAATCATGCGCAATACAGGGGCTCTTTGGATCCTAGTATGCGCATTTATACAAAAAAAGCCACCTACTAGAGGTGGCTGTGATTAGTTTAGAGGGATTAGAAGTTATATTGGCCCGCAATTCGGAATGAACGACCCGGGTTGTATACCTGTGTCCAGGCTTGACGGTAGTTCTCATCCGTTGCGTTAATCACTGAGAAATCAACCTTTAAGCCGGTTAGCTTTTCGCTTGGCTCCCAAGTAACGTAAAGATCAACTAAAGTGTAGTCATCGTAAGGGCCTGTCGTATCATCAGTCGGCAGACGCTCCTGATCGGCAACAAAGGTAGCCTTGGTACCCAGCTTAGTATCGTAATCCCATAAGCCGTACTCTACGCTCGCTACCCACTTATCCGCTGGCATTGAAGATAGCCACTCTTGAGTATCGTCATCTTTACCACGCGTCTGTCCGTAAGATAGACCCAGATCCAACGTCGCAACTGAATAATTCGCGCTTAGCTCAAAGCCTTCAATTAGGGCGTTATCGATGTTCTTAGAAGTACTTGTACCACCACAGGCAAAGCCGCTCGCCATGACACAAGACATCATATCGGCAGCGCTAAGAGTCGTAACATCGAGGTTGATCAGATCTTCAACTTTATTGCGGAATGCTGCCGCTGTGAATGAGAGCTTGTCTTCAGTAAACACATTATCAAAATCGAACTGACCTTTAAGCTCGACGTTGTGTGACTTCTCCGGATTTAATTCCGGATTAGCAACAAATTCGTTCGATGCACCCGGGAACATAGTAAAGTGCGTACCCGAGGTGTAAAGCTCAGACGTACTCGGCGCTCTGAATGCTTCGTCATAGCGAAGTGACCACAGCATCCATGTTTGCGCTTGCCACGCAAGACCAACCGACGGTGACACAGAATCTTTGGTGTTTTTATCGTAACCTTGCGCTTTTGATTCGAAGCGATCGTATCGAACCCCTGCATCGAGAGCTAAGGATGGAAGCAGGTCATAGTTAATATAAGCAAATGCACCGACGTTATTTGTTTCAGCATCTTTAGGAAGTTCTGGTCGTCCGGATGTCGATACTGCACGAGTTGCGTCCAGTTGATCCTGATACGCATCTAACCCGGTTAGCACCTGCCATTTGCCAATCTGAGACTGGTTATTCAGGTTAAAACCGACTGTCTCTATTTGTGATAAATCATCATCACTGTTAGAAGGGTCACGTTCCGTAATTTTTGAGCTGTTCTTATATAACGAAGACTCTAGGTTGATTAGCTCAGACTGAGGGTTGTAGGCGTACTTAAGCGCAGCAGACGAATCTTTAACTTTACGAGAGATCAGTTTGTCAGGATCGTTAATCTGACCACTAGAGTCTCCCACTACCGGTGGTCGACCATCAAGATCAGCGTATCGTAAACTCAGGCCAAGTTTATGTTCATCATTCACCTGCCAGTTTACTTTTGCAAGACCTGTCAGGTTTTCCGCTTTAGTTCCGTAAAGAGTGTCCCCATTCCCCTGCTTCATATCACCTGAATCGGTGTAACTACCTGCAAGAATCCAGTCGACATCGTTCTGTTTCGTCGCCAATGCCGCAGAGTTGGTCCAGACGTCTCCGTTATCCTGATAACCAAGTTTGATACGACCACCCAGCCCCTGATCTTCGATAAGATCATCAGCGGTTAGCGTGTTTTGAATGACGACACCACCGATGGCACCGGAGCCGTATAGAGAACTGATAGGACCTTTAATGACTTCCACACTGCCCAATAGAGCGGGATCTAAAAAGTATGTTGGGCGGTGGCCATACTGGATATTCTGTCGCGTGCCATCGATAACTTGTAGAACTTTATTGTCACCTAAACCACGAATATTCACCGACTGGTTACCGGCGACATTAGCGCCAACTGTAGTCAGGTTAGGTTGATACTTAACGGTCTCAGCAACGGAATTGACTTGCATTTCTTCCAATTGCTGGTGGTCAATAGTTTCAATTGAGCGTGTCTTATCCTGCTGTGTTTTTTCTGCAAGTGATGCTGACACGACGACCTCATCAAATGTGGTTACGTCCTGAGCGTGGACAGAGTTTGTTGAGAGAGCGAGCACCACTGCTGATGCTACAAGGCTGAAGTTGACTTTCATTATCCGTAATTTCTCTAGTTGAGTTATAGTTTTCGCGCTCAACATTATACGAATGTAAATGATAATTACTATCACTTTCATTGGTAAAAATTGTAAAGACTATATCTTACTCACTTGGCTAGAAGAATTGAGATTAGAAAGGCCAGAAACTAAAAAAGCCCCTAATAAGGAGCTTTTAGTGGTTCATTCAAAAAAGAAATGAGAAATTGGAATGAATAAACCGATTATTTTGCGCTTGCCATCTCTTTCTTAACCATTACAGCCGCTGCAACGATGAAAGTGATGATGAGACCTAACTCCATTGTAAACCCCTAATGTAAAGTTGGAAAAACCGAATCGAAACTGCGGCTATTCTAACACCTTTACAAAACAATGATAGCTCTTAACGAGATTTTTACGTTTTTTATCGACTCAGATCAAAATCAGCGTTTTTCCGCCCGTTTTAAACAGTTTCGGTAAATAATCACACTGACAAATATGTTAAAAGATTATGCTGATTGAGCCCTACTTCATAGTGACTTTACCGCCGATAATCTTAAATGCTGGCGTACCTCGGACTAATGTATCCCTCGCAAACTCACAGCCACAACCCGGACAAAAACAGGGTTTTTCAGTGTAATCCTCAACAATTCGCTCTTTAAAGCATTTAACTAATGCGCCTTTGCCCCCTTTACGGTATTTAAATAGCTGATACTTACATTTGGCACAGAATACGTTAACTGTTTTAGAGGGCTGTTTTTTATTAGGTTTTGCCAAACTAATTACTCTTCCTTTTGCTCGAAAGTGAGATCCAACGCAGGTTTGACCCACACTTTGCTAAAGTCAAACCAACCAAGAGCGTTGCATTTGGCGTTTTGCAGCGAACCACATTGATCTTTACTTACTCCGAGCCAGCAATGGAACATCGGAATCAATTGCATTCTTTCTACCAGTGATTTACCGATTTCTAAGGCAGGAAAACTAGCATTTTCTGCTGCTTGCCACTCTTTTACGACTTTAGTCCAATATTCAAAATCTTCGCTAATGCTTAATGCCTCAATATCACTGTAGTTGAGCAACCAACCAGCCAATGCGTCGTCACGATTGGTCGCAATTCCCATTGGTTTTATCCAGATATCAACTTCTGTGGTGTCTTCAACCGTAATGTCGTATTTGATCAGGTTTACGCTCAAACCGTCTTGTTTAAGGATCGCTTCGATACATTTAACCAGAGTTGGAAACATTGGGTGCTGCGCATGGTAAGCGATTGTCACGGTTCGGTATGAAGGCGGTGAGGTATACCCCTGTCTGGTGTGGTGATACCAACCTGGCTTTAATCCGTGAGCCGGTAAAACGCCTAACTCAACAATCTTGTCTTGTGGTAACTGCTGAAACAGGTTGAGCGTGTTGAGCCTATGACTGAAGTAACTCGCCCATTCATCACTTACTGCTAAGCCATTTTTACGGTTAAGCAACAACAAGGTGCAGCCTGGGTCGAGCTCGACTTCATCTCCATAGTTGGCGACATCCGGCTTAATTGGCTTTGACAGACTTGGAAATACCATTGAAGAGTGCGCTTCATCGATAACCCAGACTTCAACACGATCGAGTAGAGGTCTGAACCCGAAATAGCCGTCAAACGCTTTAAGTACCAAGCGTTTGTTATCGTTCTGAACGACTTTGTAGGGCCCTGTTCCAATCGGGAACATATCAAAGTCATCCGCCCTACTTTCAGGAGGTAAAATGATTTTAGCGCACGACTCCGATAGCAGTAGCGGCAACTGGTAATCGCTTTGTGTGAGATGTATATCGACGACTAAGTGCCCTGGTGACTCTATGCGATCGAAATGTGAGTAGAGATTTTTGCTTCTGAGCGCGTTGAGGCAGTCGATGATGTTTTGCATCGTAAGTAGATCGCCATTGTGAAAGCGAACACTCGGACGGATATAGAAACGCCAATGAGTCGGCGATAACATCTCCCATGTGTGGGCAAGATCTGGCTGTAACTGCTCTGATTCGTCAATTTGGGTCAAACCACTAAAGATTTGCTGCGCGATATGGAGCTCTGAACGGCGCATTGGGACACTAGGGTTGAGTGTGGTAAGCGGACGGTAATAAGGAAGACGCACAACTTGTTGCCCTTCCTGGTGAACAATACCAAGATAGCTTTCAACCACTTGAGCAAGCTTTGCACTGTCGTGGTCTAGCACTTTGAGCGCCTGACCGATCTTTCCCTCTTCTAAGTAGCGTCGAGCAAGGTTTTCACTAACATCGGCCCGGCTACGTTTAAAGATCAACTGAGATAACTTGCCTCGCCCCGGTGCGGGGTGCCATTCTAGCCAGCCTTCCTCTTCCATCTTGTTAAGGACGATACGGGCATTACGTCTGGTACAGAATAAGATCTCGGTGATTTCTTCAAGCTGAACACCACAGTCCTGGCCTTTATAGTGTTCAAACAGGGTTTCAAATTGGACTCTTAGTCTCGGGCTACTCATAAAGAGGAAAACTCGTCATTATTAATCTAACAACGAGTTTCCCCATTTAGCATTAAAGGATCAAGTGATAATTCGATTATTGTATCTCGCCGCTAATTTGCTGTGATAACTCGATTAATTGTTGTTCGTTATCAATCTTAACTGACCACTTTGTTTCACTGCCATTCGCTGATATAACGTTAGCTCCACGCCCGATTAACGTAATCGCGTCATTCTGTGCTTGCAAGGTAACCATATGTGAACCTTCGAGTTTTACCACTACTTCAAAGGCGGTAGCGATAATTTTACCGCCACTGAAAGGGATCATCATTGCTCTTTACCTGCACTTTCGGCTGATGGCTTACGTTTATTTTTAACTGCGATGGTTAAACGGCTGGTACAAACAAGTCGTTCGCGGTCATCAGTAATGTTGATCTGCCATACCTGTGTTGAGACACCCAGATGTATTGGCTTTGCAGTACCAACAACGTGACCACTGCGCATCGAGCGAACATGATTCGCATTGATATCCAGACCTACGCAGTAGCTCCCTTTTGGCACACAGAAATTAGCCGCGACGGAACCAAGAGTTTCTGCAAGTACAACTGATGCTCCGCCATGCAACATGCCAAGCGGCTGATGGGTAAACGAGCACACCGGCATGGTCGCTGAGATAAAGTCATCACCAAAGTCGGTATAAATAATATTGAGGTGCTCTATCAAAGTGTTTTTTGATGTGTGGTTAAGAAGCTCTAGATCGATCGGCTGTTTCCAAATACTCATTCTTAATTCCGCTTTGAACTATGGTTAACAAGGATTGTACCCTAATGGTATGATTTACCAATTGTATATTGCGTTTGAAATGGAGAATTCGATGCGAACGTGGTTAAAAATTTCAACACTTGCTGCAGCTTTAGCCGCTGTTGCCTGTACTTCCTCTCCAACAGGTCGTAATCAGTTACTGCTGTTTTCTGATCAGGACATGAGTTCTCTCGGCGCTCAATCATTCGAGCAGATGAAACAACAACAGACGGTGAGTAAAGACGCTAAAACCAACGCCTACGTTCAATGTGTCACCAAAGCAATCACTCAACATGTACCAAAACAGCCCGGCTTTACTGACTGGGAAGTGGTTGTATTTGATAGTAAGCAGGTCAATGCCTTCGCCCTGCCAGGTGGAAAGATTGGGGTTTATACTGGATTGCTTGATGTCGCAGTCAATCAGGATCAGTTAGCAACGGTTATCGGACATGAGATTGCCCACGTATTAGCAGACCATAGTAACGAGCGTCTTTCTCAATCACAGATTGCCAACGCTGGCTTACAGATCACCAGTATTGCATTAGGTTCATCGGATTACGCACAATATCGTCAAGCCACTATGGCAGCGCTTGGCTTAGGTGTTCAGTACGGAGTATTGATGCCCTATGGCCGAACTCAGGAATCAGAGGCGGACTTAGTTGGATTAGAGCTAATGGCGAAGTCTGGCTTCGATCCAAATCAAAGCATCGACCTTTGGAAGAACATGGCTAAAGCTTCCGGTGGTAGCCAGCCTCCAGAGCTGCTCTCTACTCACCCATCGCACAGTACACGTATCCAGGATCTTTCAGCCAAGATAAAGACCCTGCCTGACTACTCGGTCAAACGGGCAAACTGTTCCTAGCAGATAAAAAAGGGAGCCTCATGCTCCCTTTTTCGTGATTATGTACCAAGTATTAATAACGGTAACTGAAGTAGCTGATCACCGGTAGACGCAAAGAACCAGATTATTCCGATAAGTCCTGCCACCAATCCTACGTACCAGACTGCAGAGACAATCTGACCGTAGCGGTCGAGAGGAAGTAAATGGCTGTGGTGACGACCACGCCACTCAAATACGATCTCTAACATACCCATGATGAGCAGGAAGCCGAATAGAGTCAGGCCAAGTGAGTAGCTTAATACCACGCCACCAGCCGCCGCGGCTGTACATAGAATAATACCGGCGATGCTGTTCATTGAGAAACTGATGCTTTTCAATACGTGTCCGCCATCGAGTGGTAAAATCGGCAGTAAGTTAAATAGATTCAAGAAAGCGTTGAATACCGCCAGTCCGGCAAAGAACATCTCCCCTGTGATCAAGTAGATCACGAGTAGTACTAGCGATAAAACCAGACCAAACATCGGCCCCATGATTGAGATAACAACGTCTTGCCAACGAGTGTTTATCTTCTCGTCACTCAGCGCTAAGCCACCCAAGAATGGCACCAGATAGATACCTTTGGTTTTCATGCCAAAGTATTTCATCGCTTTTACATGGCCATACTCGTGAAATACCAGACACGCGATCAGTGCTAGCGCAAACTGAAACGAAAACAGCCACGAGTATGCCGCCAGACTCGCTGAAGCCAGCACCACCTTAATCAGTTTGGCACTTTTTAACGCTTTCATGCCCAGTGACAGTAAACCAATCAGGCTGAAACGCCTTTCTGGTGTCGGCGGTGTATGAGGGACTTGTTGCTCGATATCTTTAGTGTCTCGATTACCCTGGGCAATGATCTCACCATTAATACTCGCCTGGTAATCAAGAATAAACGGCTGCCATCCCAGCTTCGTCTCTAGCTTACACTCAAGAGCCTGCTCACCATTCATAAGAGTGAACTGGTGTTGCGTCTCTGCCCCGCGTTCAGAATCTGCATCTAATTGTGAGACTAACTGGTTGTTCCAGAACAATTGTTGCCACCCTGCCATAGAACCTTCAAGGCGAAGTGGTTTCCCTAAGAAATCAATGGATAGTAATTCCAACTTCCGTGACCTATTAATTTGATATAAAGACGCGGTCGATTATGCCTATAGTGACTATAGAGGTAAAGAAATTGATAACAATGTGACATTGTCACACTCATTAAGCTATTGAAGTGGCGTACTTTGTTACTTGAATGATTACAAAAGTCAGAACTGAGCAATTTTATTTAAGGAAAACCTTTGCTCTCATTAATAGCCCTTTCATTTCGATGGATAAAGTGCATAATAGCCGCGTTATTAACACCTAATATATGTGAGTCCATTATGTCTTCTGAAGCTACTATGCTAGAACGCTGCCAATCGAAATGTGAACTATGTGCTGCTGACGCGCCACTAACGGCATACGCTGTTCCTCCGCACAGCCATGTGACAGTAGATTACGGCATCATGGTCTGTGACAAATGTCTGGGTGAAATCGACGAACCTAAAGACATTAACCACTGGCGTTGTCTGAACGACAGCATGTGGAGTCAGGTACCTGCAGTACAAGTTACCGCTTGGCGTCAACTTACTCGCCTGAATACTGAAAGCTGGGCGCAAGATGCGCTAGACATGATGTACATGGAAGAAGAGCAAATGAACTGGGCAATGACGGGTATGTCTGCTGATGACAAACCTCTTGATTGCAACGGCGTTGAACTTAAAAAAGGTGACGACGTAACGGTTATCAAAGACCTGCCAGTTAAAGGTACGAACCAGGTAATCAAGCAAGGTACGGTTATCCGTGGCATCAGCATCGGCGACGATCCTAAGCTTGTTTCTGGTAAAGCGAATGGCGGCCAGTCTATGTACGTTATCGCTGAATACTGCCGTAAGAAATAATCACAAGTTACTTTCGACAGATAAAACAAAGGCGCTCAATTGAGCGCCTTTGTTGTTATTCCACATTAGCGAATCTGGCATTGAAGTGCCTTAACACTGGCGGCTCATAGGTAAACCGCACCCCTTTTATTTTATCTACATTATCTTTTATCAGTCGAAACGCCTGAATAATGTAGTCCATATGTGACTGGGTATAGGTCGCTCTCGGCAAAGTAATTCGTAATAATTCAGTAGGACACGGTATTTGTTCACCGGTTTTGGAGTTGCGTCCTATCAGTAAAGAACCGATTTCCGGTGTTCTTATCCCTGCGACCAAATAAAGCTCGTTTGCCAATGCGACCCCCGGGAAGTTCTCTGCTGGGATATGAGGCAGTAATTTACCTGCATCTACGAATGCAGCATGGCCTCCAGGTTGTTGACATGGGATACCTATCTTTCTCAGTCCTTCAACCAGATATCTAACCTGACGAATACGATAATCTAACCACTCTTGTCTCATTGCTTCATATAAACCTACGGCAAGCCGCTCCATTGCTCCACCTTCAAGGCCTCCATATGTAGGAAATCCTTCTAGTACAACACACAAGTTCTGGCATTCTCTGAATACTTCAAAGTACTCATGTGTTCGAAAACTTAGGATACCGCCGATTGGGACCATGGCATCCTTTTTTGCTGACATTGAGAATAGATCTCCATAGCTGAACATCTCTTTAGTGATCTCTTGTATCGACTCGTATTCGTATCCCTCTTCGCGCTGTTGAATAAAATAGGCATTCTCTGCAAATCTGGCACAGTCAATCACGACAGGGATTTCGTATTCTTGTGCAATGGCGTAAACCTGTCTTAAGTTGGACATCGAGACTGGCTGACCACCCACCGAGTTACAAGTGATCGTTACCACTATATATGGAATGTGCTGCGCCCCTACCGCCTCAATCGTGCTCTGAAGGATCTCGAGATCAAAATCACCTTTAAAGCTCGCCGACTTATTGGTATCAAATGCTTCCTCTACAGGTGCATTGACAATATTACAGCCGTTAATCTGTGAATGAGCCTGAGTGGTATCAAAAAAGAAGTTGGAAACAACTGTCATCTTGTCACGTTGCAAACCAAACTTCTTCTCTCTAAGCTCTATCAACTTAGGCACATACAGTTGCTCTGCCCCACGCCCTTGGTGGGTCGGAATAGTGAGTTGGTAGTCAAAAATATCTTCGACAGCTGCTGATAGCTTAGTAAAGCTTCTGCTACCACCATACGCTTCATCACCCATTAACATTGCTGCCTGCATTGATTGTGTGACTGCGCCTGTTCCACTGTCAGTCAGGCAATCAATGTAAACGTCTTTGCTTTCTAGTAACAACGTATTGAGTCCAGCCTCATTTAAGGCACGCTCTCTTTCTAAGGGCGAAATACGGTCAATAGGCTCAATCACTCTAATTCGAAACGGCTCTGGCGGGTGAATTGATGTACGGGAAACCAGGGTTGAAGCACTTTGTTCGTTATTCATCTGATGTTCTCACGGTTAATCATTTAAAGAACAATCGAAGCGTCATTTAGGTAAACAGTTTCGATCCGAATTGAGACGCGAGATGCAATGTCTCGGTGATAATAATATTGAAAATACATCGGAAGGGATGAGTAATTTAAACGTCATTTATTTTCTATTAAGTCATTGATAAGACTTAATTATCAAAATTTACTACCTCCATTTTATCTGACAAGATACAAATATAACTGCAGGAAAGAGTCACGTGAGTTTCAGCACACTGTCTACGGGCGCTGGGTTCTTGCTGGCTCTTGTCCTACATGCGACGATGCCTCCTTATTTATCGCCGCTTATTGACCACACAGCCCTGTGTGGTCTTTTTTTATGTTTGCGATATTCAATAAATACCGAACTGAGGGATCAAGGTCGTAAAAGAGGAAACATGAATAAAGATAACCACGCTACCAAATATCAATATACCCGATAGTGTTAAGTTACCTCCCGGTACTTTATAGCGAGTTTCTATCTGTCCCTGGGTCTTTCTTTTTGATCTAGCCTTGACGACTAATAATGCCGGAATGATGCAAGCCCAGAAAGCGGCAGCTGATGCCGCAACATTGAGCGCAGCCAAAAATCCGAAGGGGATGGCGAGTGAAGCAAAAAGTGGTGGCAAGAATGTAACGGCGAGTGACTTTGCCCTACCTTGCTTACTATCATCAAACTTGAACAGGTCAGCCAGATAATCAAACACGCCCATCCCTACACAAATAAAACTCGAAAGGATTGCCGATGCAGTAAACGCTGTGACAACGTTGTTCATAATCGGACTTTGCACGTAATTGGTCAGTTCGGACAACAGGATATTAACATTCCCTCCCTGCTGTATTATCCCAACAAAGCTATCTCTCGGTACATTACCGAATACTGCAACCAACCAAAGTACATACATGATGAAAGCAATCATTGTTCCGCCGATTATGGCCGATTGTGCTTTATGCTCATTCTGGTAAATATCACGAACTGTGGAGACATTATGATGGTATCCGAATGACGCTAGCGCGATTGGAAATAGAGACAGTGAGTAGAGCGCCTGTTCTGGAATAGGTAGGTCCAATTCCAGCAAGGTCGAGATCTCGACCTCAAATACAAGTCCTCCGGCAATCAGGCAAAAGCTTATAACGACAAAAACTATCAACAGGACCGAGATACGGCTGACTAAAATAGACGAATGCCAAACCGAAATTGAACAAATGGCAACGAACAGAATTGAAGCCCATCGGCTGTCTAGACCAGTAAACTCTTCGATCATTAAACCTGACGAGGTTGTGTACGCATAAAGCAACGCTCCACCGACAAAATAGACGGCAAGGTTAGTGACAAATGCGACCTTAAGGCCTAGAAGATCTTTGGTAATTGACGCGATTGACACTCGTTTGTCATAGGTTTGCAGCACCTCGAGTATACAACAACCACTAGCCGACATAGCTACCATGGCAATACCCAGCAGTAGTATCGACCAGAGTGTCCACGCACCTGCTCCAGCAGATGGCAGTCCTAGCATACCTGCACCTATGCATATACATGCAATCATGCTCGCGCCTTCTATTACTCTCGGCGTGGCGAAAGTCTTACTTTGGTTAAGTAAATGGGGAATATCGGTATCGGTGGTTGAAATGTTTCCTTTTGTGTCCATGACTTGCTCTCCAGTGTTGTTAAATATCGAGGCTGATATTTCGGCACCTTTGACCCAGAAACAAACCATATATCATAAATTACGCTAGTTGGTTAAATACCAATTTGAACAACAGTGGCAGCTTTCTGTGTTACGAATCA